>JBLMWG010000034.1:0-3214 GCA_050257115.1 Bacillota bacterium
CAACTTTTTTCTCTGGCTTATTGGTGATCAAACGGATCTTGTTGGCGCCGATCTGACGAAGGATCTGAGCCCCGATGCCGTAATCACGTTCATCCATCAATGGTGTCGATGGACGAACATCCTCCATGCCCATCAAGACTTGCAATTCTTGCGCTAAACCCACCGTGCGATTGTTGCCACGCAAAAGAACAAAAGCACCGCTGCCCGCCTCTTCAATCATTTTAAGGCTTTCAACCACAGAAGAAGCTCCACGTTGCACGACCGCCATAAAATCACGAGTGAAGTTGTCAACATGAACACGAATCAATGCTGGTTGATCTTTGGTTATTGAGCCTTTTTGAATCACGAGGTGTTCCAGACCATCTACAGTACTGCGGAACACTCGAGCTTTATAATTTTCACCAAAAGAGGCTGGCAAAGAAAAAGACGCGAGCTCTTCCACCAAAGTTTCATTGGCCAAACGGTACGCAATTAAATCAACGATCGTACCGATTTTAATATTATGTTTTTTAGCGAAGGCTTTAAGATCTGGAACACGAGCCATCGTCCCATCTGGATTCATAACCTCACAAATTACTGCTGCAGGATTCAAGCCCGCCAAGCGAGCTAAATCTACCGAAGCCTCCGTATGCCCGGCGCGCTTTAAGACCCCACCTTGCTGAGCGCGAATTGGGAAGATATGACCTGGCATATGGACGTCAGAAGGCTTGGCGTGGGGATTAGCCGCCACTTTGCAGGTATGGGCACGATCTGCGGCAGAAATTCCGGTGCTGATTCCTTCCGCTGCCTCGATAGAAACTGTGAACGCCGTCTTATTCGGAGCATAATTATATTCATCACGAACCATCAACGGCAACTGCAAGCGATCCATCTGCTGATGTGTCATGCACAGACATACCAACCCACGGGCTTCTGAAATCATAAAGTTCACCGCCTGGGCATTGATGTGATCGGTGGCCATGATCAGATCGCCTTCGTTTTCTCGATCTTCATCATCTACGAGAATAACCATTTTGCCGACGCGAACATCTTCAATAATTTCTGCGATAGAATTAAACTCCATTATTGATCCCTCTTTACTTCCAACGAACGTTGAATCGCGCGAGCCATGTAGTCTGGCTCCACATTGATACGGCTGCCCTTTTTCAAATCACCCAAGTTTGTGCGTTTGATCGTCTCAGGAATAAGGCAAACGGAAACGACGTTTTTGTTCAACTCATTCACCGTGAGACTGACACCATTCAGGGTGATACTCCCTTTTTTCCAAACGTAAGGAAGGATGCTGTCTGCCACTTGGACATCCAAAAAGAAAGATTCCCCTTCAAGCTCTGCACGAGCCACAGTACCCAAACTGTCGACATGCCCCGTTACCAAATGTCCATGAATTCGATCCCCAAAACGTAAAGATCTCTCTAAATTGACCCGCTTACCAGTCCAACTTTGAGGATTCCACTCTAGGATCTTGATCGTTTCTGCAGCTAAAGCAAACGTCATTTGTTGATCGTCAAAAGCCTCAACGGTCAAACATACACCATCACAGGCAATGCTATCTCCGAGCTTCAAGTCTTTGAAATCATGTGGTTTTTTAATTTTAATACGGTAGGCATTTTGGAGCTCTTCAGAGCTCTCGATAGGCATAACTGATTCGACAATTCCAGAAAACATAAGGGCCTCTGCTTGATGGCCGAGACCCTACCCTTTTAGCCCTTCCTTGGCAAGAAAAGAGGGACTTTTTCCCTCTGAAACAAGGCCGTCTTAGCGCCCCCCTGTGGGTTTGGAGCTATTACTCGCCACAGGAGCCGTCGTAGAGCCAGATGTATCATTGCTTGGAGCTTGAACCCCTGCTGATGGCGGAACATAGTTCGCCGCATGCAGCTTAAAGAGCTTCACCTTCGCCCCAACCACCGCATTGTAGTCGCTTTGCTCGATCACTTTACCGCGAGAGATCTCATCGCCCACCCAGTCGATCTCGATTTTGGCAACAGCTGAACCCGCTGCGGCCCCACCACCTAAGTAATTTGAATTACAAGGCTCGCCATCCCAATAGTATTCCTCATTGTAAACTAACAACTGGTCACCCACTTCAAGCTTCACATCCGCACCACCCACAACCATTAAGTGAGTGTCGTGATTTGCAAGAACGCGCGTATACCAAGCGTCTGAAGCCATCTGTGTACTCAAGTTGTCTACGGCGGTCGTCAATGCTTTCTTTGTCACAGTCGCAAGAGGTGTTTGATAGAACGCACTTGGCCCCGCACTCCACAAACCAAAATTAATTGTGAAGTTCAATTTCGTTTTAGTCTGTTTAGAATCAATGTTGGTTGCCGCAATAACAGTCGAACTCAATGGGCGAGTCGCCAACATGGAAAAGTCCATCTGTGCTTGCTCAATATTCACCGAGGCAGATCCGAGAGTGACTGAAGGCACCGGTCCAGCTGGCGTGAACCCTAACGAAATTCCACCACCACCAATCATTTCAAAGGAATTGACTGAGCCTGATAAACGAGCTTGGGGAAGATTTGCCATACACCAGGCTGTTTGTGCGTATTGAGTATCAACCTCTTTACCAGCTTCTAAAGCAGAGGCTTTCATCATGGCCGTATCGCCCTCTGACAAGTTAAACATTTTAACATCCGAACCCGTCGTCATTTTAGCCTGTGTAACTTTGGACGGAGATGTTGCGAAAGTCTTTTTCGCTTTAAAAGCAAACTCATTGCTTTCCTGCAGAACGCCATAAATCTGCTGATTCGCAACGTATTGAAAATCAAAAGAGCTTCCATCTGGGAAACTAATTGGGGCGGAAGTCACAGCACTGATATCCACAATTTTTTTTAGCGTACGCGCTTGAGGTTGTTGTTGACACTTTGAATTTCCCATAGTCATTGCTGCTCCCGCAACAAGGACTGCTGTTTTCACAAACTTCTGTTTCCAAGTTGTGATATCGATATTCATACTAAGTTTCCCCTTCAGACTGTGGGCCATCATTGACCCGTTGCCGTAAGACACGCTCAGTATACGAAGTACGATCCTAAAACTAAATTTTGATGTAAGTGATGATTCTTACTGCGAAATAAAAAACAGGTTTCAATCTGAGACACGATAAGTATTTGAATTGATTTAAAACTTAAACAATCTCCAACTTTTAAAAAAACGTTTCTTGTCAAATCTTTAGACCTTTTCAAGAAAAGTTCCATAACGTTCCAAAGAAAACATC
>JBLMWG010000035.1:0-4318 GCA_050257115.1 Bacillota bacterium
TTTTTATCACGACACGGGTGGAGCCTGAGCTAGCAAAGGATCTGCAAGAATCAGGTGTGACCTACACGCGAGAGATTGACAGTTCATTTTTCCGCGACTTGTTATCATGGACGCTTCCTGTGCTTATCTTTGTTGGCCTTTGGGTTTATTTGAATCGTCGCCTTTTTGAAAAAGGTGGTGTGGGCGGGCTTTTGTCCGTCGGAAAAAGCCGCGCCAAGCTTTACATCGAAACAGACGTCAAAATTACTTTTGAAGATGTTGCTGGCGTTGAAGAGGCAAAAAGTGAACTGCGAGAGGTTGTTGAGTTTTTAAAAAATCCAGAAGAGTATGGACGACTTGGTGCGCGAATGCCCAAAGGCATTTTGTTGATCGGACCACCGGGAACAGGAAAAACCTTGTTAGCCAAGGCTGTTGCCGGAGAAGCACATGTCCCTTTTTTTTCAATCAGTGGTTCAGAGTTTGTTGAAATGTTTGTTGGTGTCGGAGCTGCTCGGGTTCGGGACCTTTTCGAGCAAGCTCGCAACAAAGCGCCTTGCATTATTTTTATTGATGAGTTGGATGCTCTGGGAAGAGTCAGATCTCCGGGACTTCTTTCTGGTGGTCATGATGAGAAGGAGCAAACACTGAATCAACTCTTAGCAGAACTCGATGGGTTTGATACAAAGTCCGGTGTTGTTTTATTAGCTGCGACGAATCGTCCGGAAATTTTGGATCCAGCTTTACTCCGTGCAGGCCGATTCGACCGACAGGTTCTTGTTGATCGCCCTGATAAAATCGGCCGTGAAGCTATTCTGAAGGTGCATATAAAAAGTATTCGCGTGTCCGATACCTTGAATCTAGAGCATATTGCGGGTTTGACATCAGGATTTACCGGCGCTGATCTTGCTAACTTAGTCAACGAAGCCGCACTTGCTGCGACCAGAAGGAAATCGCAAATTGTTGAAGAAGATGATTTTGTGGTGGCCATGGAGCGTATTGTGGCTGGCCTTGAAAAGCACAATCGACTTTTAAATCCCAAAGAAAAACGAATCGTCGCATTTCATGAAATGGGACATGCATTGATCGGTTGTGCATTACCGGGCACTGATAAGGTGCAAAAAATATCAATCATCCCTCATGGTATTGGAGCTTTGGGGTATACGATTCAACGCCCTACTGAAGATCGCTATCTTATGACAAGGGCAGAGTTACTCAATAAAATGGCAGTTCTCTTAGGCGGACGAGTTGCAGAGAGTCTTGTCTTTGGAGAGATTTCCACGGGAGCCGCTGACGATTTGGTAAAGGTCACCAATATCGCAGAAGCCTTGGTCACGCGCTATGGGATGAGTTCCTCGTTAGGAAATGTCGTTTACGAACAGCAAGCCCCGTCATTTTTAGAGGGGCCCTATATGGGAATTGAGCATCGTTCCCACAGTGAGGAAAGTGCGCAAAAAATAGATGTGGAAATTCGCAAATCAATTGACGAGGCGGCAAGCCTTGCAAGAAGGATCTTAGAAACCAATAGAGATATCTTGGAAAAGGGAGCGAATCTGCTTTTGGAGAAAGAGACCTTGCAAGAAGCTGAAATTAAAGCACTGATGCAAGATCTGATTAGAAGCTAAGAAAATAGCTATCATTAAAAGTTTCATATAACGTGGTGCTAACCGCACGGAGACAATTCTAATTTATTTTGCACCCAGTGCTTTTTCAATTCTGTTTAGACGAGCTTCCAGTTCCGCATTCTTTTTCTTCAATATTTCATTTTCTTTTTGCACAGATGCTATTTGGCGGGCTTGGGTTGTCTGTTGGTCTTCAATTCTTGTGATGCGGTTATAAAGCGCTCTAACAGCCTCGATCAACGGTGAAACCAAGGAAGTATAACTCACAGATTTATAACCATTTTTATCGGTGTCCACGGCTTCCGGGAATTGTTTTTCAACTTCTTGTGCGATGACGCCCAGTTGTTTTCTGTCCGAGAAGTGGCGTTCAGGAAACTCATCGCGTCGCCAGTCATATGTCACACCACGTAGAGCCAATATTTTTTCCAAAGGATTTTTAACTTCTTCGATATTTTTCTTAAAGCGAATATCTGAAGTCAACGCCACACCTGCGGCACGCACGCTGCCTGAAGCATTGATGTCTCCGCCCTGCACGTCAAGTTTATAACCTGGAGCGGTCGTTCCAATACCGAGGTTTCCGTTACCATCAAGTCGCATTTTCTCAGCAGGAGCTACCATGCTAGCACTTGTGTAGAAGACCAATGCGGATGTATTTGATCCCGGCAGTAAACTGCCGATCCTACTTCCCGTGGTGCCGTTGTGATAGAAATAGATGTCGGCGGAAGAGTTAAGTGTGAAATTCGTATTTGCGATGTTTATTCCGATCGAAGAGATACTGGCATTTCCGGCACCTTGAACATCCAGTTTATAGATGGTTCCAGCAGCGGCTGTGGATGAAGGGGAAGCCGTGCCAATGCCCACCGTTCCACTAATTCCGGAACTGGTACCAAGGCCTGGCATCAAGATAATATTTCCCCCATTATGACCGCCATTGGAACCATTCTGTGCATACAGGTTAATGTTGGCCCCATTGGCTCCTGTACCGGCCGTGCCCCCTTGAACATCCAGGATTCCAGTAGGCGTTGTCGTTCCAATACCCACATATCCAGTGGTTCCATTTGAGTAATAGATTTTTGTACCACTGGTGGTCCATTGTGAACTGTAGGCAGGATTTACCCAAGCGAGCGTACCTGATCCATTTGTTTGCAATATTTGTCCAGCGGTCCCATCAGCAGATGGCAACGTCCACGTGACATTTCCTGCGGTGGCAGGGGCTTGTAGACCTGCATACCCTGACGTGGATCCTTCAAGACGAAGGGCTCCATTAACATCCAGTGTGGACCCTGGTGCCGTCGTGCCAATGCCCACGTTGCCTGAGCCGTCGATAACCAAGCGACTTTGACCAGCCGAAACGTCCCGAATGACAAACCCTTTCGACGGGCCGTAGAACGTCGAACTTGCCAGTGTTCCGAAGCCCCATTTTTTTGTGGAGACGTCCGTGTTAATCGTCGTTATTCCCGAATATCCGGTTTCGTTAGACTGAACAACCAACATGTCGGTTGAGGAGTCATTCATCCGTATTTGTTTTGCCGAGTTCGTCGTATCTTGAAGAGTGAATTGATAAGCCGGAGATGTGGTCCCAATGCCGACATTACCGCCGGTAGGGTTTAACAAGACATAACCCTTAGTGCTATTGCTCGTAGAATCCAAAGTTAAATTTTCACTTGCCGCTGTACCACCATTTAATATCTGTCCACCTGCGCGACCTGCAAGCAGAGCGTATTGCGTGAAAGTATCAGCAGTTTTTGCAGACCAAGCGGGGACACCGCTGGCATTAGTTAAAAGAACCGAATTATTCGCAGAAGTTAAACCACCTATGACGTTGTTCGAAGAAGAGAACAACAATTGATTCGCTGTCGTAGTACTTGGGTACGTGGCTGTCGAGTAAACAGGACCAGTTACGGAATGTTGTAAGATAGTGCCGGCAGTTGTTCCAGAAATTGCTGTCATTGCCCCAGATCCATTGGTGCCGATGACGCTGTAGTTTGCCCAACCGCTAGAAGTGGATTTTGCATTCAATTGAGTTTGAATCGAAGAAGTCACTCCAGAAAGATATCCCAACTCAGTGTTCGTCACAGCAGAGGCTATTGGGATACCATTAGCATCAGAGACCAAAGCCATGTTCGCGGTAATTGCGGGCGCTTCGACGATGGCACCACCCGTAGAAGCCATTATGCGATTGTTGACCAATGCCGTCGATGAATTAGTTCCACCGCGAGCAATTGGAAGAATCCCTGTAGAAATCTTACTTGCATCCAATAATGGAATCATCGCAGGAGTTAGCAAACCATTGACATCAAGTTTAGCAATTTTATTCGCATCCGTTGCGCCACCGGTAGTTCCTGAATTCAAAGTAAGTACTGGAGTACTTGTATTTGTCGCTACTGAAATGTCAGAGTTTGCAGAAGTGACACTGGTCACAGTGCCGCTGCTTGCTGGAGTCTGACAGGCCCAACCAGTCACAGTCCAAGTTGCAACTTGGCCAACAGTGCCACAGGCAAAGTTATTAAATTTGCCAGTTGAATCAACAACAGTGATTCCTGAAGTTGCAGTGTTCACGCCCGTGAAATTCAAATCCGCACCCAAGATAGTGCCATCCAAAATCTTAGCCGTTGTCACCGCATTCGCTGCAATTGTCGCCGCTGCAGAGCCAGGACCTGCCGCTGTCACATCGCCAGTCAAAGCCGTGATATAGCTTCCAGCTGCTTGTTTAGCTGCGA
>JBLMWG010000036.1:0-3364 GCA_050257115.1 Bacillota bacterium
ATTAAGGCCAACGTTATTCAAATGGTCTCAATATGAGACGATTATTAAGGGCAACTTCTGGGACCCATCGACTCTTCTTTAGTAATGTCACTGCCCTCGCCAGGCAGTGGTGGATTTTCATCATTAGCCGGAAGACTACTTGGTCTTATCGGCGCCATTTCACAATCATGATCTTTAAAAGGGAGGTCATCCTGAATACCTACTGGCGAATCCAAGCCCGCTTTATCCAGCAAACTTTTAACTAAATCGAGTTCGCTGCGGTCAGAAAACTTAATTCTCGCTCTAACATAGTATCGAATATTCTTTAGCAACTCTTCAGGACTAATATCACGCACAAAGATATACCCGTTTAGTGCAGATTCAATGTTCCCATAATTGATGTGATCTTCAAACCCTCGTCCAAATAGCTTCAACTCTTTTAATGCGACTAGATCTACTACTTTTTTCCACAAATTTGGTGAATTAGAGACAAATGCTGCGTAAAGAATTTCTTGCCCAATTTGACCGTAGTCTCTTCGAGCGGGATCAACATATTTAATCAAAACCTGATCGACTGTGTCATTATCACTTTGTACATAGGAAAAATAATAACCGAATAAATTCATCGTTCCACAGACATTGTATATTGGGGAAATAAGATTCCTATCTAGGAACTGAGAAAGTATTTTGAAATCAGAAACAACACAAACTTTCGAAGCCTGTCGAAGTATTTCGGATTTAACCTGAAATAGAAATCGTAATGCCTCAACGTTGTCTTTATATCTAGCATAGGCGAACAATCCATCAGCAAAGGTATCAGTCCCGATAAAGGGGGACATACCAGCATCAAGTAGTCCCTTTAAAAAAAATAAATCACGTGTATCTATGGCAAGTTCACCTAAAGACTTACCTTCCTGCTCTCTGTTTAATTCATTTAATGAAGTTGACTTAAGTAACTCAGAAAATAGCTGTTTGTCTCGTCTTGCAATTGCATTTTCAAGCTTTGTACGAAGTGTATATCGTTGATCTCCAATAACATCATCAACTAAAGCACGCGTCTTAGCCGCGATCGCCTCTTGGGCCCTCTCCTCCGCGGACTTCTTAGAAAAAGAACAACCCACTGCAGATAGCAATAAGAATGTTAGTAAAATCTTTTTCACCATATCAAGTCTCGCAAATAAAAATTAACGCTTTGTTGCTACCAGAAGTATGTCCGTACCAAAAAAAGCCCAGCGGGGAAGAGAGAGGAACCCGCTGGGCTTGGAACATTTTGAGTCGATTATTTTACTGGCTTCGTGTGCACTGCGAATTTTTCGAACTCGCCGTACTCATGAAGTTTGTTATAAAGAGTCTTGATGGTGATACCCAAGTTGTTAGCAGCTTGAGTTTTGTTACCACCGAAGTGAGCCAACGCCTTCAAGATGTAACGTTTTTCAAGATCATGCAAAGTCATGTTCGGATCATACTCGATCACGTCTTTTTGAGCCTCAGGACTTCTGATGTTCTCTGGGATGTCGTTCAACATGATCATGTGACCATCAGACAAGATCTGAAGTCTTTCGCACACGTTTTGAAGTTCACGGATGTTACCTGGCCATTCGTACTTCATCAAAGCCTTCATCGCGTCTTCAGAAACGGAACGACCACGGTTCAAGTATGCATGTTGAGAGTTGTTAAGGAAGTGATTCACCAATGCTGGGATATCTTCCTTACGACGACGAAGAGCCGGAGCGCTTACGATGATCGTGTTGATACGATAGAAAAGGTCTTCACGGAAATTACCGCGAGTCACTTCTTGGTCCAATTCACGGTTCGTCGCACAGATCAAACGAATGTCCACTTTGATTGGCTCTTTACCACCAACACGGTACATCTCGCCTTCTTGGAGGAAGCGCAAAAGTTTAGATTGGATTGCGGGATCAAGTTCACCAATTTCATCAAGGAACAAAGTTCCGCCGTTAGCCGCTTCCGCCAAACCGATTTTACGGTTGTAAGCGCCTGTGAAAGATCCCTTCTCATGACCGAACAACTCTGACTCAAGCAATGTTTCGCGAAGAGCACCGCAGTTGATAGCAACGAAAGGTTTATTTTTACGACCTGAGCGATCATGAATTGAGCGAGCAATCAACTCTTTACCTGTCCCTGATTCACCAAGAACCAAGATGTTTGCGTTTGAAGGAGCAACGCGGTCGATCATCTTCATCAAGTTGCCCATCACTTCCGATTGATAGACAATGGTCTTGTTTTCCATCACTTTAGAAGTTGTGTTTGTATTCCACATAACTTGGTTAGCATTCTGAGAAGCAGGAAGGATCGTAGAGTTGTTATCGTTCATTGGTTCCACCTTTTTCGGTAACGTCTTTATTAAAAACCTTTTGAGTGTCTCAATCTGATTGACTCAGTGTGAGACATCTCCGACGCATTGAGTTATAACCTTAGTCCTGTATCTTTTGCAATAAAAATTTTGCATGGCGTTAAAGTTTTTTTAGGATATTGGGGCAATTTGGGTGGTTTTGAGGGCTATGAATATGTCGTTTTATCTCTCGAAAAACATAGATAAGTATCTGAAATACATGACATTTGTTAAATCTGCATCCCCCCTCACCATCAAACACTACACCCTGGATCTACAACAAGCCTTCAAGTTGGATAAAAACTTAAAATCAGAGAAATACTCATGGTCAGAAGACGAACTCATGGCCTCCGTTCGAGAGGCCTTTAACCACTGGGCAGGACTTTCACTAGCCTCTCGAAACCGCAAGGCCGCCACTTTGAAGAGCTTTTTTTCCTGGGCCTTTTCGGAGGAAAATCTACTGGAAAGAGATCTTTCTCTTCAGGTGACCTGTCCTAAGGTCCCCAAGAAGTTGCCACATTTCTTAAGCGTCGATGAAGTCCTCAGCGTTCTGAAAACCTTCGATAAAAAAAATGAAGTGCCCCTCAAAGAGAAGGTTCTGTTTTTATTGTTATATGGTGGAGGCCTGCGCATCAGTGAGGCGTGCAATCTGCGTTGGAGTTCTGTTCACCTTGATCAGAAAGTTTTACGTGTTACTGGAAAAGGAAATAAAGAGCGCGTCGTCGCCTTACCCTCGGTGGCAGTTGAAAATTTAAAAAAGTGGAAAAAGGAAAGCGCATTCGACGATTATGTTTTTGGCGATAAGCCTCTCGTGCAACGAACTGCTTATGAAATGGTTCGCCAAAGTGGGCTGCGTGCAGGACTTCTGAAACCTCTCCATCCTCATGCATTACGCCATAGTTTCGCGACACACCTTTTGAGTAGTGGTGCGAATCTAAGAACCCTGCAAGAGCTACTAGGCCACGAAAGCTTGCAAGCCACAGAAAAGTATACCCATCTGGGAATTGATCAACTGGCAAGGACGATGGAGAG
>JBLMWG010000037.1:0-21358 GCA_050257115.1 Bacillota bacterium
CAACCAGGTGCCGATATCTTTTCCCAAACACGCGAATGGCATCCGCCTATAATCGCGAAGGATACTAACAGCAATAGTCATGTTGTTAAATTTGAAAACACCCTATTGCCAGGGGACTCTCCTCAACAAGAAGAAAAATTTTGGAAAAACCAATCTTGGATTCAAAATACAAAAATTTTGGTGTTGGGCCATCACGGTTCTAAAACCAGCACATCGGCGGAACTTATTGCCAGCTTACCGAATCTGCAGATGGCCATTGCCTCTGCAAGATGGGCACGCTATAAGCATCCCCATCCCGCAACCGTCGCGATCTTGCAAAAATATCACATTCCTCTTCTGCGCACAGAAGATTGGGGCAATATCTGGTTAGAACGCTAATCATCTAATTCCGCAAATCAGTTCAAATCTTTCCCATGCTTGAATTTGAGTCGCGTCACTGTGAATCGTATCGGTGATGCGTCCCCCACCGCCGACGGCTGTCAAATAGTTCCCAGTAAACGTTTTGATCGCATAGTAACTACCTCCCAAAGGCACCATCACAAATTTTTCCCAATCTAAAATCCGGGTCGCATCCGAATGAATGACATCCGTGATGCGCCCACCCCCACCCACGGCTGTTAGATAATAACCTTTCACCGTCTGAATGGCATAGGTGATCAGCGGTGTTCCCGCGTTGGTGTCAATCAACGTAAACTTCTCCCAAGAACCAATCCTAATGGCATCTGTATGAATCACATCATAAGTCCGCCCACCCCCACCAACAGCGGTCAGGTAGTGTCCGTTGTATGTCTTAATAGCACATGTCACGGGACCATTAGCCCCATAAGAAGAAAGACCTAAAAATAGAATGGCGAACAATAAAAGAAGGCGTTTCATAGAAACCTCCCCTGATAATCTCTAAAGAGATTAGACACCCACCACATAAAACCCGCAAGTCACCAACGATTACAAGATTTCTTAACTGCCAAAAAACCAAACCGAGCAAACTCACTCTCGAACGATTGTCGTTCCAGTCTCAGACTCAAAGCCCGTCACGGAGAACCATTTGTCCTCTGATCCGGCCATGACAAAAATGATTGGTGCTATACAGGATTTTGGAAGAGTAATCTTAGCCCTGATATGGGCATTACCTGTCGTCGTTGCCGGGAATCCAGGCGTTGCTACATTGACAGTTGTCACTTTACCGTCAGCAGTTTCGGAAAGACAACTAACCATGCCTCGAAACTCCTTTTCGTCGTTGGTGCCTCGCTTGTCAGGTGGAACGATTTCATCATTGCTAAAGACCAAGCCCTTGACCTGAACATCCAACCAGCCATGGGTCGACAAAGAGCCTTTTGCGCTTTTGATCACCCAAGGAAGCTCGTCACCCAGAACGTCACGAATTTGAGTTCCGCCAACAAAAGGACCATCCACACCATACATCTTTCCAAAACTAATTACATTGGCGGCACTCGACAGGACCGGTGTACTCAAAGCCACAACAGCTGCAAAAACTAGTAACTTCATAACAATCTCCTTTCAAAAACATTTCAGCCATTCTGGTCCGAAACGTTTTTTAGTCAATTCACCGGGATAAGTTACAAGTGATGTGTTTTTACACCGGATTATAAAATTCAAGTTCGACAGTGTTCAGAGTTGATTGAGCACTTCGTTACGCAAAATTCCCTCTGCTTTAAAATTCGGCTTCGTAGCGAGGATATGTTGCGTTGTTTTCTCTATTACAACATTTTGTCTTGACGACATTTCATGCTCTTTATTGTTGGTATTGTTTAACTCTGGTTCTTTCGGTGCGAGCGTTCTCATTGGAAAAAAGATCTCTTCACAATGACCAACCTCATGCGTTTAATACAGCCTTAAGGGTATGCTCCATGTGCTTTTCATCCGAAAAAAAAGCGCAAAAATGCCTTCACAATTTGCCGTGGTATAAGATCTTCATTGAACAGAAATATGGAGACTTGGAATCATGGAACTTAAATTCATTCCAAATAACGAGCTTATTCAACGCCTAGAAAAGTTGGCTCGTACAGAGAGAAAAATTACGCACTTGGTTTTACTTCATATTGCTGAAATCGAGGAGCGCAAGATTTATGCAGATCTGGGGTTTGATGGGATGTATTCTTATCTCACTCGTGGATTGGGTTACTCTGAAGGCAGTGCCTATCGTCGTTTACAATCGGCTCGATTATTAAAGCAAGTTCCAACTGCGGCTGAAAAGATTGAAAATGGGTCATTAAATTTATCCCAATTGACTCAAGTTCAGAAGTGCCTCAAGGAAAGTATTAGGAACGGCGAAAGTGTTTCCATCGAACAAACGCTCGAAGTTCTATCAAAGCTTGAAAACAAAAACTCTTTTGAAACACAAAAGACATTGGCTTTGGAAATGAATTTACCTGTGGAACTTCACGAAAAAGTAAAACCTCAACAAGATGAATCCATCAGACTTGAGATCACTCTTACTAAAGAACAATTTGCTGAGCTTGAACAAGCTAAAATTTTACTGTCGCATATTTGCCCCTACGGGGGCAGACTCAGCCTCAGGATCAAATTCTGACCCTTTGGCAAGTAAAACCGGTCGTCATTATATTTCAGTTCACACCAAACGAAAACTTTTCGCCCAAGCTCAACATTGCTGTGAATACAAAGACTCCAAGACGCATAGAAGATGCAATTCGAAATACAAACTGGAAATCGATCATCGTCAGCCGGTGGCACTCGGTGGAGTTAATGACTTCAGTAACTTGAGAGTTTTGTGCCAGACACATAATGCTCTGGCCGCGAGACAAGCAGGTTTGCAAGGGCGCTTGGGATCTAGATAGGAATAGAAAAACTGGCTCCAAAATCATCAACATGTTACGCTACATATATATTCATTGTTCAGGAGCAGACATGACAACAAAGTTGCTACTTATCTCTTTTCTACTTATTACTGTCGGCTGCTCAAGTAAGTCTCATAGAGAAAATCCAAATGACTCCGAAATCTCGACAGCCCAGTTGTTCGAGCCGAATACTATCGTCAAAGACAAACCAAGAGCTCTCGCTCCAAAAAGCAACGGGATTTCAGCCCCCTCCCCCGCACTTATGCCTTACTCATCGGGTGCAGGCGCTGTGATCAATGCGGCTCTTATCGGTGCAGCAAAGGGCCTCGGAACTATCTTATCTTCAGATCCCGCAAGAGAAGATCTTCAAGGAACCTGTCGCTATGGGGATCCAACAAACCTTCCCTTAAGCAGTCCTTGCAATCACGTTAAAGTACTTCTTATTGATGAAGACAACACGATCCTTGCGACGAGCGAAACAAATGAGTATGGTGAATTTAGATTTTACATGCCGAACGATCTGTCATGCTATGTGCAAGTCTTAGATCGAAAAGGCCGAACTGCGCAGCTCCGTCAAAAGGTGGCCCGTGGAGCGACTGTTTCACTCTTCCTTGCTCCCTGATCAATCGCCCCTCTCTTTGGCATTGAATTTGATTCTTCTAAGGTCATGCAGAAATATCTATCCATTACATGGCTTTTAAAAACATATAGGCATTTACAAAACAGCAAGTGTCAGCGACTTTTGTCTCTGTCTAATTTTGGTCTGCTGTTCGAGGCATCAGATAAAAAAAGACCGATCGCATTGATCGGTCTTTCCTAGAATAACTTTTAAAATCCGTGATCTAATTAGATTTTGTAAGCTTTGTATTCCATGTGAAGATCTTTTGCTACCGGCTCATAACAAACGTGACCACCGTAAACGTTTAGACCTTTCAACAATGCTGGAGATTTCGCAACAGCATCTTCAACGCCCATGTTTGCAAGCATCAAGCCGTACTTCGTAGTGACGTTCGTCAATGCGTAAGTAGAAGTTCTTGGTGCAACGCCTGGCATGTTTGGTACGCAGTAATGGATGACGCCATCAACTTCGTATGTAGGGTTTGTGTGAGAAGTTGGACGGCAAGTTTCGATACAACCACCTTGGTCAACCGCAACGTCTACAACGACTGAACCTTTGTTCATAGAAGAGATCATCTCTTTAGAAACAAGAGTTGGAGCTTTGTGACCAGTGATCAATACACCACCGATTACCAAGTCTGACTCACGAACTGATTCTTCGATGTTTTTTGGATTCGAGAACAAAGTCATGCAACGACCTTGGAATACGTCATCAAGGTACTCAAGACGAGCTGTGTTCACGTCAAGGATCGTTACAGATGCGCCCAAGCCTACTGCCATTTTCGCCGCGTTTGTACCAACAACACCACCACCGATGATTGTGACTTTACCTGGTTTAACGCCAGTGACGCCACCAAGAAGGATCCCTTTACCACCGTGGTCTTTTTGCAAATAGAAAGCACCGATTTGCGTCGCCATACGGCCCGCAACTTCAGACATTGGAGTCAACAATGGCAATGAACCATTGTCCAATTGGATTGTTTCGTAAGCAATTGCTTTCACTTTGCGCTCGCAAAGAACTTTTGTCAGTTTTGGTTCAGCGGCCAAATGAAGGTATGTGTAGATGATTTGATTTTCTTTCATCAACTCATATTCATCTGGAAGTGGTTCTTTCACTTTTTGGATCATGTCCGCTTTCGCGTACACTTCTTTTTTGCTGTCGATGATTTTTGCGCCAGCTTTTTCGTATTGTTCATTTGTGATACCAGAACCAACACCAGCGTCTTTTTCAACAAGAACTGTGTGGCCTTCTTTCACGTACTGAACTACACCCGCTTCAGTCATACCTACGCGGTTCTCAGAAATTTTGATTTCCTTTGGAACACCGATAATCATGTGATTACTCCATCAATGAACTTCACCGTTAATTTATACAAAAACCGCGAAGTTACGTTTTATATCTATTTTTTCGACCCCTGAAAATATGCCAGAACGGTAATAAAAAGCAAGAACGCCCCATATGGAGCCTCCTGCGACATGTCTTGCGTTGCATTAATTCCCCAGGCAACGTTACTGACTTCTTTATTGAATGCCATTCGGTCCCGAGGTTTACTTCCTCTATGAAGAAGAAAAAGGCTTTGGCTGCCATCGAAGAACAAGGAATTCTGCTGGTTTACCCCATTCAAAATAGACCTGAGCCGGACTCTATTTGGCGTCATCTGCACCCCCGATCTAAAATGGTGTGGGAGTGGGATGCCGACTCAGACCACAAAGTTTCAGACCTGTGGATGCTCAAAGAAGAACTATCACGTTCCGGACAGGTCGTTTATGTCAAATGGTACCAAAACCGCGCCACTTTTTTCTCAAGGGAAGTCTTCGCCAATATGATGGCCTATCTCCGCACGGAAACCGCGATGCCAAGTGAGAGCTATACGATCTTAGAGGCCCTGGAAATGGACTCCCCTCTCTCCACTAAACAACTTAAAGAGGTTGCGGAACTACAGGGCCGCTATATGGAATCAACTTACAATCGGGCGATGAAGCCGCTCTGGCAACGACTTTTGATTGTCGCCTTTGGTGAAGTTGAAGATTCGAGCTTTCCATCTATTGCCGTGGCAGCCACAAAGAATATGTTTGAAGACCTTTGGGAACAAGCCCAGCAGATCGCCCCCGAGAAGGCCGAAAAATTCCTTCAGGCCAAACTGGGTCAAGACAACAAATTCTGGAAATTTGCACAAAAGATCCGCCAAAACATACCCTAGCACCCCAATGATAGACGCCAACGTGTCTAAAAAGCTGACACCCCTGTAAGAACTACCTTCCCTGTCCTCTTTCCCGGCAAAGAACCCAAAAAACGGTTATATTGCCGAAGTTATTATTCATAACTTGAGGTACCTATGAGAAGAATCGGACTTTCCTTGCTTTTAGCTAGTACTTTAGTTGCTGGCTTTGCTTCGGCAAAAAGTAGTGATTGGAGAATCACTCAACCCGCTTGGACAGACTATCACGAACAGCAATTTGGTGACTTTGTGGCTCAAATTGGTCGCGCTGTTGAAAGCCGTCGTTGCGGAACTCTTGCGGAATGTCTTCAAAGCCCGGCAAATCCTTATTACTCTACAGATCCAGCGGGAATTAACTATTTTTCGGATTGCGCAGACTTGCCATACTATCTTCGCACTTATTTCGCATGGAAAAATGGTCTTCCATTTTCTTTCGCGACGAACCTCAGAGCAAATCCAGTCCCAGTAGATCAACAAAGTTCAGAAGGCCAAAGCAATGACATCCGTTATTCAAAAAACGGAAACTATGCTGTTGGTCGTTGGGACATGATTGCTTATAAAGGTAAGTTTCCAAATGCAATCAGCATCCTTAATCAAGGCATGATTGACGCTATCTCTTCTGGTACTTTCCGAATGCTCGGCGACACGACTCAAGGAACTTATACAGATCTTTACCCAGCTAAAATTCAACGCGGTTCTATCCGTCCAGGCACTGCGATTTATGATCCCAACGGTCACGTTGCAATCATTTACAAAATCAATGACGAGGGTCGCATTTTCTATATCGACTCCCATCCAGATAATTCTTTGACGTCAGGACTTTATACTTCAAAGTTCATGCGTTCGAATCCACGCCAAGGTGCGGGTTTCAAAAACTTCCGTCCCTTAACACTTGTCGGTGCAACAATGGACTCCACGGGAGCTTACATTGGCGGCAAAATCATCGCGAAAACAAACGCAGAATTGTCCGACTACGGTCTTGACCAATATTACGGAAACCAGCCGGACAGCAGCGGTGACTGGAGAATGGGCCAATTCGTTTTGAACGGCCAAAAGGTAAACTACTACGACTACGTTCAATTAAAACTGACAACAGGTGAGCTTCATATTGATCCACTAATGGATATGAAGTTGATGGTCCAAGACATCTGCGTGGCATTGAAAGACCGTGTTGCAGCCGTTGATGCAGCCAGAACGAGTGGCGTTTACTTAAAGCAACATCCAGATCGTCTTCCAGACAATATCTATGGTACCAGTGGTGAGTGGGAAGACTACGCCACTTCAAGCCGCGATGCTCGTCTTAAAACTTCTTTCGTTGATCTATTGAACTTTGCCAAAAAAACGATGGACCAATACAGTCGTGGCGATCGCACTTTGCGATACAGTGGTGGCAATCTTGCGAAAGATCTTTTCGCGGTTTACGCTAAAGAAGCGATGGCTTGTAAGTTTTCTTACGTTATCTCCAATGGCCAAACATTGGTAATGAATCTGGAAGCGGCTCGCCAAAGACTTTACAACATGAGCTTTGACCCATACCACTGTGTGGAATTGCGTTGGGGCGCACGTTTACCTCAAGAATTGACAGCTTGTCCTGATGGCTCAAACAAAAAGCAATGGTACAATCAAGAGCAATGGCTACGTAACCAAACAGAGCGTCGCTATGATGTGAAAATGAACTACTCCCTTGATCAATTGCGCGGCCCAATGCCAGGCGTGGGAGTTGCAAATCCTCAGGATGTAGACATTGTTGGTTACCTGAAAGGTTTAATGTAATTCATATTCAAAAGGTGCGAGCTCCTCGCGCCTTTTGACATATCATTACAACAGATCAATAAGGCAAAATTCCACCAGGTGTTTTTTGCACATTTTCACTCTCAAGGTTCCCTTTTTTAAATAAACGACCTATATCATGGCCTCAAATCCGGAGGCCTCGTGAAAGCAAAATTTTTTGCAATCTTCTTTATTACAATAGCCTTTCTAACAGCTAAATCTCAAGCAGCTCCCACATCAGCTATTTACAACAAAATTCTCTCTCAAGGTGTTCCTACCAATGCATTAAATCGCATGATTAAATTCTTGGATGAAAGCAAGGGACGCTCATTCCAACAGGACACCTATACTTGCGCGAAGTTTGGACCAGACTCTGTAAAACCTTGCGAAGAATCAGAACGCACCAATTCTTCGCGAAGCGTGACAGTGGAAAGCCCGGAAACTGTCGCCATTGTGGATTTCAGCGAGCCTTCAACCAGCCGTCGCTTCTTTTTGATCAATTTGAAAACAGGCGAAGTTATTACGTATCTTGTATCCCACGGCAAAGGCAGCGGTAATAGCAATTACGCGACAAAGTTCAGCAACATCAAAGACTCTCGGCAAACGTCTTTAGGATTTTATTTGGCTGGAGAAACTTACCCTGGCAAATATGGCAAAACGCTTCGCCTATATGGTTTGCAAAAATCAAATGACAACGCTTACCACCGCGATATCGTTTTGCATGGTGCCTGGTATGCTCAAGAAGATTTCATCAATTCTAAGAACCCTCAAACTGGCGAAAAGTTTGGCCGTCTTGGCGTGAGCTGGGGTTGCCCTGCACTTGCGCCTGAGATCGCCGCAAAAGTCATCCCTCAACTTAAAAATGGGGGCGTCTTATTACACTACTATGGACCATTGATGGAAGAAGCTATGTCCGGGAAAGAAGTCACTGCTCCCATGACTGCAGAAAACCAAAATACCACAGTAGCAGCGAGCCCTGATAAAAACGACAATGAAGAGGGTGTTCAAAAATAGCCCCAACTAAAAAGGCTCCTTTGCAGGAGCCTTTTTTATTTAACTTAATTTTATTTTTGAAACTAGAGGTTTGGCATCGTCCAACCATTGAAACGCTGGATTTCTTCGCTGATGTCGGCTCCCAGCTCTACATGACGGTATGATGTTGGCGAATCCCAGATCTTGCGTACGAGCTTGTTCATAACGTCATGGCCCGCCTTGAATAACACCACGTGACCCATTAAAGGCATCTCGAGAGTGACCAAGTCACCCAAAGCATCTAAGGCCTTATGACGAACGAACTCATCAGCCCAACGCAGGCCCTCAGGGTTCACTACTTCGGATCCATCGAGAACAATACAGTTGTCCAAGCTACCGCCTTTTGCAAGGCCACGAGCCTGCAATGCTTGAACGTCTTTTAAAAATCCAAAAGTCCTGGCGCCAGCAATATCTCTTCCGAAGGACTGTTCATTGATATCAAGATCAATAGTTTGTTTACCAATAATCGGATGCGGAAAATCAATGGTCACAGTGACACGCAAACCATGGTAGGGCACCACATAAGCATGCTTCTCACCTTCACTAAAATAAATAGGCTCTGTGATATAGCAATACTTGCGAGGCTGATCTTGCTCAACAATTCCAACCGCCAAAAGGGCCTCTAGGAACTCTCTCGCACTACCATCGCAAATAGGGATCTCCGGTCCATCCAGTTCGATAAATAAGTTATCAATGCGCAAAGCTGACAATGCTGACAAACAGTGTTCAATCGTCGCCACCGAAAACGC
Organism: Bacillota bacterium; assembly: GCA_050257115.1. Lineage (GTDB taxonomy): Bacteria > Bdellovibrionota > Bdellovibrionia > Bdellovibrionales > Bdellovibrionaceae > Bdellovibrio. Next base: position 9,205 of record JBLMWG010000037.1, read on the forward strand.
CTCGCCACCAATCGTGGTTTGGTGCGATGTCGCTTGAACATTGCGTGCTGTGACTTTCAAAGAAGGTGCCCCAGGCAAGTCATTACGGATAAAATAAACACCCGTATCTGGAGGCGCGGGGCGGAACGTCAGTGTACACGGATCCCCCGAGTGAATTCCAATACCATTGACTACCGCTTTTTTACGAATCGTTTTCTGTAAGAACATAGGGCTACTTTACCCTAGCTACTGGGGCTTCGCAATCCGCAAGTAACCGACCACTTCGCCCTTCCAATTTGTGACATTGGGCTGGCTGAATTCAGGCAAGCTCTTCGCTTCGTCGACACTCATTCCACCTAATTGTACCAAAAGCTGCATCGCTGCGAGCTGAGCCGCCCTCTTCGCACCATCAGCCACCTTCAATGCGAAAGCGATTTTTTTGGCCGGAATAAAACCCGCAACAACACCCTCCGCTCCACCTTTAATGATGGCACGACCCTGTGTCTTTTCAATCACAACTGTGGTGAATTCACCACTGCCTGAGACGTAAAAAGGATGATTCCTCACCGCTGCAGTCAGACGCTCGCAGGCGGCTTTTCTGACAGGACTTTCTTTGGCGTTAATAAATGTTGCCATACCTGTGGCGATATTTTGCAAAGGAATTGCGTAAGTCGGAATACCGCAACCATCCACACCATGTGGAGCCTTGCCGTGATCATATTTTGTGGTTTCAGTTAAAATCTTGCGCAAACGTTTCTGCGCATTGTGTTCGTATTTTTCGTAACCTTGCGGGTCCTCCCCCAGATGCAAACAAGTCGCAATCAATGCGGCATGCTTCCCGGCGCAGTTATTACAAAGCGCGGTGGGCTTTTGGTTGAGGCGAATAAAGCTATTTGCAGATTCTTCGTTGTAAGGAAGATGCGGACCACAAACGAACATCTTTTCAGTGATCTGGCATTTCTCACACCACTGGCTTAAAGCTGACAGATGATCTTTTTCTCCGCGATGGGAGCCGCAAGCTAAAGCCAAAAGTTTTTCATCAAGTTGGAATTTGTCAGCCGCTCCAGATTCAATCAATGGAAGAGCTTGGAGCATTTTGATCGCACTGCGAGGCATGGTCATGTATTGAGGATTTCCCCAAGCATGAAGCAATCCCCCCGTTTCATTCACAACAGCCACCATCACCTGATGGACACTCTCGACAACCGGCCCTCTTTGGACTTCAACGACGAGAGGCTGTTTAGAAATCATATTTAGTTCTCCAGTTTTTCCGTCGGTAAGACTGAGTTCTTTGCGTACTCAGTAATCATACGGCCCCGCGGAGTTTTTTGAATAAATCCTTCCTGAAGGAGGAACGGTTCATAGACTTCTTCAAGGGTATCGCGTTCTTCACTGAGTGCAGCAGCTATTGTATCAATACCCACCGGGCCGCCGTTATACTTTTCTTGGATAAGACTCAAAATACGACGATCCATAAGATCCAATCCAAATTGATCCACACCCAACTGATTTAAAGCATATATCGCAATATCTTTTGTGACGGTGCCATCACCTTTCACTTGTGCGTAATCACGCACACGCTTTAATAGACGATTGGCAATACGAGGAGTTCCACGACTTCTGCGAGCCACTTCTTCCGCTCCGTCCTCGTCAATTTTCACTTTGAGAATTTCCGCAGATCGAATCAAAATCTTTTGCAAAGCCACGCGATCATAAAACTGCAAGCGTTCCACAATCCCGAAACGATCTCGGAATGGTGGATTTAGTAAGCCCGCGCGAGTTGTGGCTCCGACCAGCGTGAATGGTGCCAACTGAAACTTCATCGAGCGCGCACCCAATCCTTCGCCAGTCACGATATCGATATAATAATCCTCCATCGCCGTGTAAAGATACTCTTCCACATGGCGACTCAGGCGATGAATTTCATCAATGAACAAAACAGCGTTCGGCTTCAAAGAAGTCAAAACCGCAGCCAGATCACCTTTTTTGTCGATAGCCGGAGCAGAAGTCATTTTGATTTCCGCCCCCATATCATTAGCGATGATCTTTGCTAATGTTGTTTTACCCAACCCTGGAGGGCCGGAAAGCAAAACGTGATCTAAAGGCTCGTCACGAAACTTTGCGGCAGCAACGAACACTTTAATTTTTTCTTTAACATTATCCTGCCCGGGGAAATCTTCAAAACGTTGGGGACGAAGTTCATTTTCCCAGGTTTTTTCCCCACCATCAGCAATATCACCTTCTAGAATACGACTCATGACAAGCTACCTGACAGCGTTTGGAAGCCCTTACGAACACCCTCTTCAACAGAAATATCTGTCGGCAAAGAAGAAACAAATTGATCCACGAGCTGAGATTTGTACCCCAAGTTCAACAAAGCAGAGGTAATTTGTGTCAAAGACTCTGACTTCGCCTTCACGCCCTCATCGATAGAAACCAACTTGCCTTTCAGAGTCAAAATGATCTGCTCTGCGGTCTTTTTTCCGACCTTCGGCAAACCAGAAAGAGCTTTAGCATTCCCGGCTTCGATCATATCTTGAATTTGTGCCGGACGACCTCCAGACAAAATACTCAAAGCCATCTTCGGGCCTACGCCGTTGACTTTCAAAAGAGACAAGAAAAGATTTTTTTCTTCCTTGGCGTGGAAACCAAAAAGCGTCAGCGCATCTTCACGAACATGGGTGTGAATCCACACGATGATGTCTTTACCTAACAAAGTCATGAAATCCTCGAGGGTTTTAGAGGAAGCGTAAACTTCATAACCCACACCTTGAACATCAATCAGAGCTGTGTCACCAATCACTTCAATAATTTTTCCGCGCAAATACCCGATCATAAACTCACCGCTCTTTGTAAAACCAATTTCTTTTTCAATTCAAAGGCATGATAACAAGCCATCGCCAGAGCATCTGAGGCGTCGATACGATTGATCGCCTTGATGTTGAGCATGGCTTTTAAGACTGCTTGTACATCCTCTTTTGAGGAGCCGCCATTTCCGGTGATGCCTTTTTTAACAGATCTTGTAGCATACTCCGCCACTTCAGCCTTCCCCAAACCCGCTTCGTACATCACCACGCCACGGGCGTGGCCCAGCTTGAAGGCGCTGTCAGCATTTTTACCAAGGAAGATTTTTTCGATCACCACTTGGTGGGGACGATACTTCTCCATCACATCACGAAATGCTGAGCCCAATTCGGTCATGCGAACCGGAAAATCTTGATCTGCATCCAAAAGGATGACGCCATGATTGACGTGCTCAATCTTGCCATTTTCAATGCGCACAACGCCGAAACCTGTAATGCGAGAACCGGGGTCGACCCCAAGAATCGTTAAACTCATAAAAGTAATTTCATTCCGAACGTATTGCTAAGTCAACGGATCTGCACTAGAATCTGAAACATGCCGAAGATCGAAGCAAGTGCCATTGAAAAATACCAGAATATTCTCGCGAAAGACCCGACTTCGCAGGTCTTTGCACCTCTGGCCGAAGCTTATCGTGAAATGGGGATGCTCAAAGAGGCCTTGCAGATCGTGACTGCAGGCGTTCAACGCCACCCGCAATTTGTTGGAGGCTTGGTCACATACGCAAAAGTTTTGCGCGATGCCGGCCAGTTAGGACGAGCGCTGGAAGCGCTTAAAAAAGCAACATCTTTGGCGCCAGAAAATATTTTGGCTCATCAGTTGTTGGCGGAAACGCACCTCGCAAGTAAAAATGCAAAGGAAGCTTTAAAGGCTTTCAAGATGGTGTTGTTCTTAAATCCAAACTCCCAATCCGCGCAAAAAGCTGTACAGAAGCTTGAGTCACTAACGGCTGATGAATATGATGACGACGTTTTCTCCATGACCAAACTTCCGAAGGTGAATTTGGATTCGCCACCAGAATCCCACCAAGGAATGCAGTTAACAGAAAATGCTCCCGCAATCCCAGCCGTAGAAGCATTCAAACCCGCTCCAGTGCCTAAAAATAAGGCGCTCGAGAGAATGCTCTCCTTAATTGATGCTTTTATTGTACGCAACGATCTTGAGAAGGCCCACGCTCTTCTTAAAGACACGCGCATTGAATACGGCGACAATCCAGAAATTGAGCGCCGCATGAAGACCCTCCAGGTTCGCTACAATGATAATGACGAGCCTGTTCCACTTAAGCCGCTCATGCCTCGCGACGAACTGATCCGCCAAAAGAAGATCGAAGTTCTCGAGATGATGCTTCGCAAAATCGAAGACTACCGCGCCCAAGTTTGACTTCCCCCAGCCCTTTCGGGCTATATTACTGACTTTGGTAAAAATCACCGCATAACCGAAATGATATCAAAGACATCAATGCATTCAGTGATGCCTTTGAGATCATTTCCTAGTTAAGAAAGAGGATTCTATATGTATGAAACGTCGGATTTTAGAAAGAACTTAAAGATCATGGTTGAAGGCAAACCTTACGTGATCGTGGACTTCCAACACGTGAAACCAGGTAAAGGCAATCAATTCACTCGCACAAAATTGAGAAACATGCTGACAGGCCAAAACCTGGAAGTCACTTTCAAATCTGGTGAAAAATTCGAAGTGCCGAACGTTGAAAACAAAGAGATGAACTTTTTGTATAAAGACGATACGGGCTTCAATTTCATGTCGAATGAAACTTATGAACAAATTGCTATGTCTGAAGAAGATCTTGGCGATTCTAAGTACTATCTTACTGAAGGCCTGAAAGTTGTTGTTCTTTTCTACAACGAAAAAGCTGTTGCAGTAGACGTTCCTAAAGCTGTGAACTTAGCTGTCGCAAAAACGGACCCAGGTATTAAAGGTGACCGCGTTACTGGCGCAACTAAGCCAGCTATCATGGAAACTGGTTTGTCTGTTGGCGTGCCTTTGCACATCAATGAAGGCGACGTACTTCGCATCGATACTTCGACTGGCGATTACGTAGAGCGCGTCAGCCAAAAATAATTGGCAAAATAGTTACTAACGCAATATATTAAGTCTCCGCAAACACTCGTTTTTATACCAAAGTATAGGAACGAGAACGTGACCCACTAGCGGAGACTATTTTTTTGTCCATTTTTGTTGAGTTAGAAATTCAAAACATACTCAATGAGACTTCAAATCTGGATGAAGTCGCGGCACGACTTATTTCTGCTCTCGAATCAAATCCTGATCAACTGACTCTCGATAATATCACTGCCTCTGCCCGCTTCTTGAATCAATCCGGTCGCCATGTGCAACTTGTGGAGTTCGTTTTGCGCCACATGGAAAATGAAAGCTTTCCTTTGCCGTGGCCGTATTTTTTGGAATCCTTAGGACATGCCTCTTTAGAGTTGGATGAAAAAACGGTCCGTGCCCTCATCGAGGGGATTCAAGAAGCCAATGCCGAAGACGAAGCCTCTCGCTCTCAAGTTTTAAATGATTACGATCAACGTTTGGGTGAATGGCGCAGCAATCGTAAATACAAAATTCATAAAGACTATCTGAATAACAAAAAAGTTTTGTTGGATCAATTGATCACCCTTAGAACGCAGCAACTATACGAACAAGAAAAAAAGTTGCTCGAACGAATGCGGAAACTGTATCCAGACGACGAGGATGTTAAACGTGAAGCGAGCGAACACAGGCAACGTCACGCCTTAGATATTTTATCCCGTCGTTCTCCAAAGTCTCGCAAAGTCCAAACTGAGGATCTGGTTACGAAAGATCCGGAATTAGATTTAGCCTATCAGGCTCTATTATTGTCCTTAGTTGAACATGCAGAACAAGATCCTGATATGGCTTTTGATTTTGCAGTGGCGGCCTTTATGATTGAAGGTTACGAAGCCGCTTACGAAATTCTTAATTTCTGTGAGGACAGTGAGTCTTTGATGTGGTTGCGTTTGGAAGTTTTATTGCAAACACGTCGCTTCGTGGAATTGCTTAATGAAATTTCGGTCGTAGAACTTCGCTTAGCTTCCGACCCAGAGACATTTTTTGCCACAGCTTATTTACGAGCTCAGGCTCTTTGGGGCTTAGGACAGAAACACACGGCTATTGAGGTCATGGAAGGCTTGCTTGCCGCACGTCCCCACTATCGTGCGGGCAGCGCGCTTCTCAATATTTGGGGTGGTGGTACGTGAAACGCATCTTCTGGATCCTCATCACACCAACGTTGGCCTTTCTGATTTTGTGGGCCTTAGGAAATTGGTTTCTAATTCCACAACTAGAAAATTGGACTCTTAGTAAGCTACAGAGCTACTCAAAAGCATCTTTGCCGATAGAAATCCAGGCCGAGCGTTTGCATTTGCGCATATTGCGCCCATCTTTAACATTAGAAAATATTTATTTACGCCCCAAGGGTGAATTCTCCGATGTCACGAAAGAGGTTCACATAGCTAGCGCCCGGGTAAATTTGGACTTCCTGACCCTTTTAGGTGGTCGAGTGAATTTTTCGGCGCTGATTCTTGATACCCCTGAAGCTCGACTGAATATCGACTCCCTTCTAAGCAGAGATACAAAACCAAAGCCTCTGCCTATGGATGAGATCTTTGCCATCACGGAAAAAATTCCACTTCAAAAAGTTCTTTTGCAAAACATCCACGTCTTGGTTGAGTCCAATAAACTTGGTTTTAAAATCGAAGCTCAGAATGGCGCTTTACTATTAACCAACATGGGCAAAAACCTGACTGCAAAAATTGATACTCCCCTGCTTCAAGTGGCTTTAAATAATATGGGGGAATTTGCAGGTTCACTGGACGGCCACCTTTACTTAACCCGTCAGTCCTTGCGCATCCTGCAACTGGGTGTGCGTTTGGATGACTCGGAGTTTATCGGTCGTGGCGAACTAACGGACTTCAAAAATGTCACAATAAAACCGACTGGTGTTGTGAATCTGACAGGTAAAATTGCAATAGCAGATATCTACAAAGAGCTCAAAAAAATCAAACCGACGATGAAACTCCCGACCTTATCCGGCGAACTCAACACGGATATCGAGGCACGCTTCCGAGGCGAAAACGAACTGCGTGGTAAAGCCGATATTACCACCAAAACGGTCGTGGTTGATAAGTTCGAACTTGGTGATGCTCACATTCAAGGTGAATTTAAGAATCATTTGATTTCTTTTTCTGAAGTGAATGTTTCCCATCCCGCAGGAAAAGCTTCTTTGAATAAATCGCAAATCAACTTGGAAGATGATTTTGCTTTTAAATCCACAGTTAAGATTGATTCGCTCGATATTCAAAAGCTGTTCAAATCATTGGATTTGGCCAGCATCCCCGTAGGTCTGCAGGCAAAAGGTCAATTCCCTTGCTCAGGCCATATTAAGCCCAGCTTCTCCCTCACCTGCGAAAACGCAGAGATCATCGGTTCTGACCTTTGGATTAAGTCAGAAAACACAAATAAGGGCGATGAACTCGTAAATATCAAATCCATGACTGCCCGAGGCGCGATGACCCTTTCCACAAAGGCCGTCAGCTACGATGCAGCCCTGACGATGGGCGACAGCACCGGCAGCAGCGATGGCGTCATTGACTTTGATAAGGGTTTTAAAATCAATTACAAAACCAAGAAGTTAGACTTTAAGAACGTTCAAAATTTGGCGCATCTGAAACTCGAAGGTAATGCCAGCATTGAAGGCAGCACAGAAGGGGACTCCCACACGGCGATCTTTGATATGACGATGAATGCTCGTGATTTTATCTTTGAAGACTTCAATCTGGGTAATATCATCAGCAATATCAAGTTACGTAAAGGCCACTTGCTGTTCGAAGAACTCGCCGGGGCGCAAAACAAAACACAATATATCGGCGATCTGGATGTGGATCTGGTTAAAAGCCGACTGGTGGGAACCTTCAGTATTCCTTCCGCAGAACTTGGCGATGTCACAAAAATCTTTGAGCGTATTTACAAGTTTCCTCTAAATATCCAAGGCTCTGGCACTGCCCGCGCCCACGTGGAAGGACCACTTAATTTCTGGAAGCTCAATTACAAATTGGAATCGAGCTTTAAATCCGTCTCTGCCAATGGAGAGTCCTTCGATCACCTTCACTTCAATGTCGATGCGATTAACGGCAACATTAAAGCACAAAAAGTCGAACTTATTAAGAATGCCTCTAGTATCAACGTCATAGGCGGCATTAGTTCAGATCAAGTTCTGAATTTGGTTGTCGATGCAAAAAATTGGAAACTTGAAGAGTCCGACATCATTTCTCGCATGAGCTCAAACATCTATGGTAATGCCAACGCCTCAGCTGAAATCAAAGATCACACAAGCAACCCCCATGTCTTGATAAAGGGCGCCGTCACAGACGTGGTTTTAGAAGACCAAGAGATTCCCAACTCAAATTTTGTTTTAAAACTCGATAAGCGCAGTATGGCGGGCCAGGTCAGCTTGTTTGGCGATAAAGTCACCGGCGACTTCCAGCTACCTTACGAAAATGGCAGTTCTCCCCTTTTGATAAAAATGAAGACCAATAACTGGAATTTTTCTACTTTGTTGGCCCTTATTGGCGGTGCGAACCTCGCCAGTGAATATGATTCATCAATAACATCGGTCATTGATTTGAAATCTGAAAGTGGTGACATCTTTAAATCTACTGGAAAAATCACCACGCAAAATTTCATGCTCAAGCGTGGGTCTTTAAGTCTGGCGAACTCGGGTCCCATCGAACTACAAACTGACAATGGACTCACCACGATCAAAAACTTTGCCTTGCGTGGTCCTAATAGCACCGTTCAGATTCAAGGCTCCAATTTTACCTCAGAGCGTTTGAATCTCGCCATCAATGCGAAAGTAGACTTGCGCCTGTTACAAATCTTTACTCCATTCCTGGATGACCTTGGGGGCCCCCTGGGGATTCAAGCCAACGTAACTGGCCGGATTACCAAACCTGAAATCTTAGGTAGTGCAACGTTATCGAACGCCTATATCAAACTCAAAGGATTCCCCCACCCTCTAGAACGCTTATCCTCTGAAGTTTCATTCTCTCAGAGTAAAATTATTATCAGCTCCATCCAGGGGCAGATGGCTGGCGGCTCCGTAACCGGTGAAGGCAGCGTTATCATCAATGGTATTCGCGATTTGCCAACGTCTATTCGCGCTCATGCGGAAAATATTTCTTTAGTTGTTCCCGAACGTGTTCGCACCAGTGGTAATGCAGATTTGCTGTTTTCAGGTCGCTGGTTCCCGTTCACCCTATCCGGAACATACCGAGTTTTTGGCGGAATCTTTGAAAAAGAATTTGTCGAAGGTGGCGACGGCATTACTAACGTTCGTCAAAGTGCTTATTTACCCAAAGTCCTGCGCGAAAGTCAGTTTGAGCCGGTGCTATTGGATATCCAGGTGATATTGGATAAACCTCTCCAAGTGAAAAATTCTCTTTTTGATGGAACAGCGACGGGCCATGTGCAGGTCAAAGGGGCTCCATCAAACCCAATCCTTATTGGACGAGTGACGACGGAAAAAAAATCCAAAATCGTCTTCAAAGATCGTATCTTTGACCTTCAAAATGGAACTGTGGAATTCAATGATCCAAATGAGATCAATCCGAATCTTTATTTTACAGCGACATCCCGAGTGAATGAGTATGATCTCACGTTGTTAGCTCAGGGTTCGGCAAAAAATCTCACGATTAAAATGTCCAGCGTACCTCCGCTGAGCGAACAAGATATCGTATCCTTGATTGCTCTTGGTGTGACCTCTGCGAGCATGCAAAGTTCGGCACAATCCAAGGCGGTTCAAGAGCAAGCAGGCCTGGAGGTCGGGGGCGCCGTTTTGGCGAAACCTATCAACAAACAGTTGGAAGCCACGGGATTTAATCTTTCAGTGACCTCACAATATGATTCGACTCGAAATATCAGTGTTCCAAAAATCACGTTGACTCGAAAAATGACAGATAAAATGAAGGTCTCTGGAAGTCGTCAGGTTGGTGATGTCACTGGCTACGATGTAAAGCTGGAATATCTTTTGAATCCAAATTGGACCGCTGTAGGCTCATTCGAAAACAAAAATCTTTATGACAACAATACATTGCAAAACACTCCGCAAGAATCCGAAAGTATCTTCGGTCTAGACCTTGAGTTTAAACGGGAGTTCAAATGATTGCTAAGAATCTCCTGCTGACTTCCGTTGTGCTAGCAGCGCTGTCTTGTCCAGCTTGGGCGAAGAAGGCATTGGATCTTTCAACATTACCGCAGGATGTGCGCGCAGGGTTAATCAAACACTTTCCTCAGGCGGATAAAGACAAAATATCTCTGAGTGAACTGGATGAGATTGTTCGTTATCTGCAACTACAGCCTCAATTCGATCGTGTTCAAATTATTGACCCCGGCAATGGGACTTATAAGCTGCAATACTTCCACGCTCGTCGTATTGGAAAAATTAGCTATCAAGGCGCTCGTTTTTATTCAGACAATGAAATCAGCAATATTTTTACGGTCAAAAACGGAGATGTTTTTAACCAACAAGAACTTGTTGAACAAGGTGAGAAACTTCGCTTGTCTTATAAAGACCAAGGTTTTTTTAATGCCGTTGTCGACATTGAGATGCCCACCGGCGCAAAAGGTGATGTCGATATCATCGTTAAAGTCACGGAAAACAAACGCACACTGATTCACGCCATCGTCGTACAAAGTCCTAACAACGTCCTGAACAAAGGGTTGCTCAATAAGCTGGATTCCCGGATCGACGATCCGTTGACGGAAAAAAGCTTGGCTGAAATTAACAAAAAAGCCCGCGCTTATCTAAATTCTGAGCGTTATGTCCGCGCCGATTTTTCAGGTCCAACAATCACATACAGCTCTGATGAATCCGAAGCTACTCTGACCTATCGAGTGGATAAGCCGGAACGCTATATTTTTGAATATCGGGGTGTCCGCTTGTTAGGCCGAGGGTCTGTCGAGGATGCTTTGGATTTAGATAACTATTACTCTGGTAATCCAAGTGTGGGAACTGAGCTTGCTCAAAAGATTCGCAATTATTATATCTCCGAGGGATATGCACGGGCGGAAGTGAACTCAGAAGAGGAAGATACCGACAAACCTTTTGTTCGCAAAGTGACCTTCAATATTGAAGAGGGACCTCGAGTTAAAATCTCTGCCATCAATATGATGGGTAAAATCAGTCGCCATCCAAAGCATTATGCAAACTTCATCACGGCACACAGTTCTAAAACAGTCGCTGATGGTTATTACAATAAAGAAGATGTGGATTTAGGCCTAAAGAATTTAATTTTGGATATGCAAAACGAAGGCTTCTTACAAGCCAAAATTATTTCCACACGGCTGACTTATAATCGCGAAAAAACCGAAGTCACACTTTATGTTAATTTAGACGAAGGCCCTCTGACAACGATTCAGACTGTCAACTTCACGGGCAATTCGGCTTATACCAATGAACAATTACTGAAGATCACGGACCTGAAACCAGGGCCATTAAAACTGAAGCAAATTGAAACTGCGATCGCAAATGTTAAGAACTATTATCACGAGAACGGCTATATCGAGATGTATCTTCTCAATGAACGGGAAGATCTTGTCACGTATGATGCCACCAACACTCAGGCGACATTGAATTTTAAAATTTTTGAAGGTCCTCAAGTTCGTGCGGCGAGCATTGTTTTAGAGGGTAATACTTTTACCAAAGACCACGTTCTGTACCAAGAGCTTGATATTCGTAAAAACGAACTGATCACTCCACAAAAAATCGAAGATTCTATCACACACTTGCAGCGCACGGGTTTCTTTAGCACTGTGGAAGTCCGCACCTTGGAAGAAAAAACCAACATCGCGGATCGCACGGTTTTGGTGAAAGTTTCCGAACGCGAACCCGGATTATTTACGTTGGGAGCTGGAGCAACCAATGAAAGACAATTCACCCTAAGAGGCTATGCCGGAGTTGCCTATCGCAATCTTTTTGGTACAGGCCGTGGGATCTCTTTACGTCTAGAAGGAAACTACAACGTCGCTGACGTGAAGTACCTCGAAAGCAAAGTGGTCTTGGGATATCTGGAACCTTATTTGTTCGACTCCCACATCCGCGGTCGTATTAACATTACTAAGTCCAGCCTGATCACGGACTACAACATTAGGCAGGTGACAGATTTAAACTCCTACACCTACACACTGGAAAAAGATCTCACAAACCATATTCTAGGAACTTGGGACGTTTATTCTTTGGCGCAAGTTCGAGACTATGGATTAGATAACTCCTACCCTT
>JBLMWG010000038.1:0-6336 GCA_050257115.1 Bacillota bacterium
CGGTGGTTCTAATAGGAGCATTGATTTCTCCGGCGGGTTTCTGTCTTTGGGGTTCCGCTTTTATCTGTAAAGTAAAAAAAGGCAGTGAAAAATAACGAAGAAAGCGCGTCCGTCCTGTGAACGCTGAATTCCGCGCATCGTGCGCGGAATTGAAAAAACAGATGGAATTCCTATCGCCGAGAATCCAATTAACCTATAAAACCGAGCAGGAAGCTCGGTTTTCAGCTTTCCAAGGATGGAGGAGGAGCGCAAAACTGTCTCGGCTGGATTAAGACAGAAGCCACACTCTGAGAGGCCAGCTTCAATAGATTTTAATCCTTTGAAAAAGTCTGTGGCTGCAAAAGATCTTCAAGGAAAAAAGCTGCCAACTCTGAGCGTCCTGCCAATCCCGATTTGGAATAGATCGCGATTGATTGGACACGGGCAGTTTTTTCTGTCGTATTTCGAATGTCGGCGACTTCTTTCAAGGAAAGACCCTTCAGCAATAAAAGAGCCACTTCTTTTTCCGCATGAGACAAGTTCCATTTATTAAGTTGCAGATCAATAGATTTAGAAAGACCTTCAATGTACTTTTCCGCTTCTATCTTCCATTCTGCAGCTTCCTGTTTTAGCTTTACATTCTCGCTGAGCGAAGCCGAAAGCTTGTGCTTCAGGTGATAGGAGCCTTTCATAAAATAAAAAAGCCCAGAAAGGGCGGCCAACCCCGTGCCCGCCTCAAACAAGACATGCCAACCCGCAACTCCCTCTTTAGTATCTGTGATCAAATCCACAATGACCACCAAGGCCACAAGAGCAAGGACACCAACAACAATGAAACGTTCTTTTTTATTCATGGCTACAGGCTACACGGTGAATCACTGTTAGTCATCATTTCCTGCCTCCACATCTCCGACGTGCAGCGTTTGCCCGAATAGATTCAATGTCCCCTGTTGCGAATCGAAATTTTTAAATAAGTACAATCCCGCTGACACCACAAGAGCCATCAGCAACACACCTGCAAAACGATGAGAAGAGGAAATAGAAGCTCTGTTGTCATTTAATTCCTTCTTGCCATCGACCATACTTAAAGCAATAGCATCTTGATGTCGCAAAGAATGAAGGACCACACCAGCTACGTGCAGGACAACCACAATAATAAATGTATTCGCCATCAGTTCGTGAATGTCTTCAAAGGTCTCTTTATTTCCGGTGGTCATTAAATACCCAGTGATTGCCAAACCGAGTGCCAATAACAACATAATTATGGCTGCCCAGCTCGATGCTGGATTGTGTCCCGCCCAACGCTTTTTAGAGCCCGATAAAATACCGAAAAGATAGTTTTTAAGATCCACCAGACTCAGATTGAACTCCGAAAATCGAGCATACTTTGACCCCACGACTCCCCACACAATGCGCCACAACACCAGACCGCCCAACAATAAGCCTGACAGCATGTGGTAAGTAAAAGCGATGGATTCGTCGTCCACGGTTTTAGTTATGACAAAGGACACCAAAAAGAGTCCTGAAAAGAGCCAGTGAAAAAGTCGAGTTGGTAAGTCGTATACTAAAGCTGTTCTCATTCTGAATCTCCTTCATGAGAGCTATTTATGAATCTAATTTCGATCCATTTCAGGTTTCCGTCCATAAGCCAAAAGGTCTATACCACCTGATTTCAACAACTTAGGCCATTCAGCCAATGTTCATTTCGCAGCAATGCACGATACTAACAAAAACAAGGGATACAATCCCAATCAAAAAGGAGAGCAAAATGAAACATCTTATTCTAGGACTAGCACTTATAGGAGCGACTCTTCCAGCACACGCAATGAAAGATTGCACAAATGAGCCAAAGAACAAATGGATGCAGGAGGCCGACTTTAAGAAAAAGGTCGAATCCGAAGGGTACAAGATATCAAAATTTAAACAACCAGGAACCTGCTACGAAATTTATGGCACCAATAAAGACGGCAAAAAAGTTGAAATCTACTTTAACCCAGTTGACGGTTCGATTGTAAAAGAAAAATAAGACGTCTCCAGGGAGGCTCACGCAGAGCCTCCCTGGAAGCAATTATAGCCTTTATTGGTGGCTTGACTTCATACTGCTCCCAGAGGCGCCTTTTTTACTTTTATCCTCTGTCCATCTTGATTCTCGCGAAGGATTTACTTTTTGTTCGGAACCTCTTTGTTCTTTAGTGGTTTCCCGTTTGCCTTCCGAATATTTCGGAAAATCCTTTTTAGCTTTCGATGTGTCTTTGTTTGGCATGTTTGGGTTTGCCATAAATACCTCCTTGTGTTCTCACGGACATAAACTATTATACACCCGCTAAAATTCTGTAAGCTTCTGACCTAGGTACCAATTTTTTCCAATCAAAATGAGTTCATATTTCTGCACAGTTTTAATGAAACATGGGAGGTTGTTCATTTCTCTTCTCATGAGGAGGGACGAAAGGAACTTCCCGTTCATAAAGATCTTGATATCGTTCTTGTGCGGGACTTAAATCCACACCCACCTTATGATCGCCAATCATTTTCCAGCCATAGAATCCCGCACCTGTTAGCAAAAGCGAACCTACCGCCGTCAAAAAAATATTTGTACTAAGCCCCACTTTACCCGTTTCCCAAGTACCCCAGATGGCATAGGCATTAATGGCGTAAATCGCCAACACCACAAGATTTAAAGACATGTGGATAAGTCCGTCTCTCTTAGCAGCCGTGCCTTTAGGAATACCAAAAGTCCAATCAATAATTCCTGGCACCGCGGCCACAAGAGCCGATACGACTGCAGCAAAATTTGAGAAGTAAGCAAGTTTAAACCAAAAGATATCTGGATTTACTGCCTGATAGACAACAAAGCCACCAAAAGTAGCCAAGTAAAAAGTGATTGGAAATGCAACCAACATTGGGTGCAGAGGATGTCCGCCAATTTTCGCTTTGCTATACATTGTGAATCTCCTTTGAAAAAGATTTAGATTCTGTCACCGAGGACGAATATAGCACTTTGTATTTTGGACTTTGAACTCTTTCACCAAACTTGCGAATGATCATTAAAAGTGAGTGGAATTTATGGGAGAATATTGTAATCCAACATAACCACGACTGAGTTCCGTATCATACGAAGATCAGTGCTGTTAAACTGACAAAAGCCAAAACCATCAATGCTAAGGCCCCCCGCTTACGGACTTCCTTGGAGCCCCAGATTGCGGTATAAATACCTTTCATTAAATTATTGCTTGCAACGGCAATAATTATGGCCTTCGCTGCAGCCACCCCTGAAATCATTCCTCCCGAGTTTTGGGTCAGACTCATCACCATGGGATCGACATCCGTCAACCCCATCAGAAATGATAAGACGTAAACTCCATTGATGCCAAAATGTTGAAGAGCTAATAAGGAAAGAACACTCATTGCCGAAAAAAGAACTGCAAACAAAAGAGCTGCCTTCAATTCAAGGGGATTTCGAGACTGAAGCGTTGGTGAAGAAAAAGATTTTTTTTCGTCCACCAATACTGCAATCCAAACCCTTCCTATGACAACAAAGAGCCCACCTAAAAATAAAAAAGGTATTAAGAGTCGCTGAGCAAGATTCCAATTAAACACACAAAGGAGAACCACTAGCCTGAAATACATAAACCCAGAGGCGATAACTATGGCCCCTGAAAATAAATGATTTGATACTTCCTCTCTGGAACGTTTCGCCAGCACGACGGTGGTTGCCGTGGAGGAATAAATGCCCCCAAGAATCGCGGTTAAAACAACTCCCCGACTGCGCCCAAAAAAATTTCCTACAATATAAGCTATATAAGAAAGACTGCTAATCGCCACAACAATCAACCATGTGTGAAATGGATTGAAATGGAGATCGGTGAAATCGCGATTGGGAACTATGGGCAAAATTACCGCGAAAATTAGTAAAAACCGAGTAAAAGTAAAAATCTCTTCCGGTGGCACTTTGCTCGCCAGTTTTTCCAGCCAGGATTTCAGCTCGAGCAGTAATAAAACTATCACTGCCAAAGTTGTGGCTTCCCATAAGGCTTTACTATAGATTAAGGCCCCCATCAAAAAGGTAAAAAGCCCAGACACCTCCGATGTCATTCCGGCAGAAACGGAGCTTTCAAGCTTCTTACGATATGAGAGCCAAAACAAAGCGCCTAAAACTAGCACGCCGATTCCAAGAACTGTGGACTGACCTTCGGTCAATCGAGCCATCAAATAACCACACAATCCAATTATAGGGAAAGTCCGCACACCACCAAAATAGTAGTACTTCCCCGCAGAACGCTCTTCCCTCTCAAGCCCTATCAAAAAAGATAGAACCAAGGTGATAAGAATAGGCGCTAATGATTCAGGGACAAGATTCTTAATGTCTGAAAAATGAAATGATCCTAATGCTTGTTCCACGGAGGTCTACCTTTACAGTTGAGCAAGAAGTTCCTGTAGAGATTTCTTGGCAATTTGTGCAAGCCGATCTGCTTTTTCCTGTGTGTTGGACTCCACATAACATCGAAACTCTGGAGCATTGCCCGATGGTCTGAAATGCAGAATATCATTATTTTTCAAGGTCAGTCGAACACCATCAAGCTCATTCATATCCACAACCTCCGTCTCCCACTCCGAACTCATTTTTTTGAGAAACCCGGCAGGATCCCGGCCTGCCATCAACAGGATATTCTGACTTTTCACGGTGGGACAGTTTTTTAAAAGCACACTGCAAGTATACCTGGGTGGCAAACTTCGCAAAAGCAGGGACAAGGTTGTCTTCCTCTCCCTCGCAGCAATCAAAACACAAAGAATCGGCAAAACTGAATCCCGCGTCGGAAGCTTATGAAGTTTTCTGCTTGCACTAAGATCGACGGAACTTTCCAGAATATATCCACCGTTGGCTTCAAAGCCAGCGACCAAAGGATACTGGCCACTCAATATATTTAATGCTTCAACAACGTAGGGAGACCCTATCTTTGTAATGGAAACTTTTTTAAATTCTTTCATCTGCACAGCGCAGGAATTACAGCTAATCGGCATCGCAATGGCCTGAATTCCCAAAAAAAGACTGGTCAGAATTCCTACCTTGTCACCAGGAATGACAGTCCCTTGGTCATCAACGATCAGCGGACGATCCCCATCTCCATCGGTGCTAACCAGAGCATCCGCCTTGTGTTCGCGAATCCACTCTTGAAAAACTTGCGTAGACTCTACGGCCTCGGTATCGACGGGAGTAAAGGTTTGAGTCTTGCCCAATCTGATAATTTGAGCTCCTAACTTTTCTAAAATAGAAGGCAAGATGTCTCTGGCGACGGATGAATGCTGATACACAATGATCTTTGCACCAAGCAAAGCCTTCTCACTAAAGAAATCTAAATAGCGCTTAGTAAAAACTTCGACCGCCTCTGTGCTGACATCCTGGATTGATGGCGCCGTTGCTAGTTCCTGCAAAAATGATTCGCTGTCTGAAAACAATTCTTTTTTGTATGATTGTTGTTTTAATCCAGAATAGATTTCATAAATGTGTTGGTCATCAGTCTTAAGCGTCTCTCCGGTCTGCAGGTAAAACTTGATGCCATTTCGATCTGCTGGAATATGACTGCCGGTGATCATGATCGCCAAAATCTTCTTTTCTTGCGCAAAAAAGGCCAAAGCCGGAGTGGGAATCTTCCCGCATAAAAATATTTGTTGTCCAAAATCAGAAATGGCGCGACAAACGGCTTTTTGAATTTGCGGGCTGGATTCACGCAGGTCCTCCGCGATAGCCACAGGTAACGATTGCCCAACAGATTCTGCGTGCTTTAAAAAGGCCGTGGTAAAGAGGTAAACCTCTCTATCTGTAAGTTCGGTGACGAGTCCACGTATACCGCTAGTTCCAAATTTTAAAGCCACATTTACTCCATTTCCAAATTTTGCCTAAGGACACCCGCAAGAAGATGTGTTTGCGCCATTTCAAAAATGAAACTGGCAGATTCAAACGTCACCATGCTACTAAAACTTTGTTTATCTTTATCCTCTCGGAGATTTCATCATGCCTCAAGAAAACACTCTTAGTAAAGCCACGGAAAAAAAAAGATTGTTAGGTAAGCCAAGGTCACCGAGAAAGAAATCAATCCCTACCGTTATCTCAACCTTCACCGAGAAACAGAAAGTCTTTCTTTACTGTTCCTCATACGACAAAAAAATCAGTTTGCTAGAGAGTGAAAATGGAGAAGACTTTCATGTCAAAAAAGGCTCCTTTCCATTGGAACACTGTCATCTTGTACAGCTGGATAACATCGATAAAGGCCGCTTTGCGCTGATAAATCAAAACATTGACGGACTTGCCATCTCATTATCGAAAGACCTTAAGAAATGGGGGCAGCCTTTCAAAGTGGG
>JBLMWG010000039.1:0-7038 GCA_050257115.1 Bacillota bacterium
ATTCAGTACTCGTCAAAGGTGGCGGTGATTTAGTTCCTGGGCACTTGGTGGAGCTTAAAACCTGTGAATTGTTGCTCAGCTTGCTGGATGAATTCTATGGATACAATCGTCATGACTCGGATAAGAGCCTTTGCTCCAGGGAAGAGGTTGATGTCTACATCGAAGGCTCTTCGGAGCCGGTGAAGGCCTGGGTTTATTTCTTGAGCCCTCTAAAACTTCCAGTAAATGCTAGTTTGATTAAGGGTGGGGATTGGAAACGTTCCATTGAAGAACAACCTGTTTTGACTTCGAAATTGACGGAACGTCAGGCAACCTATATTCAACGTCTGGGTCGAACAACGGGAAGGGAAATTGTTCCTATTGATTTGACGCTCTATCGTGAATTGATGAACCTGGAGCTCATCGTTGATAAAGGTCGCAGATTAGCATTATCTAAGCTCGGCCAAGAGGTTTACAGATATCTTGTCTAATTCAAACTCAGATAAGCTTTTTCGTATTGTCTTGATTGAACCTGAAATTCCTCAGAACACGGGGAATATAGGTCGTACTTGCGTAGCAACGAACTGTGAGTTGCACCTTGTGGGAAAAATGGGTTTTGAAATCAACGATACAAACTTAAAACGTGCGGGGCTGGACTACTGGCCCCATTTGACGTGGCATCGTCATGCGACTTTTGAAGACTGGTGGAAACTTGTGGAAGACCCTAGTCGCACTTGGTTTTTTACAACAAAAACAAAGCGTACATATTTTGAGCCAGAGTATAAGCCGGGTGATTGGTTGGTCTTTGGGAAAGAAACCAAAGGTCTGGATCCCGATTTACTTCTGAAATATCCGTCACAAACTGTGACAATTCCTATGTTAGGTGAAGGTGCACGCAGTTTGAATCTTGCGACCAGTGTTGCCATTGCTGCATACGAAGGTGTTAGGCAACTTCGCTTCTAAAGTGGCTGTCTGGATCCAGTAGTCTTATAATTTGGTCTTTTTCTTTGATGCCATCGGTGTAACCAATTTCAATCAGCTGCTTACAATAAGACGGTTCAAATAACAAAAAGCTGACCAGCTCACTAGATTCATTTAAAGATCCGGCTCCTGATAACAGGTATCGAATCATATTCGGTAGTTTTCTGCCTTTTTGTGAAGCCAGCTTTGAGCAATCTACTGAAGGAGAAATCCATAAAAATCCCACCTCGCGAGCTTTTAATTTATTTCTGCTTGTGTCGTGGAGCAGGGCTACGTGTTGATTAGTCTGTGCAATTCTCTGCAAGTCTTGTTCGATTCCATCCATCATCATCGAATGGAAAATCACGTTGATGATGCGGGCGATGGAAGGGGCTTCGCCCATTTCTGGATGGTGATAGCTAAACCATGTGTCTTGGCGGCGGCGTACGCCGATAGCAATGAAGCGTTCCGCCCCCATGTAGATTGCCGGAGAGCAAGGAGACTGATTGCGAATGCATCCATCTCCAAAGTAGCTGTTTCCGACTTTTATTGGCGGGAATAGTAAAGGGATTGCTGCGGAGGCCATCACGTGCTCTGAGCTGATTTCACAGGCTTCGCTTCGATGCATCGGACGGCTCCAGGCTCTGATGTCATCAGCTCCTTGAAAGAAGGTTTTGGTCGAAATGTTTTCGTAGTCTAAAGCGGAAACAGAGAGTCCGCGTATCTTCCCAGCGTCGATCTTTTTGCTGATGTTTTCGTACTGACAGGTTTGGTTGATTAAGCTGCGCAAAGGTATGGTGGAAAACAAAGAGTGAACGGGTGATTCGCGCTTATTCCCTTTGATCTTGGAAAGATCCGTGATCCAGGCAAATCCACCGCGTGATAAGGTCATCAAATCGACATAAAACACATCGTCCGTGGTGATTTGTCCCCATAACTTGGCAAGATATTGAGCGGACTGTAGGAACGATTCTGTGTGGCTAGCCAAGATAGTGGCGTTGATCGAGCCTGCACTGACCCCTGTGAAGATATTAAAAGGATCGCTGAGTCCCTGATGGGAAGCGATATCAGCAATCGCAGCAATGACGCCGGCTTGGTAGGCACCGCGAGCGCCTCCACCTGAAAGAACCAATCCCAAATTAGACATGGGTGTCTCCTGATTCTCTGATGGTAGCACCGTGTTGAAATGCCGAGGAGAACATGGGCGTTAAACTGAGTTAATGCAAGATGAAGGTAGCAAAATATTTGGGCTCATGTTGAGGTTGTTGGGCTTAAGTCCGGGTTTTGAAATTTCTGAGTGGTTTCGCGTCAATGACGCAAAAAGAAATTGCCCCCTTGCCTTGCAGGAGGGGTCTATTTAGGTCTATCCTCTTAGCCTATGGTTACACAAATTTTGACAAAAGTATTCGGTACAAAGCACGATCGTGAAATGAAAAAGATCCAACCAGTTGTGGATCGTATTAACTCTTTGGAGCCTCAAATGAAGGCTCTCACGGACGAGCAACTAAAGGCAAAAACGCCTGAATTCCAGCAACGTCTTAAAAATGGTGAAACAGTTAATGATATTTTGCCGGAAGCCTTTGCGGTTTGCCGTGAGGCATCTTCTCGTGTGCTTGGGATGCGCCACTATGACGTTCAATTGATCGGTGGTTATGTTCTAAATCGCGGTAACATTGCAGAGATGAGAACCGGGGAGGGTAAAACCCTTGTCGCGACTTTACCTGTTTACCTAAATGCACTGACTGGTCGTGGTGTTCACGTCGTGACAGTGAATGATTACCTTGTTCGTCGTGACTCTGAGCATATGGGCCGTTTGTATGGCTGGTTGGGTCTTACAACAGGTATCATCGTTCATGGTCTTAATGATCAACAACGTAAAGAAATGTACGGTTGTGATATTACGTACTGCACGAACAATGAATTGGGTTTTGACTATCTTCGTGACAATATGAAGTTTGACTTGGCTGACTACGTTCAACGTGGTCACCACTATGCGATTGTCGATGAGTGTGACTCTATTCTTATCGACGAAGCGCGTACACCGCTGATCATTTCGGGTCCTGCGGAAGCGTCCACAGAAAAATACCAAATCGTGAATGCCATCGTTCCTCACTTGAAGCGTGATGTTCATTTCACAATGGAAGAGAAATCAAAGACAGCTTCTTTGACAGAAGAAGGAAATGCGAAAGTTGAGGAATTGTTGGGCGTAGGTAATCTCTACGATCCACAAAACATAGAACTTCTTCATCACGTTTACCAAGCTTTAAAAGCTCATTACCTGTACCGTCTTGATGTTGAATACATGATCAAAGATGGTGAAATCGTGATTGTCGATGAATTCACGGGTCGTTTGATGCCGGGTCGTCGTTGGTCTGATGGTCTTCATCAAGCAATCGAAGCTAAAGAAGGCGTGGAAGTTAAGTCAGAAAATCAAACTTTGGCGACCATTACATTCCAAAACTATTTCCGCATGTACGAAAAGCTTTCGGGCATGACTGGTACTGCGGATACGGAAGCCGTTGAGTTCAAGAAGATCTACAATCTTGAAGTGAATGTAATTCCGACAAATAAGCCCATCAAACGTAAAGACGAAGAAGATGTGGTTTATAAAACTGAAAAAGCTAAATTCAAAGCGATCACGGCAGACATTAAAGAGAGATCTGAAAAAGGTCAGCCGATTCTGGTGGGAACTGCTTCTATTGAAAAATCTGAAGCTCTAAGCCGTTTCCTACGCAATGAAGGTATTAAGCACGAAGTTTTGAATGCGAAACATCACGAACGTGAAGCGGAGATCATTGCTCAAGCGGGTCGTAAGGGTGCGGTAACAATCGCGACGAATATGGCTGGCCGTGGTACCGACATCATGCTTGGCGGTAATGCCGAAATGTTGGCAAAGGTCGCAATCGGCAACGATGAATCTCCTGAATATCTAGAGGCTTTAGCGAAAGTAAAAGGCCAGGTAGAAAAGGAGCGCGCAGAAGTGCGTGAACTGGGTGGTTTGTATATCATCGGTACAGAACGCCATGAATCTCGTCGTATCGACAATCAGTTACGTGGTCGTTCGGGCCGTCAAGGTGACCCAGGTGAATCTCGTTTCTATCTGTCCCTAGAAGATAACTTGATGAGAATCTTCAACGGTGAGCGTATCCAGAAAATCATGGAAATGTTGAATATTCCTGAAGACGAACCAATCACAGCTAAAATGGTGACGAATGCGGTTGAAGGAGCTCAACGTAAAGTTGAAGGTCATCAATTTGATATCCGTAAAAACTTGATGGACTACGACACGGTCATGAACAATCAACGTAATGCTATCTATGGCATGCGTCGCAGAGTTCTTGAAGGTGCCGAAATTGAACGCACAGTTTTGGATATGCTAGGTGATGTTGTTTCTAATATCCTTGATACTTACGTTCCAGAAGACGGAAAAAGAGAAGAGTGGAATCTTGAAGGTTTGAACAACTCGTTGATACAAACATTCGGATTCAAACTGGATCTGGAAAATATGACTGTGAACAGTGAGACCTTGATTGATGCTGTTCGTTCTCAAGTTAAAGAGACTTACGAACGTCAAAAAAATTCAATGGGTCAGTTTTTTGAACAAGTCGAAAAGATGATCTTGCTTCAGTCCATCGACCACCATTGGAAGATGCATTTGAATGTGATTGATAAGCTTAAAGAAGGTATCGGTCTTCGCGGTTATGCTCAAAAAGACCCTTTAATTGAATATAAAAAAGAAGCTTTCCAAGCATTTGAGACTCTGAATAATACGATTAAGTCTGATGCGATTGAGAAAATCATGCGCGTTCAGTTGGTTGCGCAACAGTCGGAAGAAGAAGTGCTAGAAAGTCTGCGCCCAGAGGAAGCTGATCTAAGTGATTTGGATTATTCTTCTCCTGCAGAGTCTGACATTGGTCATTCCTTGCCAGAGATATCTGCAGGTTCTCAGGAACCGGTGAAGCGTAAAATGACTTTCCAAAGCGGTCCGGCGGACGATCGTCAAATGAATCGTGAAGAACGCCGTCGCCTTGAAAAGGCTGGAAAAGGGAAAAAGTAATTGGTTTCCTGTCCGAGTTGTCACCAACCAGTAGAAGTTACTGATAAACATATGGGGACTATTTTTACATGTCCCCATTGTGATGCGGTCTACTTTATTAACTGGAACGGACAACCGGAAATGGCCAGCCATGACGAGGAAGCTGGAGCTTCCTCCGCAGCTTCTTCTGAATTTGTGTCCGATTATAACGAAGCAGTGCCTGCCATCGAGCAAGGTTACACTCCTGAAGAAATCACTGAGCAGCCTGCGGATCAAAACTACAGCCCTAACCAATTCGAATCTGAAGAAGGCGAACAGAACTTCGGTGATCAAGGGTTCGTTTCCAGCGAGTCAACGGAAGAAGCTGCTTTCGATTTTTCTCAAACACTTGATTATGTCGAACCAGCTCCGGCCCCATCATCAAATGTGTCTGATGATGCGAACTTTGCTGATGTCATTGAGTTTGCGAATGCCAATGTCGGGGCAGGGCCACTTGCTTATACTGTCTTTATCGAAGGAATTGAGTCGAGTCAGTTAGTGTATCAGCTGCGTGAGGCGATGACTGATTCTCGGTTTGGGTGGGACGTCAATGAGCTTTTAACTCACATTGGTGGTGGAAGACTGACGTTGACAGGCTTAACTCCGGCTAAAGCTTCTGTCCTAATTAACCGAATCAAGTATCTGCCTTTTAAAATCACTTGGAGGCAAGATGTTCTCTCGGGTTCTTAAAATTTCGCTCACCTTATTGGCGGTTTCGTCTATGGCTTTCGCAAGTGAAAGTGGTGGTCATGGCGGCGGTGAAGCCAAAGAAGCCAAAGAAGCCAAAGAAGGCGAAGGCAAAGGCGAAGAAAAAAAAGAAGTTAAGTCTGCTGAAGAAAGCTATGCGGTGGTGGCGGCAAAGGTGCAAGGCCTTGAAGCGAAAGTTCAGTCCGCAGAGGAAGAACTAAAAAAACTTATCGAGGAAAAGCAGCATACAACAGATCCCGCGAAGCTAAATGAAATCGTGAAGCAGATGCTGACTCTGCATAAGCAGCTTAAAGATAATGCTAAAGAATATGATCAACAGCGAGCGTTGCTTCGTTATCGCTATCCGGAAAAAGGTCTGACAGAAAAGCGTGAATACGAGCGTGTGGAAGTGAAGTCTCTGGAAGAGATGGAATCTCAAATGAGTCTGTCTTCTTCAGTGAAGCGGACAATGAAAAAAGTCCGCATGCAATACCAGACCCCAGAGGAAGCTAAAGCTCACGAAGATAAAGAATCTCAGAAGAAAGTTAAAAGTGCGCAGCCCCAAAAACCTGAGCTTACCGAGCCTGTCATAATGAAGAAATAGCAAGAGTCTGTCTCGGTTTGAGGCGGTGGAATTGTGAGTTCTTCCGGTTTTCAAGGGAAGCTGTTATCTTTATCTAATGGGGGATTCTATGCTTCGACTGATGTCGATTCCGGTCATAGTACTTGGGCTGCTGACGTCAGCTTGTCAGACTTCCATGTTAAAGCAGTTTGATGCCGTGAAGCCTGGAATGGAAAAAGACGATGTTCTGGAGCTGATGGGGAGTCCTGATCAAACTCAAAGATCCCAAGGTAAAGACCGCTGGTTTTATACTTTCTACGATAGAAAAATGCGTTTTCAAAAAGAAGTTCAGTTTTTTGAAGGCAGTGCTGTTTATGTGGGAGACTTCTATCAACCGCCAGCGGATCAAACTGCTATAGCCGTGGATAGTAGAAATGCGGCTCGAAATCAGCAGGTCGATGAACAAATCAAAAAAGACGTTGAAGTCTTCCGTAATGCTTATGAAAATTATGAGGCAAAGACTCGAGGCGAAGATAAAGTTCGCTATGTACCGACTTTCGTTCCGGTGCAGTAGTTAGTTCCGAGTGAACGGCCGCTCTGGAAAGCTTCTTTTTTAGAATGTAAGCGGCTGACCTAAAACTGAAATGATCTCATAGCCATTAATTTCAAGGGTGTCGCTGGGCTCGCGACCCATCAACTTTATATCCGTCCAATTCCAAGTTGCTGTTGCTGGCAAATCAACAGCAATGCCTTCAAGGTGAAGATTGTCTGAATC
>JBLMWG010000040.1:0-7083 GCA_050257115.1 Bacillota bacterium
TAGATAAAAAGCGTCAAAATCAAACAATGTCTTTTCTCCTAAAGAGGAAATTCGTCAAAAGAACATAGATTAAAAACCAGCCCGTCATATGCGCGACCATCCACAAAACATCTGATCCCGCCAAACCTTTTTCTAAATAGTACGCGGACTTCCAATTCAATCGATAGAGATTAGGGACCATCCAATGCAAAACTTTTACGGCCTGAACAAACACAACTTCTTTGCTCTTTTCTGCGAAGAAGGCCAAATCACCAAGCCAATGCCCCAAAAGAAAGAACACAAAACCGGCACTAAGTGCAAGTACGGGGCGAACAACCAAGCTTAACCAAATCACTAAACCAAGAATAACTGCACTTTCAAACCAGAGACTTAGACAGATTTCCGCAAAAGTTCCCCACAGCTGTGGCTCGCTCCAAAGCCCCAGCAAGGCCCAAAGCAAGACTCCGAGGAATAACATCAACAATGTATTCAATGCTAAAACACCGCAAATTTTCCCCAAAATAAACTGATCTCGCGTCACCGGTCGTGACAAAATCAACAAACACGTTTGCTTCTCGATTTCTTTGGCGAGCAAATAGGCTCCTGAAAAAAGAGAAATACCCAGTAAAGCAATTTGTACGGCTAAAAAACCGAAATCCGTGAGGATTTTTCGTTGCTCTGCTAAAGAAAGAGCGCCGAGCAAAAAGCTCAAAGCAATCAAAACCAACGCAATGACGATGACAACGAAGAATACTTTTTCACGCAACATTTCTCTAAGAGTCGTTTTTGCTAAAGTCCAAACCTTAGACATTGTTCGCCTCACGATTCTTTTGCACTTGGAATGCCTTTTCTAAACTCTGGAACTCTGCCATGAAACTTTGCAGACCACCTTCATAAAGAATCTTACCTTTATTGACGACCACCAAGTGCGAACACAGCTCTTCCATGTCTTGTAAAAGATGACTGCTAAAAAATAAGGTGACACCTCTTTTTTGCTCTTCGCGCAGGATATCCTTTACCATCGCACGACCATCTGGATCCAAACCAGACATTGGCTCATCCAAGATAAGTAAATCCGGACGAGTCAAAATAGCCTGGGCAATCCCCGCCCTTTGCAACATCCCTTTTGAATAGGTACGCAAACGACGATCTTTGGCCTCATATAGGTCCACTTTGCGAAGGGCATCGCATGCTCGCTCGTAGAAATCCTTTTTGGATAAACCGTAGCAAAGATTCCAATGCAAACGGATAAATTCTAAACCTGTTAGAAATTCGTAGAGATAAGGACGCTCCGGCGAATATCCAATGCGTGTTTTTACGTCGCTATCAAGCTTTTGACCAAAGAACTCAATATTTCCGCTATCAGGATGAATAAAATTGAAGAGACATTTAATGGTTGTGGTTTTCCCAGCTCCATTGCTGCCCACAAATCCGGTGGTTTCACCTTCTTTGAGAGTAAAACTGATGTCTTGAAGGACATGACGATCTTTTTCAAAAAGACCGCCACGAAAGGTTTTATTGAGCTTTTCTACTTTAAGTGCTGCCATCCCAATACTACGGCTTAAGCTCGATATTTAGAGCTTTAACCATCTCCCTCACAGGATCATACTGTTTAGAAGTAGCTGGCATCAAGTCATGAGAACCTAAAATTTCTGAATATGTGTCTTTGCCCGCCGTTTGCTCCGCCTGTTCGATCAAAGCAAACATCATAGTATGGGTGATCTTTGGATATTGATCATAAAAATCTTGGCGCACACAAAACGGATCATTTGGAATTGGCGCACTCATCCAAATAGTACGATATTTGCGCTTCTGGGTGCCAAATTTTTCCCAAGCTCCATGTTGACCCTTTTCATCATCACTGAAGACTGCAGCCGCATCGACTTTATTATTCTCAAGCATTTGAATGGAGGACTGGTGGTTCCCCGAGAAAACGACTTCTTTGAAGTCCTTGTCGCTCAAGCCTTTTTTATGTAAAGCCACCTGTGGATACAAGTATCCTGAAGACGATTTCTCGTCGACAAAGACGATTTTTTTACCTTTAAGGTCTTCAAGCTTTTTAATTTTGGAGCTCGCAGGAACGACAATCACGGAGTAATAGTACGGCGCCGTCCATACTTTTTTTAGCAAGACTTTCGCCTGTGCCTGCTGTTCCGCAAGAACGTAAGTTGATGATGAAAAGAAAGCAAAGTCGACTTTTTTGTTCTTCATGGCATCGACGAGGCCGGCGTAATTCTTAGAAATATAGAAATTTACAGGAATATTAAGCTGCGTCTGCAAGACCTTCGCTAACTCTAAACTCTGGGCGCGCAAAGCATCGGGGTTTCCTCCGGGAATCACGCCCACAGTGATCGTTGCCGGAGCTTTCTCCGCTGGAGTTATTTCTGCCTTAGCAGAAATTGAAAACACTAAACTTAACACAGTCAAAGCTTTGAGAATCAAAAGGCCTCCATGGACGGTAATGCTTCGACTGATGATGACTCATTTCGAGTATTTTTTAAAGCAAGAACAAAGGCCTCCGCTGCATCACTTTCCGTAAGACAAGGAATATTGTAATCCGTGCAAGCTCGACGAATGTCGAAGCTTGCCTCAATAGCTCGTCGACCCGAAGTCGTGTTCACAACAAAAGCCACTTCGCCTGAGCGAATTTTATCAACACAGTGCGGACGCCCCTCATCGACTTTTCGCAGAGACAAACAGTTTACGCCTTTTTCATTAAAAAAGGCCGCAGTCCCCGTAGTTGCCGAAACCCCGTAACCCATACGTTGAAGTTCTCGAGCAATCGGCAACATCAATTCTTTGTCCTTATCTCGAAGCGAGAAAAAGACCTGACCTGTTTTTGGAAGTCTTATGTTACTGGAAAGGAAGGCCTTTGCAAGAGCTTCAGAATAGTCTTTTCCTCGCCCCATACTTTCACCAGTGGATTTCATTTCGGGGCCCAAAATGGAATCCGACTCTGAAAACTTTTTGAAAGGAAATACGACGCCTTTGACAGACACCGTTTCGGTCTTTCTCCATTTCAAGTTCTGTAACTTAAGCTGACTTGTCGTTTTGCCAAGCATCGCCGCCACTCCTAAATCAATAATAGGAATGCGGGTCGCCTTCGCAGTAAAAGGAACAGAACGGGAGCTGCGTGGGTTGGCTTCGAGCATATAAACAATATCGTTTTTAACCGCCAACTGCAGATTCAAATGACCAATAACTCCGATACGATTCGCAAGTTCCACACTGAGTTGCTCGATGCGTTCACAAGTTTCATCTTTCAAACGATGTGGAGGCAAAACCCCCATCGAGTCCCCCGAGTGAACTCCGGCAGCCTCAATATGTTCGACCACGCCCCCAATCAATGTCCAATCGCTTCCACGAATCAGATCTACGTCGACTTCCAAAGCACCGGCTAAGAACTGATCCATCAAGCAAGGCTTATCAGAAGAGATATAGTCAATATGACGTTGGAAGTACGAAATCAACTCTTCGTGATTTTCAATGACCTCCATACGACGCCCTCCTAACACATAGCTCGGGCGACAGATCATAGGATAACCGACTTCACTTTCGTGCAACAAGGCCTCTTCAAGTGATCCCACCATGGCAGAGTTTGGAACGGCAAAATTCAACTCACGGCAAATCTTGGAAAACAATCCACGATCTTCTGCCAAATCAATAGTTTCTAACGAGGAACCCAGCAGCCGATAGCCCGCTTTGACCAAATCCGGAGCCACGTTGATTGGCGTTTGACCACCAAGTTGCGCTACAAAGCCTTTCGGCTGAATAAAGCGCATCACTTCAATCAAACTTTCAGACGTGAGCGGTTCAAAAAACAAAACATCGGACGTGTCATAGTCTGTTGAAACCGTTTCCGGATTTGAATTCACCATGACGACTTTGTGTCCATTTTTCTGGAAAGCTTTCACGCCACGAACACAGCTATAGTCAAATTCAATACCCTGACCAATTCGATTAGGTCCGCTTCCTATGATCACCACAGGCTCTTTCACCTTGACTGCCGAAGACTCGCTAGCCCAATAGGAAGAATAGAAGTAAGGTGTTGAAGACTCAAACTCTCCCGCACAAGTATCTACTTGTTGATACTTGGGAAACATCTGTACTTTTTCACGCAAAGTCCGAACAAACAAGGCGCTTTTCCCGATCAAAGACCCAAGGCGCGCGTCCGTATATCCTTTGCGTTTCGCGGCCAGCAATAGTTCCGTGTTACCTTCGGAAAATTCTGTCTTGAATTTTTTTTCGAATTTTATCAGAGATTCAATGTGCTCAAGAAAATAGGGATTAATTCCAGTCAGTTCCTCAAGCTCTGCGACGGATCTCCCCTCACGGAATGCCTGAAAGAGATGATAAATTCGCAAACTGTTTGGATAAGAAATTTTTCCGATTTCCAGCTCGACATCGGGTATCGCCTGAGGATTCTGTTCGAGACTGGCCAAGGCCTTCATCAAGGACTCTTGCAAAGTGCGGCCAATCCCCATAACCTCACCCACACTCTTCATTTGGGTGGAGAGAGCATCTTTTGAGCCCTGGAATTTTTCAAAGGCGAAACGCGGAATTTTTGTTACCACATAGTCAAGAGCTGGCTCATAGCATGAAGGTGTAACCTGGGTGATATCATTTTTTATTTCTTCAAGACTGTATCCAATTGCCAGTAACGCCGCAATTTTTGCAATTGGAAATCCTGTTGCCTTGCTCGCCAAAGCCGAAGAACGGCTTACCCGAGGATTCATTTCAATAACCACGCGTTCGTGGGTCTTCGGATGAACGGCAAATTGAATATTCGCACCACCGGTTTGAATTCCAACCTCGTTGATAATCTTGCAACCTTCATCACGCATGGCCTGATATTCTCGGTCACTCAATGTTTGTTGAGGTGCCACCGTGATGCTATCACCTGTGTGCACGCCGCAAGGATCAATGTTTTCAATACTGCAAACAACAACGAAGGTCCCCTTGTAGTCACGCATGACTTCAAGTTCAAATTCTTTCCAACCGATAATACTTTCTTCGACTAAAACTTCAGAAGTGGGACTTTCATGCAAAGCCGTCACTAGCATTTTCTTATATTCTTCAGGGGAATAAGCAATACCTCCCCCACCGCCGCCCAAGGTATAATTAGGACGAAGAATCATCGGGTAACCGAGATCATCAGCAACTTGCAAACCGTGCTCAAAGGTTCTAACCAAGTGACTTTTCGGATAACGCGCGCCAATTTTGTCCAAAATGCCACGGAATATTTCCCGGTCTTCACCGGCCTTGATAACTTCCGGGGTCGCACCCAGCAATTGCACCTTATGCTTTTGCAGAATGCCTTTACCATGCAACTCCAGAGCAAGATTCAAAGCGGTTTGTCCGCCCAGGGTTGGAATAACGGCATCAGGTTTTTCTTTTTCGATGATTTTTTCGAGATATTCTACTTTAAGAGGTTCAACATAAACCCTGGTCGCAATTTCAGGATCAGTCATAATAGTCGCGGGATTTGAGTTCACCAAGATGACTTCGAGACCTTCCTTCATTAAGGCTTTACAAGCTTGGGTGCCAGAGTAATCAAACTCACAGGCTTGTCCAATTACGATGGGTCCGGATCCAATAATCAAAATCTTCTTAATATCGGACTTACGTGGCATGCTTCCTCCCCAAAATGCTACCCTCAGCACATAAAAAAACTCCGGCGAAAGCCGGAGTGAAAAACAAAACTAAATTCCAAGTTTACCCTCATTGGAGTAAATCATTTCCGGCCGAACATGCTTATACTGTTCAAACTTGTATCTCATTTTAATTAATCTCAACATCATGACATCAGGATCCAAATCTGGATCCTTACGATGACGCTTAACTTCGCTTAAGATAAATTTCTTTGCACTTTCTGGATGAAAACAGAAACCACGTGTGAAGATGTAGGAGTCACCTTGCGGAATCAAGCGCACCTCAAAAATTTCGTCAGCATCAAAGCCAAATACATATGGTGACTGCTTTACAATCAGCTTTTTATTGGCCAGCAAATCTTTGATGTAAACGTCGCCGTTTTTAATCTTGATAAACTCGAAGAGAGAGTGACGGTGCTTTTTCAAAACTTCGATCTGATTCAATTCTTCGTCAGTGAAACGCAGTTCACGTACAAGATGGCAAGCATCCAAAGGAGTCTGGCCAAAACCCATCAATTCGCGAGTAAAGAAATACCAATCATAAAACTGAGCCATACGTGATTCGTAATGCTCTGAGTTCTCGTCAAGAGTTCCTGCATTTTCAAAGAATTCTCTCTTTGCCACTGCAAGTTCGTCTTTAAACGCCTCACCGACGAAGTGATTAAGAATTTTCTCCATTAACTTTTCGTATTCGTTCATATCATCCGCTCAATAAAGTAACTAAATAGCCCTACAGCCTCGTGGGGCCCTGGACAACTTTCAGGATGATATTGTATTCCCAAACACTTTCTTTTTTCACTATAAAATCCTGCCACAGTGCCATCATTGAGGTTTGTATGAGTGACTTTGACATCCTCAGGCAAAGTTGTTTGATCTACAGCGTACCCATGGTTCTGGCTGGTCATGTAAATTTGGCCCAAAAGCGTGTCTTTAATCGGGTGATTGCTCCCACGATGGCCAAATTTCAGTTTATAGGTCTTAGCACCCAAGGCCAGGCCTAAGATTTGATGCCCCATACAGATCCCAAAGATGGGTTTTACTCCCAAAAGCTCCCGAACAGTCCCGATGGCAACCTTTACATCCGCAGGATCTCCAGGGCCATTTGTAAGCATTATGCCATCTGGGTTATAATCCATGATTTCTTGTATGGAGGTCCGGCTGTTGAAAATCTTGATTTCTGAGCAACGATGCTCCAGCTCGCGGAGAATATTTTCTTTGCTGCCAAAATCTAAAACTGCCACCCGAGGGCCGACCATATTGTCGCCTTTGCGAACTTCGGCTTTTTCTCTGGACACTAAATAGACCCAATCTTTATCCAGGCTCTTTTTGGCTGCGATTAAGGTCTCGGCATTTTTGCGGGCTTCCAGCTCGGTATCAGCTTTTACCAAAGCTCCCCAAGAAGTCCCTCCATTACGTAGGCGAAGAACCAACTGGCGAGTATCCAATTCCGTTA
>JBLMWG010000041.1:0-14633 GCA_050257115.1 Bacillota bacterium
GTTCACACCTTTCAAGATGTGTGCGCGAGCGTCTTCTGAGAATGTTAATACTTTAGACATTTTTTTCTCCGTTATCTGATACACGCCGACTTCGTCGGAGTAATATATTTTTCAAAAATTAAAAGCTAACCACGTATCGTTTGTGTGTTAGTTGAAAACACCCAAGATGTCTTCTTCGCGCATCATCAAGTATTCAGCGCCTTCAAGTTTCAACTCAGTTCCTGCGTATTTGCTAAAAAGAACTTTGTCGCCAATCTTAACTTCCAACGGCAAGATTTTGCCATCTTCAGTCACGCGGCCTTTGCCCGTGGCAATGATTTCACCTTTTTGTGGTTTTTCTTTTGCAGTGTCTGGAATGAAAAGACCGCCAGCGGTTTTTTCTTCTTCCGCCATTCTGCGAACTAGAATTCTATCGTGAAGGGGACGAACGCCAATTTCGTTCTTAGCCATGTGTATGCCTCCGTTAGGTTTTATGTAAGTAAATAGGTCGATGCTAATATGAATCGCCCCCATGCAGAGTCAAGGTCATGCGTTTCATATTTTTCTGAGATTTTTAGGTGGGTTTTGTAGAAAACGAGTTAGGCTGGATTCTTAACGCATCGTGTATCTTATTTTGGTCACAAATTTTAAGCTAAAGCCAGTTAGCGAACTGGCTCCGGTGTTGTATTGTTGGCACTGGCTGGCAAATCCGATGAATGAGCCCCAAATACTGAATTTGCATAGGCAGTCATAAGCTCTGCCACCTCTTCCGGTGACAACTTGCCCGCCACTTCTTTGAACGCAGATTTTTTATCCTGAATTTTAGTCAAATAGCCAACAAAGTAATCTGTTACAGACAAATCCTTAGCGACTTCCAGATCGTATTGCTCTTCTCGCAGTTGTCTTTCAATTTTTTCAACCGAGATATCGCGAGTAGGGACAGCCTCTACACCAGTGCGCCCCGTACGTGCCAAGTTAGGATCTGTGCCCTGGGCAATTGAACGAGCCTGTTTGCGGGCATCCAACTGAGCTTTAAGAGAGGACACCCTCAACTGAGCCACAGAAATCTTTTCTGTTTTCCACTCGCGGTAACTTTTAACGGTCGATGAAGCATGAACCGTCGCAACACCAGCCTGACGCTGAACCAAAGCCGGACGAGAGGAGGAGGAGGATGATAAAGCTAATACTTTCACAGAAAGTGTCGTGATTACACAAAACGCCACCAAGGGCAGATGTTTTTTAAAGCTCATCAATCCTCCAACAACAGCTTACGTACGAGTTCAGGAGGGTCTATTACAAATCATATGCCCGAAGGTGAGCAGCTCAACTGTAATATAAAGGAATTGGACTATTCTTGGAGCCTATTTGTGTCAGTCTGAGCCACTTTAGGGCCTGGATTTATCAGGATCTCATATTTACAGCCCCCGAATCACAAGCTAGCATAAGAAAATTCAGAGCCAGCTAGAAGCACATGCTTTACGAAAGGCCTCATGAAGAAGTCCTTTGTGCAAATGATTATTGACGAGTGTGGCAGTCCAGAAAAAGCCTTAGCCGCCTTAGCAGCTGATATTGTTAATAATCCTGTAGACGCCCGTTTAAATATGCAAGTCCTGCTAAATACTCTTGGCCGAGAAGAAGAGTCCTTTGCAGTCTCTGATGCCTTGGTCAAAATCGCCCCCCAAGACCCCCGTGTCTTATTTAATCATGGCTGGCACTGGCTAAAACGTGGTCAGCTACAAAAAGGTCTCGCGTTGCTAGAATTCGGACGAGGCCTTAATACTTACGGACATCCCCGGTTAAACTCATCTCGCGGTCTATGGATGCCCGACACTGGAAGAAACCAAACCCTCATCATGAATCTTGAAGGTGGCTTTGGTGATGAAATCATTCATGTGCGCTTCGCAAAAGATTTCGTGGAAAAATTTAACTGCAAAGTTATCGTAGTGACTCAACCATCCCTGGCTCCTATTTTCAATCGTATGCCGTGGGTTTCTGCTGTCGCGCAAAGAGAAGCGGCCATGGGGATCTATCACGACAGCTGGGTTCCAGGGATGTCAGCCGCTTTGGCGTTAGGTTTGGAATTCAAGGATATTTCTGATGAGCCCTATTTAACGGCTTGTGACGAGTATCGCAAAATTTGGAAAGCAAAAATCAACGCCTATTCCAGAGGAAAAATAAAAGTCGGCATTCGCTGGGCCGGGAATCCAGAATTCGAGCACCAACAGTACCGTTTGTTCCCAAGTGATATTCTAACTGATCTACGAAAATATTCCGACGTTCAGCTCTTTAGCTTTCAACGCGACAATAACTTAATTGATCTACCTGAAGAAATCGTTGATCTGTCTCCTGACCTTAAAACGTGGGACGACACGGCTGCAGCTCTGAAAGAAATGGATTTGGTTATCAGCTCTTGTACAAGCGTCGCTCACATGAGTGGCGCGCTAGGAACACCAACTTGGGTTATCGTACCAGCCTTACCTTACTTTACTTGGGCCTATCACCCAGAAGATGATCCTTCTTCAAGCCCGTGGTACAAGTCGGTACGTCTTTTCAGACAGAGTGTTTTTGGAAAATGGGATGACGTGCGGGGATCCATCGATCAGGCCTTCCAAAACTGGCTCAAAACTCCAAAAGTACCCTGATATTTGACGGCCAAAAATAGGTTCAGGTTTCCTCTATTGAGGCCCACATTTTTTACATTTTTAGACTCAGTGAAAATCACCGGCGAACGCCAAGTCTTTCCTATTTGATTTGACAGCAAATTTTCAGATTTTAATAAAAATATGCTTCCGTTCGTTCAATATATGTGATGAATGTTTGGCTCAAGTCGTTCTCGTAGCTCATCAGATAGTCTTTTGTCTTCAGTGAATGGCCCCCAAAGCTTTTATTAGGAGGCAAAAATGGGTAAAAAAATATACGTTGGAAATCTTTCTTACAATATGGATGATCAATCTCTAGGTGATTTGTTCGCACAATTCGGCCCAGTTGAATCTGCACGCATCATCACTGACAGAGACTCTGGTCGCAGCAAAGGTTTCGCATTCGTTGAAATGGCAACTGATGCTGACGCTGCAACTGCTATCGAAAAATTGAACGGTACTGAACAAAACGGCCGTAACATCAACGTTAGCGAAGCAAAACCAATGGCTCCACGCGAAGGCGGCGGCGGTCGTGGCAACTCTCGCGGTGGCTTCGGCAACCGTTCTCGCTACTAAGCGAATCCTTATCTGAAAAGATAAGCTCAAATTATTATTGAGTAAAAAGGGCTGAGTGTTTTTCACTCAGCCCTTTTTTTTAAACTAAACTCTGCCTGCGCCAATAAGAAATCAGAAAATACTCTCTTCGCTTAAAGCACACGAGGCAAAAGCTGCTTTGTTTGTCGTCGGTAAATACCTGCAGAACGATCGTGATTATGAACTTCTTAAAGAATGGCATCAACATGGCCATTCTATCGGCAATCACACTTTCGATTGGATTGGTCTTTAAAGCATACAAGGGTAGAAAAGAAAAAAGCCATGCTTTATGGCATGGCTTTTTAAATTCTAAAAAAATGGCTCAGGAGGAGGGACTCGAACCCCCGACCCAGCGGTTAACAGCCGCTTGCTCTACCGACTGAGCTACTCCTGAACATCGGTGAAGGACCAAATTAGTGGTTTGGGCCTTTCTTGTCAAACAGAAATCTAGGGCTGAGTCAGGCGTGCCAAGGCTTTTTCTAACATCGGGGAGCTAAATGGCATACCCTGAACGCGAAAATACCCAGTTCCATAGGCTTGTTCGAGGACTTTTTCAGTTCCCTTGGCATCTGTCGC
The DNA here is from genome assembly GCA_050257115.1 of Bacillota bacterium. Classification (GTDB taxonomy): domain Bacteria; phylum Bdellovibrionota; class Bdellovibrionia; order Bdellovibrionales; family Bdellovibrionaceae; genus Bdellovibrio. Next base: position 3,789 of record JBLMWG010000041.1, read on the forward strand.
CACCAAGCGCTTCGCATAAGGAGCTTTTTCAGCCACTTCCTTGGTAATTGAACCGATTAAGATCTCACACACAGCACTGATGTCTTTATTTTCTGTTAGAGTTTTGACGAGCTTTTCCCCGGAATAGATTTCCACCTTCGCTGGATTCATCATACACCAGTTCATCGGACGGGATTCCGTACCTAAAAGAAGATTCAAAGCACTGTCCTCTTTTTGAGTCTGCTCAGCAAATTTAGGGGATTTCAGTGTCTGAATTCCGTAAATTACCAGCCCTAAGGAGCCCACCATAAACAGCACTTTAGCGAAAAACTTAAGATCCATTTAGCCTCCGATTACAGAGTCTAAGGCTTTTTCAAATTGTAAGGTATTGATTTTAGGAGAAAAAATGGTGCACTCGAGAGGATTCGAACCTCTGACCACTTGATTCGTAGTCAAGTACTCTATCCAGCTGAGCTACGAGTGCACTGTGAAAGAGACGTATTTCTAAGCTGCGGTCAGGGAAAAATCAAGCATTCTTACAGAAAATTGCAAAAAGCACCTAGCCAAACCCCTCCGAATCCTTGCTTTGGGGGGCCGGCTATGGCACTTTGATTCTTCTAGTCGCTTATAACGACCGCGGGAAGGTGGGTGAGTGGCTGAAACCAAGCGTTTGCTAAACGCTCGTACACTCAAAAGGTGTACCGCGGGTTCAAATCCCGCCCTTTCCGCCATTTTTTACTAAAAACCTGCCTTGCGCAGGTTTTTGTGTTTTTAGGCCAGTTGTTGCCTAAATATCGTTACGCAACTTTTGCAGGAGTTTTTTTCTCCATGCAAAATCTTCGACAAACATAGAATTGATATGGCCAGGGTTTTCGTGAACCCAATATGTCAGTGGCCCGGAAATCATCTTTGAAAGCCTCTCGCCGTATTTGATATCCACTACCGGATCATACTTGGAATATATCAATGTCTTTTGCACCCCAGGATAAAGCTTCTGCATTTCAGATTCTTTCAAAGAGTATTTGTCGGACACTAGAAACCACGCCATCCATTGCACTGGCCATGTAAGCCAAAAGCTATCTAACTTTTCTTGGGCAATTTCAGAGTAACTGGTGAAGGAACTTTCGATAATGATTTCTTTCAGATCAACAGTCTCTTCCGTCAAAGCCTTCAGCACCAGCGTGCCACCAAGACTCTGACCATAAATGATTAGCGGAATCTTTTTTTCTTTTGCGCGACGATTGGCTTCTCGTAATGCGGCTTTCACATCTAACAAAGCACCATCAATGTCTTTTTCTTTTTCAGATTTACCATAACCACGATAATCGAAAGTCATCACATCGAAACCTTCCCAACTAAAGAAAGCCACCCCTTTAAAATGGGAAGTGATGTTTTCGGCGTTTCCATGCACTTGTAGAATCAATGCCTTTGCAGGAACAAAAGCGCGGGGAGCTTTATCATCAAGCGGCCCCTGGGAAGGCAGATACCAATAATGCAGTCGAGTCCCATCGAGACTTGGAAAATAACTGTCTTCAAAATGCAGCTTCGCCGCCGTCGGATGAGAATAAAAATCCCGCGATGGCATCAGAAACAAGTTTGTGCATCCGCTTAATAGGAAACTAAAAGTAATGCAGATAATAAATCGATTCATGCTCATCCTGCTCCAATAGTTTCTTATAAGTCAGACGAAGTTCATCGTTTTTACCAAGTGAATAACTAAAGCCACCCTCGAAGTGTTTGTAGTTCTCCAAAACATCATTTCGTGTCGGCCAAAGAATTTTCAAATCAGCCAAGGCTCTAAGATGATGAGATAAATTCAACCGAACGATCACACTAGGTCCAAAAGAAAGACTACCTGCCGAAGCTTCACCCTCCAATTGACTCCATTGAGTTTCAAGAAAAGCTCCTGCTAACCACTTGTCGCCAGAGAAACTCACGCCACCGCCAACCGATCCATGATAAAAATCCTTGGAAGCGCTAAAGAGGTGATCTGATGACAAATTCAATCGCCATGATGTTGGTGTAAAATAAGAATTGATAGGACTTAAAGAGACAATATCTAAAAGAGTGAATGAATCTAATTTAATATTCGAAGACTCTTTCCCGCCAGCGCTCAATTCCAGGAAGCGAATTTGGGAGCCCCGCAGATACCCTTCATCTGAACTATATAAATCATGATATGCGGGCCTGAAGTTTAAAAACAAACCACGCTGATCCTGGGGTCCGATTCGGCCCTCAAGGCCAATCCTCGCGGAAGCATGTCCTTTCTCCACAGGAATCGGCTCATGAATTGGCGCGTCCACCGCAGTGATTCCAGAACTCGCGCGCAAACCTTTCAGCTCAAATTCTTTCTCTGCCCACACGCTCCCAGAGTCTTGATATGCCCTGATAGCTCCATAGTCTAAAAGAATATCCAAAGCTTGGGCACGCGTATCAGCTTTTGAAAAACTGGAAATTTCAGCGACGGGGAGTTCGTTTGACTTCTCAATTTTATCTCGCCAATTCAATGCCAATGTTTGCGCTTCTTCGGGAGCATTGAGTTGCCGAGATTCAAAGCGGGCTCTTAAGGACGGACGATAACGGCTTGATCGTACCAGCCCCGGGATGTCTGTCACCTGTTGAATCGTATCGGCAGGAATCACGTGATACACGTATTCATCTGTCAAATTCAAATCCGGACGAACCACTTCGAATAATGACAGAAGTTGATAAGAACAATTTCGGTCAAAGAAATAGTAACTTGTCTGAATGGAATCCAGCTCCATTAAATGCTCAACTAATTCATCCACCTGTTCAGGAGTTAGATTGATCTCATACTCCCAGATCTCTCTGCCTTCGAGGCTTGAATAGTCTAACAAGCGCTGATGATACGGCATCATTGAGAAGTTCCCAGGATAGAAGCCAAATAGGCCTTTAAACGCGAATGGAATACCGCCATCACTGCCAGTTGAAGCTGCGAAGTTCACCCCATAGTTCATTAGATCGCGATCAGCACCGTTATTTTGTGTATGCAACTTTAAGAAAGTATGACCAAACATTGACGCCGGATTGTTGAGATAGGCTGATGCGAAAATCAGTGAAATCTTATCTGCACCTAATCTTTTTTTCCATGCTTCACGTTCAGCACAGATCACTTCAGGAACAAGTCCCATGTTGCGTAGATATCTGGATCTAGCAGGAAAGCGACATTGTTGATTAGGATCTTTTGTCCATAGCTCCACATCGGCTTTTAGCTCTTTGAGCGGATCAGACATACCCTCTGGAGAAATGTAAAATCGTGGGTCCTTGATTTCGCTTTGATGGCCAAAAAGAGATTTTTTGATATGCAAAAGTCTTTGCCATTTTTGGGAGTTAGCAACCTCTTCGAGAGATGGTGCCGCGACACTCAACGATGGAATCACTACTAACAAGAAATAGATTACAAACTTCATCGCTAGATTATAAAAAAGAAAAGAGCGAGGGTCTACCTCGCTCTTTATATTCATAGCTATAAAACTAAAATTAGTTGTTAGAAGCTACGCAAACATTTGAAGCTGCAACTTGAGTATTCAAGTTTTGAACCATTTGAGTTGCAGAGATGTTTTTGTGATCTACGATTTTGTTGTAAGACGCTTGAGTCATTTTAGCGAAGTTAGCTTTTTGTTGACCATTGCAACCGTAAAGAGCTGCCAACGTAGAAAGCTTTTCGCCATTTCCTTGAGCCATTTCACGAGTCAAATCAGTTTGATTAGCCTCTGCGAAATATTGGATTTCTTTATCGTTCATAACGATTGCAGATGCTGAACAGTTAGAAGTACCAGAAGTGATACCGAAAGTTTGAGAACCGAAAGTTCCATTTGTAGTGGCAGCAAGAACTTGTTGTAGTTTTGTGTTGCTCTTAAGGATCATAGAACCCAAACCGCAACCAGCATCACCTGCAGAAGCAACAGAAGCAGCACCAATAATTGTCAAAATAGCCAATAGTGATTTCATAGAAACTCCTTTTTCTCGAGATATCATCTTTGATACACTCTAATTTGTTTAACAATTGAAACAAAGGGCGTTTGTCTGGTCAACGGGAAATACACGTACAGTAGTGCCGGTTCATTACATAAACTTAGCAATTCAACTTATCAAAAGAACTAAGCCCCCGTTTACACCACTGTTCTTTAAAACTATCGATTTACCTATCGCAACTAATCGGGAATCTAGACAAAGTTCAAATGTTTAAACCTAGACCTAAGATCTCCAGATATTTAAAATTTACCCGGTCGTAAGCATCCCACTTGCGACTCCTGTCACTGTCTCTCTTAACAAAAGCAAGTTGTGCTCTTTCAAGGCGATTAGTTGCAAGACATTTAAGGGATTAATAAGCGGCGAACGAAGTTCGATGCTTGTCTTTAACCACGGTCGGTACCAAAGAAAATCATTTGTTCCCATGACATCTTTAAAGAAGTCTTTGCATGCATCTAGCTCCTTTAAAAACATTTGTGAAAACTCCTTCTTCTCGACGTCAGAAAGTGCCGAAGCTGCGAGATAAAGATGGAAAATATCCAAGTCAATTTTCTGCAACGTGAATCCCAACAACTTCATGTATGTGGAAAACAATGTGGATTTTCCCAGAGCTCTTCGTAAATAGTTCTTATCGGCCTGACTTAAATTCTGCCAATAGCTTCCAGCTCCCCACCAAGTTGGAAACAGAGTGCGCGTCTGTGTCCAGCACAACACCCACGGTATCGCCCGCAAACCACTAAGATTCACAGATTCTCTGCGCTTTGCAGGCCGCGATCCCATTTTTAAATCATTCAAGTAGGAATAAGGTGTCGCTAGCTCAACCATTTTTAAAAACTGAGGATCTTTAACAGTTTCCTGGTATCTTGCTTGAACTGCTTCAGAAAACTTTTTCAAGGACTTCTCTAGTGGAGCAGCCAATTTGTTAATCTTTAATCGACTTTGCATATCTCTTGATTCAGCAAAGCGCTCTAACTGACGCTCCAAAATTTCTGGAGAAGAATAGTTTCGATAGATCATCTCTCCCTGAATAGTGACTTTGACATTTTCTAAAGCAGATAGAGGCCACCATTCAATTTGTTCCTGAATTGAACCGCCCCCTCTTTCAACACTTCCACCGGAGCCATGGAAAAAGACAGGGTACAGATCAAAGCGTTTAATAATTTTTTCTAACTGAAATAGCGCTTTGCGAATTAAGTACTTTGAGGGAAATGATCCGTTCTCTTTAGACGAATCAGAATACCCCACCATCACTTCAAATTGGCCTGACCAATACTTCTTCACAATTTTCCGACGACGCGGATTTTCCAAATATGCCGTCACAATATCAGCGGAGTTTTCTAGTGCATGTGAACTTTCAAAAAGGGGCAAAATAGGTAATCTCGGCTCACCTAGGTGACGAACTGACAGATTCAAGCCGGCTTCAATATCTTTGGCACTTTCCGTTTGGCTCAGAATAAATCCCCGGACATAAAATTTGGGATCGTGCTCTGGAGAAATTTTCGCTAATGTTTTTAGCATTCGCGTGATGTTTAAATTCTTTTGGGGATTATTGACAGCCTCGTGAACTAAAGCACTTTGTTCGCGAATCTCAAGAGGGACGACCAGACCAGGAAAGATTTTGAAAATATATAAGATCTTCCGCAATATCTCGGACTCGGTCTTAAAAAACTGCCAATAAAGCGTTATTAACGAATCTAGATGTGCACGTAAGCTTTGAACTCGAAGAGCATCTCCAGTACGAATTTTACGAATTCCTCGAAGCTGCTGTTTGAAATTTCGCACGGATTGTTGAAGTTTCAAAATCTCGTTCTTTTTAAAAGATACCGCCTGGGTTAGAGGACTCAGATCAGCTTCAAATTCCGCAAAGGTCTCAAAAATCCAGTCTGCAATATGTCCACGTGCCATTTGAAGGCTGCCTAGCATCGTCTTTTCATCGACACCGGGATGACCATCCTTATCGCCACCCACCCAAGTTCTAAGGTAAAATGGCTGCTTCTTTATCCGCTGCTTTAAATACAGATCAATCAGATCCTTATTCAGAGCAAGAGAATAGACATAAGCAGCTTCATCCATTACTGTAGGACGACGCTGTTTGGACATTGGGATCTGCCACGCCAAAGTTATTAAACTTCGTAATTGTTCTAAATCCTCGAAACCAGGACTTTCAAGACGGTGCTGTAAAAGAGTCTGGATTTTCTTAAAATAAAAAATAATTTCCGGACTACGTGACTCTGTAGGGTGAGCAGTCAAGACATGTATAATTCGCCCATAGGTATGTATCGAGCCTTTACCTATGTCTCTCTCGTTATTTTCAATACGCAAACGATAAGTCCGATAGGCCGCTTCACAAGAGTTTATCAACTCCAACATCAGTGCAAATGCATGAGCGACTTGGTATTGTTCTTCAGGAGATAAAGATTCGAGATCTTTCTTTAATTTTAAAAGATCCTTGAACTTATTGCGTGAGGGCCTTTTTACAAATCGACGAATTTTTTCGATACGACGAAAGGCCACGATTCCCAGCTGTGATTGAATCACCTTTCCCAATTCCGACACCGACCAATCTACAAGTTTTGTTAGTGCGGGGGAAAGGTGCTTTTCCATGCAGAGCCTTTAGTAAAGTTTGCTCAGCTCCATCGAAAACTTTCCTGGCGCATATTCGCTGAGACGTTTTTTCCACAAGTCTTGAAAGAATTTATCCTTACAAGCATAACTTGCATACGGGAAGATCGCAATACCTCCACGAGGTGTAAATTCACCGATAACTTCGATGTATTTCGGTTTCATGAGCTTTACAAGGTCATCGCAAATTGTCTGAACACAATCTTCATGAAAATCGCCATGATTTCGGAAACTAAAAAGATAAAGTTTCGCGGACTTTGATTCGACCATCTTTTTATCAGCAATATAGTTAATAAAGATTTTTGCGAAGTCGGGCTGTCCTGTTTTTGGACACAGCGATGTGAACTCAGTACAAACAAAAGTTGTCCAGGCCACTTTTCCAGGGTTCTTATTATCAAATGCTTCCAAAACTTCTGGAGCATATGTTTCCGGGTAATTCGTTTTGTTTTCGCCAAGGGCAAAGTCTTTGAGCTCTTTAGGGTCACGTGCGGTTTTTTTCATAGGGCCTTTTATCTCTCCAAAATATGAATATCAATCTTTCTTCTAAACACCATTGGAATAATTCTACTCCAAATTAAGGAGACCTACATATCGAGCCAGCCAGTAAGCATAGAGGTAGTCTACACCAGGGGACTCTAGGCCCTTTTTGTGACTGCCTTTGTACTGAAAGGCCGAGTCTTTCCAAATGTAATTGGAAGTAAATGCACCTTGTTCGAAAACGGGATAGCTATAAAGACCTTGATAGAAGTAATCAATCGGTGGCTCGGGTTTTTTCAACGCTTTCCAGAAGAGATAAGGAATCGGGGAGATGCACCATTCTGGATTAAGCGAGTGATCAATTTCCACATCCAAATTAGGACGAGGATAAGGAATTTCGCGCAACCCCCAGATGGATTGATCAACAGCCGTTCTAAATTTTTCTTCACTACTTTCTTTTAAGAACTTATCCCCACGCGTACCTTGAGAATAAGCAAATCCATAAGCGACCATCGTTACCAAAGGTCTTTGCACAGGACTATAGGTTACCCAAGTATCCATCAAACGTTCGCGCAACTGATCACGAATTTTACTTTCTCCTAAACGATCTGCGATCACAATGGCTGATATGTCTCCAACAAGTCCTAAATTAATTCCACTCCAATCAGCACTCCCGCGCCAATAGAAAGTCGAATCAAAATTATACCCAGAGATGGTTTTCTTCCATCCTTCATAGGCTTTTACATATTGCTCATGAAGCCCACTGTTGGGATCAATAAGCAAAGCCAACCCCAATGCAGGCCCTCTGTTTTGCGACTTCTCATTCATGACATTTAAATCAAGCAGTCGACGAGAAATATCGCGCAGATGCTCCCAGGTTTCTATATCTTGGTGAGGAACCACAATACTTGCCCACATCAATGCGTGGATGATTCCCTTGATCATGTCGTTGTTGCCGCCTTCAAGCCAAAGAATCTTTCTGTAAACCCCGGTACCCTGATGCCAACCTTCAGGAATGGGTTGAGCGGGGTCATAAGCCCTCACAGACCGGGCGAACTGCTTTGGATCGTCAGTGACATCGACGAGCATAAAAATCCCTTTAAGGGATTTTTTAACATTTTCTAAAGCTTCAGGATTTTTCGAGGTTAGATAGCGCATCGCCTGAGATCCGACATACAACCCTGTCCACATTGCTGCGCTACTATCATAGTCATAACTAACAAGGTTACCATCGGGATCAACAACGGCCTGACTGACAACGCCTAACTGATTGATGTGATTGGATACAGTGTTCTTATCATAGCCACGGGCTTTTTCACCCAAGCTTGGAGAATATGCATTACGCTTTACCGAAGCCTCGGTAATACTGATATCGTCTGTGACTTTATTCACCACACGAATGATATCTTTGTTATTACGATAAAATTCATAGTCTGTCGGATCAAAGATAATTGATGGGCGTTCATCTTGAAACTCTTTGCGATTTTTAAACGACTTTACAAATGGATCCCGATCATAACCAATGTCTGCCTTAAATGCTTTAATCACTGCTCGAACTGGTAGTGGCATCTTGGGCCCTGAAGCATCGATCATCGCTCGGGCATTCAGCCACAGTGGCTTGGGATCAAGATCTCGTCGAGTTGTAATCCACTCTGTATAATTTGAGACCTTTTTATCTGAGAATTGAGTTGCCAACCCTTTGTCGCTTAGTGCGAATCTAGCGATGACATTTATCTGGCGTTTGAAATCATTTTTATCTCTTTTTTGGGAGTCCATCTTGGCAATGAAATCTGCTTGGCGTAAATCATAACTAAGGGTCAACATATCGCCAGTTGCGATAGCTTTCCCAGTCCAAACTTCTTGGACTTTTAAACCGTCATAAAAGTAGTTGATATAGGTGATAACTCTGATCGCGTCGTAGGTCCCATCATGGGATTTGCGTAGTTCAAGCTCACCATTATAGGGACCACGGATGGAGCTTGTTCCTTGAAGAAACCAGATACCTTCCATTCCACCACTGGCCTGTAGTGAAGCAATATCACGAGGAATTTGTTTTTCTTTAATCGCGCATGACGAAAGAAGGACAACGTTCAAAAATAAATAGAGGAATGAAAAGCACTTTTTCATTCCTCTATTGTCTCTAAGATCCAGGACCCCTTGGAGTCCTGTTCTGTTCAAGCCCAGCCTTTAGTAGGGGATCTTGTCGGCTTTGTTCTGCCATTCTTTGAAGACTTCCAAAGATTCGCTGTGTGCACATTGTACCATTGGAATTTGGCGGTCATTAATTTGCTTTGGGATCTCTTGATAAATAAAATCGTCATCGAACTGAATATCAGCAGCATCTTTACGAGTGTTACCGTAATAAATTGTCGAAAGACGCGCCCAGTAAATCGCACCAAGGCACATCGGGCATGGTTCACAGCTTGTGTAAATTTCCGCACCTTCCAAAGAGAAGTTGCTAATATTTTTGCAAGCATCGCGAATCGCAGAAACTTCTGCGTGGGCCGTCGGATCATTGGAGGAAGTCACTTTGTTCCAGCCTTCACCAATAATTTTACCGTCTTTAACGATGACAGCGCCAAATGGACCGCCAGCGCCTTCTTGCATATTTTTTCTAGAAAGCTCAATGGCTCTCAACATGAACTCTTTTTTCATAGGGGTGCTGAAGGTATCAGAGCCTTAACAAGTGTCAAGGGCTGAACGAGCAACGGCGCTAGATGATAAGATGTGTTACCTCGGGATAAATATATTGGAAATAAACAACGAACAATCTAAACCCGTGTATGGCGGGGCCGCCCTCATGTCGTTACATATTCTTCGAACGCAGATAAAAAGCATTCTGAAAAGTTACTTTGGCCGACAAATCTCAAGGGCTCCATGAGATAAAGTTTTGTCACTCTTTCTTCTTTTTGCGGATAACCCCAAAAAGGATCTCCGGCCCACACTAATAGGCGGGTACGCTCAATTGACCAGCGCGAACAAAATCATAATACCGACATTAAAGACTTTAATTAGAGAGAAGACTGCAGAGTTTCAAAGCAACCCTAAGGTTCAGCTCAATTTAAGACTCAACGACACACCGGAAGACATTGAAATTCCATATTCGGATAAAATGATTCAAAGAATTTTGTCCAATTTAATTAATAATGCGATCGAGGCCATCGACGAAGATGGATCTATTTTTATAGACGTACAGTCTAAGCAAAATGCAATTCTTGTCTCCGTCATAGATTTTGGAAAAGGCATTCCGCCGGAAGTTCTGTCTAAACTTCAGAAATATGAATTTCAAAGTCATGGAAAAGAACACTCTCATTCTTCTGGAACGGGAATCGGGCTCAAGAGTGCTTTTGAAGAACTCAGTAAAGTTGGAGCTAAACTGCATATAGAATCAAGAATAGGAATTGGTACCCGTATAATCCTTGAGTTTCCAATTCAAGAGTCTTCGAGTTAACTTTTGTAGATTAGACAATTTTACTTACGAGGAAAATGCTTGTAGTACAAATCCCAAGCATCAACCATCGAACCATCTGAGAACACACAGTAATCGTATTGTTTATTATCCGTAGATTTTAAAATTCGATTTTTTGCACCAACATCCCAGCAATATTTTGCTGCTGGATCGCCGGCCAAAGGGACTTTACTTTCGCTTTGTTGTTTTGGCTTTCCAGTAAAGATCTTCCAAGCGTCGCAAGATAGTTTGCCACCTTTTAAACAGTTGGCAGAAAACTGAGCTTTCTGAATCTCAACCATCTTTATCTGTTCATATTTTTCATT
>JBLMWG010000042.1:0-29553 GCA_050257115.1 Bacillota bacterium
GAGTATTCCAAAGGGCCACAGTTCCAGTTGCCTCAACAAAAACCTCACAGCCTTTTTCGCCTGTGTAGCCTGTCGTTGCCACCATAATATTATGACCTTGGAATTTTCCAGAGTGAACAGTGAAGGATTTCATTTCGCTCACTTTGAAGTCAAAAACACGGTCGCACAATTCCAAAGCTTTAGGTCCTTGGATTGCGATCTGACCCCATTTGTCGGATTCGTCCGTGATGTCAGCGCCTTTATTGTGTTTCGACATCCAGGCAAAATCTTTGTCTTTGTTGGAGGCATTGACACAGACTAAATAGTCAGAGTTTTTTGATAGGCAATATACGATGATATCGTCGACCAAACCACCTTGGTCATTTGGCAATAGAGAGTATTGAGCTTCGCCATCATTCAGGCGAGAGACATCATTGGTTGTAAGCCACTCAAGGGTTTCAAGGGCTTTAGGGCCTTTGACGCGAACTTCACCCATGTGAGAGACGTCAAAAAGTCCAACGTTTTTACGAACGTTGTCGTGCTCTTCGCGAAGGCCAGAGTATTGAACAGGCATGTACCAGCCGGCGAAATCTACCATGCGGGCGCCCAAGGAAACGTGTGTGTCTGCTAACGGAGTTTTTTTCATGCGCGCAGTTTCCTCGCTCGGGGGAGGGTCCGTCAATCTGGATTCTTTTTGAAGCTTCGCTTCACTAGGAATCCCCAGCGAGGCTGTGGGCAGGGGGGTGAGGAGTATCTTGGGCTTAGTGGGTGAATTTAATTTATTGCTGTGTTAGATCGTCGCTTATGGCGAAGGTTTCAGAGCGTATTTTAGCTATTTATGAGAATTTGATTCACGGAGAGCCTGTATGGGACTTCTGTTGTGATCATGGGTATCTAGGAATTAGTGCGTATCGAAGTGGGCACTTTCCTGAGGTGCACTTTGTGGATCAAGTGCCGCATATTATTCAGAAGCTTGAGGCGGACTTTGCTCAAAAACACTTCAACGAAGAGAACTCGCAGCGGGCTTTTTTTTGGGCGCAGAGTGGGGAGAGTCTACAGGTTCCACTCTCCGGGACGGCAGTCATTGCGGGTGTGGGGACGCATACTATTCAAGACATTTTGCTTGGATTATATGCACGTTCGACCACCAATGTGTCTCGCTGGATATTAAGTTCCCATCGTCATGAGGAAAAACTAGAACAGTTTTTGGCCTCTTGGAGTCTGTTCCAGGATCGGTTTTCGCTGAAATCAGTGACGGAGATCACTGAAAAGGGTCGTAATCGTAAGTTATTGATTTTCGATAAAAATCTGTAATGTTCGCAGCGTAATTGACGCACCCCGAATGGCAAAATTAAAAATATGTAAGGATGTGAACAAAATATTGATTATTGGGGGACCTGCCAATAATCCTTGTCGATATGCAAGATGTAAATAAAAACTCAGATTTTAGACAATTCCTTGAAGATGAACTCGCACGCCGTAGTCAAAACTACCCACGTTACTCATTGCGTGCGTTTGCACGCCACTTAGACGTGGACTCATCGTTCCTGTCCAAAATTCTAAACGGCAAAAGAACGGTGACGATGAGAACTATCCGTATGTTCGGTGAACGTCTTAATTTGCCAGTTGAGCAACTTCAAGTCTTTGCTGAAGTCAGTCGCGAGAAAAAAATGAAACGTAAGCTGGAGCGTCTTTTGGAAAAGATGCCAAGTGAAGAACGTGAGCAGTCTACGATCACGATCACCGTCGATGAGGCTCGTTTGCCTGAAGCCAAAGAGCGTATCAAAAACTTCCGCAAGGAGCTTGCGCAGTTTTTGGATGCTGGCACTGTTCAACCTGGAAAAACTTACCAGATTTCCGTATCTATGTTTCCAGTTTCTGGCTTTGGACTTAACGATTAGTCTGGGTCACTCAATTAAAGCTCGATTTAAGCCGGATGTTTGTAAAAGCATCCGGTTTTTTTTTTTTTGACAGATTAGGTTATACGCCTAATTCAGACACAGGTACGAGTTGCACATTGAGATTGTAAATTTCCGAAGTTTTTCCAGTTGACATCAGTTTTGCCATTTTTCCTTTGAACTCTCGGATCAATTCTTTGGCTTCAGTCATTTTTGCGGGGTTCGCGGGAAAGGTCATTGAGGTGATATCACGGTTTAGAACATCAATCGTGTTCATTTTATCCAACGCCTGAACAATACAGTCGGTATTGGCTTTGCGTAGAACTTCAGATGGTACATCTGTCAATGTTGATAAAGAACGATAAGTATTTTTATATGAACCCTTATCGTTAATGTGGATGAGTTTGAGTTTTAGCAACCGAGCAATAACTTCTTCTGTCCGATCAAGTGTAATGGCCAGCTTCTTTGCAATCCATTTTTTGTCGGACTTAAACTCGCTGGTTTCAATCAAGGACATTAAAGAGAAATATTCCCAGTCACTAATAAGAGCAAATTCCTCGAGCAGCAGTTGCTTTTCTGTCATCAATCTTGGCTTGCGACGTCTGTCTTCACGAGTTGCATTCTCACGATTCACGAGGAGAAGAAAAAAATGTTGTTCGAAAGAATCGAGATCGAGTTTGTGGACGATAGATTGAGCTTTTTTATTGGTTAGTGGGGATTTACCATTCAGGATTTCAGTGAGCCGACCGCTAGATATTCCCAGTAGTTTTCCATAGGCGCGACGAGAAAAACGAGAGTTTCTTTGTCGTTTCTTTTCATAGTCAAAAAGAAGAATGTCTCGAGACGTAGCAAATGGGCTTTCCATAGGCGAATGCTTACGAAAACCATGCTTAAATTTCAATCAGTAAGAAGGGGTGATGCTCTGAGACATGTTATGGCCACTCAGAGCTTTCTGGCATTCTTAACTGGGTAAGATTTTCAAATGATTGGCAAAGGTACAGTTACGCGAAGCTCATTAGAGACCTTCTGTAAGGAATCGGGAACCTCGATGAGCACTCCACGAGGGATGTCTTGTTGGATCTTGTTTTTATGCATCCATGCTAGAAATTCGCGATCTGGGCCCCGGCAAATCATTTGGCGGTCTTTGCCTTTTTCTTTTAGAGTGTCGCCAACGACCCTTGCAGCGTGGATTTCCGAGGGTTTTGTTTTTCTCATCAAAAGGTAACTTGTGGTCAGAGTGCGGTTCTTCATTGGCAAATGCTCTTCTAATTTTTGGAACCAATTGGGAGCGGTAAAGAAGATGCGATCGTGACACCAGTCTGTTTTTGATTGGGATAAAAGTGGGCATGCGTTTTGGTGGGTGCAGGGTGCCCAAACGTAATAGCCTTTTTCGATCAGCTTTTGGCGAAGGGCTAAAAGCTTTCGGCCGTCTTGCTGTGTGGAAGGCTCTGCAATCATGATTGCTTCGCACTCATAGGCCCATTCGGGCAAGTCCGTGAGCTCCGTCAAAGAGTATGAAAACAAAGCGAGCGTTTTCTGACCATGACCCAAGTGTTGCGTGTTGAATCTACGGGTCCACTCGTGGGCTTTGAAGTACGGAAAATGTTTTTCAATCAAACGTTGCGGCTCTGCGGCTCTCTCAATCAAAGTATAACGAAAGCTTTTGGTGGCGGATAAACTTAAAGACGCTGTCGCGAGTCCCGCACCGAAATCCAAAACATCTTCAAGCCCGTCAAAGAAACCTCTTTTTTCACCCTCGGAAATAACGGCGTTAAGGCGCGCAGAATTCAAGGGCAGATAATAACAAAGATATGCGATCTGTGCCCAGGACTCATGCCATGGTGTTTGGCTATCAGGCTGAGAGATAAAGAAATTCGAAAGCGTGAGGACACACTTGGCGAGATCTTTCGAGTCATTAAGCGAAAGCTTATAGTCGGCTAGAGCTGAAGAAATAGAACTTTCAAATTGAGTTGGGATAGAAAACTGTCTTTGCATGAGGCTCTGGATTCTACAGAGAACTCAGGGCTTTTAGCAAATCATCGACCTTAATTTCTTCCATTGCGTTGTCATAGGGTGGATTTTCGTTTTCGGAGATGAAAATTTTTACATTTTCACCACGGGGTGCCCAGCGGCGTGGGTGTTGCACGCGGATTGGAGAGTAAAGCCCTAAAACTGGAGTTCCAAGGCTTGCCGCCATATGGGCCACACCTGTACTCGGGACGACGAGGGCTTTGGCATTTTTCAAAACGGTAAAGAGTTCTGCGGGTTTTAGGAGGTTCTGTAAGATCAAAACCTTTGGATTCTTTTGAAAGTGCGCTTTGATGTCTTTTAAAAAAGGTTCATCGGCAGGGGTTCCCGTTAAAACGACGGGAGTCGTCGCCGTAACTTTTTCAATCAAATCAATATAACGAACTGTGGGCCAATTTAGCGCGGAGCCAGCCATTCCTGCGTGAACAACTACGTATTCCTGGGGAGTAAGTTGGTATTTAGCCAGCAATTCAGGATTGGTCGGGGCTGTAAGTTTCAAGATTGGCGTTGCAGACTTTTTTGATTCTCCCAAAGCAAAGCGTAGTAAATCCATGTTGTAATCCGCTTCATGTTGAACAGCTAAACTACGACGTTGGCGCAGACCTTTATTTAAAAACAAAAAGCTGTGCCACTGGGATTTTACTCCTGCACGAACTTTGACCCCTTCCATCCATAGTGCATAGCTGACCCACCATGGAGCTTGAAAGCTCACAGCAACGTCAGGTTTAAACTCGCGGATAAATTGTACAAGGGTTTTAAGAGAATTTTTCCAGTCTTCTTTGGAAAGTTCAATGTAGGAGCGTTGAGGCGAGGCATTGTCAGGGACAAACCCTAAGCCTTTAGAGATAACCCATTTTACTTCCGCGTCTTTTAAAAAATCCGCCTGATCCACACACATGGTGGAGATCAGGTCGCCGATTTTATCAAGTCGAATCAGTAAAACACGTTTCATGGGTCCTCAACGCAGGGCGTGTCAAATAGGTACGGCGTACCTATTTGTATTCTTCGATGGATGGGCAGGAGCAGATTAGGTGTCTGTCGCCGTATGCGTTGTCAACGCGGCCGACAACGGGCCAGAACTTGTTCGTGCGCAACCAATCGATTGGATAAGCCGCTTCTTCGCGAGAGTATGGATGATTCCACTCCGGTTTCATCAACATCTGCGCTGTGTGCGGAGAGTTTTTCAAAGCGTTGTTTTCTTTGTCCATTTTGCCATTTTCTACAGCTTCGATCTCTTTACGGATGGACAACATCGCATCGATAAAGCGCTCAAGCTCTTGTTTTGGCTCAGATTCAGTTGGTTCGATCATCAATGTTCCTGCCACTGGGAAGCTCATTGTTGGAGCGTGGAAACCATAGTCGATCAATCGCTTTGCTGCATCCGTTACGTCAATGCCTGATGTTTTCTTAAGATCACGTAGGTCGATGATACATTCGTGAGCGACATAACCACTCTTACCTTTGTAAAGAACTGGGTAAGCGTGCTCCAATTTTTTCGCGATGTAGTTCGCTGACAAGATAGAGACCAAAGTCGCCTTACGCAAACCCTGCGCACCCATCATTGTGATGTAAGCCCAAGAGATTGGAAGGATCGAGGCACTGCCCCAAGGAGCAGATGTCGTCGCACTGATACCATTCGCAGGACCTGCTTCAGCGATAAGCGAATGCTTCGGTAAGAATTCTTTCAAGTGAGCAGCTACGCCGATTGGACCCACACCCGGACCACCACCACCGTGAGGGATCGCAAATGTTTTGTGCAAGTTCATGTGAGAAACGTCAGCACCGAAATTACCTGGACGGCACATACCAACCAAGGCATTCATGTTCGCGCCGTCCATGTACACTTGACCGCCGTTTGCATGAACAATATCGCAGATTTCTTTGATGCCTTCTTCGTACACCCCATGTGTGGATGGGTACGTGATCATCAACGCAGCTAAGTTGTCTTTGTGCTGTTCGGCTTTTGCTTTCAAGTCGCCAATTTCCACGTTCCCTAGCTCATCGCAGTTAACAACCACAACTTGCATACCGGCAAGTGCTGCAGATGCTGGATTTGTACCATGCGCAGAAGATGGGATTAAGCAGATATTTCTGTGCGCTTGATTTCGAGAGCGGTGATATTTACGAATAACCAATAGCCCCGAGTACTCACCTTGAGAACCGGCATTTGGTTGCAAGCTTACGGCAGCAAAGCCTGTAATATCGCAAAGTTTCGCTTCAAGGTCCTTGATCATGTCGATCAAGCCTTGCGTTTGCGCCACTGGTGCAAACGGATGCAATTTGCCGATTTCTGGCCATGACACAGGTACAAGCTCTGTTGTTGCATTCAATTTCATTGTGCAAGATCCAAGTGGAATCATTGAATGAGTCAACGTGATATCTTTGTTTTGCAAATGATGGATGTAACGAAGAAGTTCCGTCTCAGAATGGTGAGAGTTGAAAACAGGGTTTGTCAGGAATGCTGACTTACGAGCCAGGTTTGCTGGAATTTCCATTTTCAATGTATCATCGATTGAATGACAGTCGAAGGCTGCCTTTTTGCCGCCGTTGAATGCCATCCAGATAGTTTCAACATCTTCCGTCGTTGTTGTCTCATTCAAAGAGATACCGACTGTTTTGTTATCGATTACACGGAAGTTCATCTCGAGCTTTTCAGCTTCAGCGATCACCGTTGGAACTTTATCGGTTGTCACTGTGATTGTATCAAAGAAGCTTCCTTTAGAAACATTGTAACCAATTTTTGCCAAACCATCAGCCAAGATGCCAGTCAAACGATTCACGCGCATTGCGATTTTCTTAAGACCTTGTGGGCCATGGTAAACGGCATACATGGAAGCCATGTTCGCCAAAAGAACTTGCGCTGTGCAAATATTCGAAGTCGCTTTCTCACGACGGATATGTTGTTCACGAGTTTGCAAAGCCAAACGTAAAGCCGGTTTACCTTGAGAATCCACCGATACGCCCACAAGACGACCTGGCATCATGCGCTTGTAAGCATCTTTAGTCGCCAAGAACGCTGCATGAGGACCGCCGTAACCTAGTGGTACACCGAAACGCTGAGAGTTACCGACAACAATATCAGCACCCCATTCGCCCGGAGGAGTGAGCAATGTCATCGCCAGCAAATCCACGGAGGCCACAACATGGGCGCCTTGAGTTTGATATTTGTTTGTCAGGGCAGAGTAGTCCTCTACGGCACCTTCAGTGTCAGGGTATTGGAAGAACACCGCGAACACGGGCTTAGAAAAATCATATGTCGCTGGATCGGTGACGATCATTTCAAGATTCAAAGGCTCAGCACGAGTGCCAAGAACTTCGATCACATGAGGGTGCATTTTATTTGAAACAACAAACGCATTTGCTTTTGTTTTGCAAAGTGCGTGAGCCATGAACATTGCTTCTGCGGCCGCCGTTCCTTCGTCAAGCAAAGAGGAGTTGGAGATTTCCATGCCCGTCAAATCAGCCACCATTGTTTGGAAGTTCAATAGGGCTTCAAGACGACCTTGAGCGATCTCCGCCTGGTAAGGAGTGTAAGCGGTGTACCACACTGGGTTTTCAAAGATATTTCTTTGAATGATCGTTGGTGTGATTGTGTCGTGGAAGCCCATGCCGATGTAGTTTTTAAAAACCTTGTTTTTAGAAAGCATTTTCTTCAGATGATTCAAAAGACCATTTTCAGAAATGCCCGGGCCGACACCCTCAAAGCTGTGTTGAGTACGAATTTGGGAAGGAATGACTTTGTCAGCAAGTTCTTCAAGGCTTGCGAAACCCAAAAACTTCAACATGTCTTGGATGTCTGAATCGTTCGGACCGATATGGCGAGCGATGAATTCATTTCTAGGGGATAAATTTTCGATTTTCATGTGCACCTCAATAACGGTCGAGAGACTAGCATATGCCTTCTCGTGATTAAAGCTTTGCAGGTCACAGCAAGGTCGCTAATGCGAAGCAATATGCTGATTTTACGCTGATTTTTGATTTTTTGGAGAGAAATCCACCGGGGGAGCTTCACCCCAGTCTCTATTCTTAGGGAAATTCGGTGCGACATTCCTGAGAGATCTTCTTCGCATTTCCACCGACTCGGCAGGCTTTCATCCAGGCTCGAACCAGGGTGAGCCGATTGGATTCCTCTCGGAAGGTCTCGTAATGTTGAGGCAGCGAGGGGAGGGCCGTGAGAATGGCGGCTTCAAGTCTGAGTGCGAGTTGAAGTTTACTTTGTTTAGGATTTTCTTCCAAGATATCCGTAAAAACCTCTCGAAGGTCCGTGGGGATAGCTTTAGAAACTGCAGACATTTGCTCGAGTTTAAATCTGAACAGGGGGTCCTTAAAAGAGTTGGTGCCATTCACCTTATAGTAGGACTCTAAATAAGGAGTTCGCTCGGTAATAAGTTGTCCTTGGTTTATAACGACAGGGTTGCAAAGCGTGGAGCACACTGGAGGCATCTGCTTGTGTTCCAAAGTTTGATGTAAAGAATCAAAGGTCGAAAGTTCCGAAAGGTAGCTTTTTCCTATTTTAAGTACGGCATTTAAATTGTGTTCCGAGTTTTTTGGGGCACTCTGAAGTTGATCAACAGCAAAAAACGAAACGATACCCAAAAAGACGAAGCCTGTAACAGCTAGAGTGAGTATAAAAAGAATCGAATGTTTCAGCAGAAATCGACAGATTTTCATCAGACGATCATAATAAATGTGAATTTCGGGAAGTTCAATTTGAAACAACTTGAGCGGCAGAGAGTTCAAATTTAAGTAAATTTCAAAATGAGACTGGCAAACTCGATATAAATCGAGATACAGGAAATTTCTTAGTAAAGTGCACCTTGTTTCATTCCGATAAGAAACCTATGAAAACCAATCAATTACCACTTAGTCGCCAGTTTCTGTTGGGACAAAAGGGAAGCGTTTTTCTGCAAGCCATGATTGCAATTGCAGTTACTGCTGCCGCTTTATATTTTTTAGCCCCACGAATTATTGACTATCGAAAACAAGCAGTTCGTAACTCAAATTTGATTTCTGCCCGCTTAGCTGTGCACTCGGTATTGGACTACACGCTTGTTGGTATTAAGCAAAAATGGTGTTTTTCTGCAGCATGGACTCCGGAGCCCTGCGGAGCCAGCGCAACTCAAATTGCCCTGCACCCGAGATCCGTGGATCGCATCTTGATGACAGAAGAGTCCGTGAACTATTTAAAGCTTCTGGGTGTTCCTAACTGGAGCCAAGCTAAGATCGACAAAATCGAATACGTTTTGGCAGTTTCAGACATCACCACGAGCAACCCTGTCTATAAAATTTTTCAGAAGATGGATTCACGAGTTCAGAAGATTAAAATTATTATTGCCGTGGATAATAGCGCGACCTTGCCTCGCTATGGTGATGAAGTTTACTTACGAGTCGATGTGAGTCTTTTAAATTCCTCCGGCGAAGTGGTTACAATTGGATCTTCAAAATTGACAGCGACATCCTATGTTGGTGTTTACCCTCGTGAAGTGGGTAGCTTTGCTCTTATCTTGGCTAATAATTTATATCTGGACCGAGCTTCCTTGTCTTCAGCTGGAAAAGGTGATGCCTTTTTTAAAAACTTTAGCTCGAAGTCAGCAGCTCTCAGCAAGGGTGGGTTGGTATTTAACAGTCCTGTTTTCGTGAATAACGATATCTACTTGCCCTCAAGTACTGCCACCGGAACTTATACGCCAGTCACCTTTAAGGAAAAAGTCTATGTAGGGGCTGGTCTTTTGAGACGTGATGGTAAAGGATTTGTTCCTCAGTTGAGTGGTGGGACTGGCAGCTCCTATTGGAGCGATATCACTCAGTTTGGTGGATTCGAAGGCGGTGTTGAAGTCGACGGAAAAAAAGACCTGGGTTTGGAGTTCCTTTCTGGAGCGCGCACCGCAAGCTCCACTATCGATTCAGAAAAACTTAAGAAGTGTATTGCGAATACAGCGGCAAATTCATTGTTAGGGGCAACCAATAATAGTCTTCTTTTGGGCGACTTGGCTTCGAATAACAATAATCAATATTCGTATCGTCTAAAGCTGACTGATTATAATAAATTTACAGCTCAGTCAGGAACTTTACCTCCGGTAACAAGTACCAAAAGTGGAAGTGCGGGGCTTGGTCTGCTCGATTCCAAATACACCCAAAGTTCAAATGGGGCTTCTTTGGGATATAAATTAAAAATTGGTGGTCTGACTGTTTCTGGGGTTATTCCTGAAAATGGCAGTACAATTTTAAAAACGGAATCCAACGTACAACCGTTGATAGATCTTTATACAAATAGCATCAATCAGAATAATCAAGCGATTGCTCAAGATCAAAATAAAATTTCACAGCTAAAAAGTGACATCGAAAATATGCAAGCTCAGCTTAGCAGTATTAAAGATAGCATTGATGCTGAAAAGCAAAAGAACTCACCACAGTCGACTATTAGTGCTTTGGAAGATAAATATGACAATCTTAAGAATGACATTAGAAATAAGAAAAATCTCTTAGAGAGTTATAAGAACGATCTGCAAAACTTAGAATCAAAAAGTGCGAGTTTGGAAAAAAGTCTTGATGATGCCAAGAGTATGAATAAGCAGCAAGCGACTCTCACTCTTAGTTTGGATCGTTATATTGGACGAACAGGAGACTTTGGTACTATCAACGGATCTTATCGTGAATTGACTTTAAAAACGCAAAATCCCGAGTGGCTTATCAATGAGTCTGGAAAAAAATTAGATGTTACGCTGGAGCTTGAAGCTTTCGACGTATCTTATACCGCTTTCACAAGCTATCGAGATTCAGTGGTTCTTGCGCGTGAGTTAAACAAAGGTAGAGTTGATTTAAAATGGATTAATGGAAGGTTGGTTTCTGCCAACGGACTGCGTGATATGTATGGAGCAGACAAACTTAGCGCAGGTGCAGTAGATCTGTATGTGAACTATGATGAAGTTTGTAAAACAGTTGATTATAGCTCATTTGCCACGGTGGGATGGGAGAGTAGTTTCGCGGATGTTTCAAACCTTTCTTGGTCCTTCACAAACTCTTATGAGTCCCGAACCAATTATGTATTTAATAATACCAATGCCTCCACAGCGGGTGGGGCGGTTCCTGCTTTTGTGATCAAATCCATCGTTAGGGATTGCATCATCGAAAGTACTGCAAATTTTGTTGCTGGATTTTTGAACTGTGAACATTTGACGATCAAAGCTAGAACCAACCCACTAACGATTGTTGGCACATTCATCGTCACCAACGGAATGACCATCGATGATAGCGCCTATGTCGCGGGTATTCGATGGCAGAGTATATTCCATCCAGAGGCTACATATCTGTTGAGAAATGCAGGAGTACTGAAAGCAGCCGGTGGTGGCAGCTGTAATAATCTTTCACGCACCCCAATCTGGCATCCTCGTCCAGCGTTAATTGATAGAATCAATGCGCAACAGTGTAATGCAATGGCTTTGCGTCTTAGGGCGGACCCATTCCGTTGGACTTCCGTCGATCCTGACTGTGGGTTGATTAGCTCATCAAGTACAGCAACTGTATGTAAGAACAGCTTAGGTAACTACTATACACTTGAGGTTTACAGGGAGTCAGGCATATGAAAAAGCTTAAGAGTGCTCGCTCGAGTAATGCCGGATTCACGATCGTGGAAGGCTTAATTGGCTTTCTATTGATTGCCATTGTGTCGTCCTCTTTTATCGGGGGAATTGTAGCGATGCAGAAGCTGCGTATGAATACGGATGATGATCGTATTTTGAATAAGCAGATCAACGACATCATTGAAAGCATTCGTCCAAACTTAAAAATGTACCAATTGAGTTATGACAACTCCAAAACAAACGCGGAACGTCTGGACTTGGGGACGCTCCCGATGGCTTGGGGCAATGGTCTTCAAGTCAGAGCAAGTGATTGTTCAAGCTGTCCTGGAAGATACGGATACGTCATTCAATCTTACGAAGGTTACTATGGAATTTATCTCGTGACCTTGCGTTTTAGTCATAAAGATTGGGCGACAAAAAAGGGAACGACAAACCCGGCTGAATTTGGCTACGTTGACTATGAATTTGTGGTGAATGTGCAATGAGAAAGCTAAATAACAAAGGTTTTTCATTAACAGAATTATTGGTCGGCATAGGGATGCTTGCTGCTGTCGCTCTTTGTGTTGCCTCTTTCTTTGTGATGGCAAATAAAAGTACGAAGACATTGGAAGAGGACTTGTCTATTTCAACAGATGTCTTGCTGTTGGAGCGGATGTTAGTTCATGACTTCAAGGCGTCGTCTTCATCTTTTAATAATATTTCCATGAGAGATGATCGGGGATTCAACTTTTTTGACTATATCACTGATATGCAGGATCAAACTGACAGGGGTAGTAGAACTGTTACTTTGTGGCCTGATAAAAATGAATTTATATTTATTGTGGATGCCCTTGAGGCGGCGTCAATGCTTTATGCTCCTGAAAAGGCATACAATGTGGGTCCTCAACCCTCGGCTTCGAACGCTGCGGCTCCATTAACTTTTGTGTCACTCAATAAGGACGATATTGTTACTAAGAAAACAAAGGACAGTGGGGATCTTTGGCAAAGTGGTAACACAATTATGCTGGATTCTCCTGCAAGCTTTCGCAGAGTGACTGCAACGGGATTGGATTATACGACACCAGCTAGATCGCCAATTTATCTTGGAATCTTGAGAAAAGGGACTACGGATCCTGGCCTGAAATTGCAAAAGATCCAGATACCGGTGATTAACTACACGAATCCACTTTATCCAAATGAAGTGGTAACTGATGAAGACTATTTTTTAAGGAATATTCCCGCGGTGGGAGGGGGTAATCCTTTGGTGAGGTTAAAAAAAGTGTACGTCGTTAAGTATTATCTGAAAACTCGAAGGGACAAAAAGGTTTCGGTCTATCGTTCCGTCTATGATGGTGAAAAATTTCCTGAAGGAAATCTTTTGGCGACCGGAGTTATCTCATTAACCTTTATGAGAAGTTCTGCGACCAGTTCGATTATTGATTATAAGATTGAGAAAGTTGAAAAAGAATAAAATGGGGGATGTTATGAATAAATCTAGAGCAATGCTCTTAACGTGGTCTATGGCCATGTTGGCATCATCAACGTCTTTTTCCGCCGAGCAGTCTTCGATTAATCCTCGAGTTGGATCTGCGGGGTTTGCTAATGTGGTATTTGGCGGCCAGACCGCATCTTCGGATAGTAATGATATAGTTTTTAATATTTCGCATAAATGTTTCGGTACGAATCTTCGAAACGTGTCAAATCCAGTATCTCCTTTGTCTGAGATCACAATTAAGATTCATGCAGTGGACAATGGTGCCCCTAAGGATATCGAGCTGAAATATCCGGCCACTATTCTACTGGACGCGGGTCCTTCTGTGGATGTTGTCAATAACGGCGGCTACTCGAGTATGGTGGTGCAGTCGGCAGTGAATACCATCCGCGTCGCTATTCCATCTGATTTGAAAGTGACGACGGATTCCAATGGAAGTGTTGTCGTTGGTTCAAAATTCGCCATCCAAAGTATTCAGTTCTCGCAAGTCGTTGATCCGATAGCAAATGCTCAGTTTGCGGTACGTTGCCCTAAGTGTCATATTAATGGGAATCCAGCGGACTACATCGCAAAAACAGGTCCCTTGGCTGCGACAGTGCGTAAGTCTATTTCCCGTGATATGAAGACCTACGACATCAAAGTGGATATCCCGGGGCAAGTTGGTTTTTGCGATGGATATTATTCTCCATTGATGGTGTTTTTTGACGATAAGCGACCACAGTTCACCGCAGAAGTTGATTTTCCGCTGAGCCCACTTTCAAAAAGTTATTGGCCTGAAAAGGGCAGTTCAGGCGCATTCATTGTTTATGACGCCAACAATGATGGCAAGATTACAACTTCGAATGAGCTTTTCGGTAACAGTGCGGGTGTAGAAAATGGCTTTGAGGCCCTCAGAAAATTCGATAGCAACAGTGATGGTGTGATCGACGAAAAAGATGCTGAGTTTAAGAAGCTTAAGTTGTGGTATGATAATGGCGATGGCATCAGCACGGCCAAAGAGCTAATACCACTTTATAAGAAAATAAAAAGCATCTCTTTGAAATATGATGGTTCAACGACTTACGCCGTTGGTGAAAGAGCTGAAGCAAAACAGTTCAGCACCTTCAAATATATCCGTAAGGGGAAAGTTCATGAGGGAACGGTTGTCGATTACTGGTTTGCACCAGTTAAAGGGAAAATCCTGACTCAGAAATAATTGAATTTAGTTCAGACTATCAAGGCCAGTTAAGCAGAGTTTTTCTTGTTAACTGGCCTGTCCATTTTTTACTAGGCTTTACGAGTTGTTTTTTTAGTAGCCTTGCGAGCTACCTTCTTCTTCGTCGTTTTGACTGGAGCTGCCTTTGCTGTTTTACGAACTGTTTTTCCTGCAGTTGTCTTAGTCGTTTTCATTGATTTTTTGAAAAGCACTTTTTCAAGCTTTTGCTTTTGCGCCAACGCCTTCTTTTTTGCAGCCGCGATGTTTTTTTCCAGATCATCGGCAGATTTTTTAATTTTGGCGATCGTGCTGTTTACTTCTTTTTCAAGTTTTTCTTCAGAAGCACTAAGCACCTTGACGATCTCTTGGTATTTTTCCCAAGCTTGCTCGATCTTTTGATCTTTCTTTTGATCAAATTTACCTTTGATAGCTTCTTCACGTTTTTTGATTTCGTCGCTTAACATTTCGAAGTTCTCAAGAAGGTTTTGAACGCTCTTGTTTTTGGAAAGATTCCCCAAGATTTTTTGGAATGCATCAGATGCCATAAAAGTCTCCTTTAGCCCAACCATACACCTATGGTCGCATAATTAAAAGTCTATGATTTTATTTTAACGTAAAACTAACTGTGTCCAACCAGACTTCGCGGTGACTTGAAAACTTGCCGGGGAACTTATTTAGAGCTTTTTCTCTCAATTTCATAGCGAAATCACTAATATAAGCCTTGATGTGATCTTCGTCTTTTACTTTGTAAATCACGCGGATTTCCTTACTCGAAGATTCCATCGAGCCCCCTTTGCGCAAGCAAAGATCCGCGCTGATAAAGCCCGGTACGGCCAAAACATCATTGATGTGTTCGGATTTAAGGAACTCTACGTACTCATTATATGCTTCATGCTGAACTGTGAAATGAACTAAATATGTAACCATAACGAACCCTTTATTTAGAGAGTAAATTTAAAATCTTTGATCAAGAGCCCTGGAAGCTTTTTGCCACCGAACCCGCGGTTGTCGTAAGTGGACACATTTGGGTCCACTTCTTGGAAGTCTGTTACTGCCAATAGATTTTCACCCAAGCAGTCATACAAGTTTTCATCAAAGCGCAGATCTGCGATCGGAGCGACGATTTCTCCGTTTTCCACCCAAAAGCACGCATATCGAGTCATCCCCGTGATACGTGCATTCAAACGATCTGACCAATTCAAGTAATGTAAGTTGGACAAATAAAGTCCTGTGCCAAGTTCTTTCAGGATGTTTTCCTTTTTCAAAGAACCAGGCAGGATTTCCATCGCGCGTGGGCCCTCCCAGGATTCTGCTGCGTTGGCCTTGGCACCATATTCTTTTGCGGAACGAGAAGAGATCAAGAAGTTCTTCATTTGACCTTCTGTGATTAGCTCTAAGGTTTCAGGAGCGACTTCCCCTAAGCCGTTGAAGCGGGGAGTAAAGCCCATGCCGAAATTTTCACGTAAAGAAAATAGTTTTGAAAAAGACTTTTCCTTATCAGCCAGCTTTTGCAAAGAACTGAGACCTTGTTTGTAATTCGCAAAACTCAAAGAGCCCCACGAAAACATTGTGGAAAGTTCCGCAACAGCCCCAGGAGCCAGATATGTCTTATAAGCTCCAGGTTGAAGTGTCTTCTTTGGACGATTCATCAGCGACAACTGATTTTTGGTTTGTGCCAAGTTGGCGACGTAGTCGTTTTGATTCCAGTGTGTGCCGGCATAGACGCCTTTGACAGCCTTCTCGCCAAGGTACAGGGAGTAGTCCATGAAAAAGGACTCGTTGGTAAAACAGTGACTTTGGCCCTTCGAGTTTTTATTCGCTGAAATCAACGGACCTGCACTGTAAAGGCCAGCTAGATCACTGCCCTGAGCGGGCTTTGTGATTTCAGTGAAAAGCTCTTCAGCGGAAAGCAGCTTGCCAGAAATGGTGCTGTCGCTGGTGCCATTGTTTTGCATGGGCACTTGGTAAGGATCCTCTGGAAGCAAATCGCATTCTTTGCGTGCTTCTGCCAACCACAAATCGGCGCGTTTTTTATCTTCCGCAGCGATACCTGTGATAGAAAAGTTGATGTTTGCGGTTTTGCCATTTTTTTGCAAAAGCAGATTCAAGGATCTTTGTTCAACGCTGGTGTTTTGGCGGACTTTGTTGTTGTTAAAACGAACAAAGACGGACTCTTCACCGTGTAAGTTGATCGTGGCCTCTTCATTTCCTTGAAGGTTGTCCAAGATATGGTCTGCAACTTCATTAAAATTTGCTTTGGTGTTTTCAATAAACTTCATAATTAAGCTCCAAATACTT
Organism: Bacillota bacterium; assembly: GCA_050257115.1. GTDB lineage: Bacteria > Bdellovibrionota > Bdellovibrionia > Bdellovibrionales > Bdellovibrionaceae > Bdellovibrio. The sequence goes on from JBLMWG010000042.1 coordinate 16,450, forward strand.
CCATGTTACCGAACAAGCAGTACGGAGTTGTGTGGCCCACGCGAATCACTTGGTTCGGCTCACCTTTTCCACAATAAGGGGATCCATATGTTTCACGGTTAGCACTGACAGCCTTCAGAGCATTCCAGAACTTCACAGTTGTGCCGCGATAGTTTGGGTTTTTAAGTGTTTTGGTTATCTTGCCGTTTTCAATCAACTTTGCGTATTCGCAGCCGAATTGGAACTTATTGCGGTAGTCGTCAATTGACCAAGATTTATTGGCCATCATGAAAACGCCGCGTTCTACAGAGGCAATCATGTCTTCAAGTTTGGTTGTTCCTGCTTCCAGATTGATGTTAGCCATGCGATCAATCGGAGCACGATTCCAAGAAGAAGAACGAGCATTCGCGACACCAGGAAGGTTCAAGCGAGCTTGGGACTCCAAGCTGCCCAGACCGCGCATCAACACACCGTCTTTAATTAAGAATTCTTTTGTGGCCTTTGCTCCAGAGTCGTCAAATGCATAAGACGCTAATGCATCTGGAATTGTTGGATCAAATGTTACGTTCATCAATTTTGAACCGTATTGAAGCGTTCCGAAATCTTCAGGCTTCACAAAGCTCCAGCCAGCATAGTTGCGTTCGTCACCTAAGATGCGATCGTATTCCAAAGGATGACCGATGGACTCGTGAACTTGCAAAGTCATTTGATCCGGAGCTATTAACAGATCCAAAGTTTCGGAAGGGCAGTTTTCCGCTCTTAAAAGCTCTAAGGCTTCTGCCGAGATTTTTTGTGAACGTTCCAGAATAGCGTTACGATCGAAAATTTCCGCACCGACTTGCAAACAGCGAGCAAGGCCGCCATTGTCGGAACGAGTCTGGGTTTCATTGCCATCAACAGCAGAAACAGAAAAATCCGTACTGACGATAGAAAACTTTTGATGCACATCAGAACCTGAAGAACTGATTGCCGTGAACTCAGACTCCACAATCATCGTCGTCGCATAACGAGAGACAATTTTATCAGAGATCTTCATGGCTCGAGTCGCATCGACAAAAATATCAGAAATTTCTTTGGCAGAAATAGAATCCATCGGACGAGTCACAGGCGAGTTGTAACGCCCCTGAGCCGTTGGGCGTTGAGCTAAGGAAAAATCATGCACCTTGAAAGCAGAAGCGTGACGAGCCATTTGAGTTGCATTTTGAAATGCCCGTTGGACACCAGATTGAGTTAAATCAGAAGTCCCGGCATAACCAAAGTGGCCGTTTACTAAAACTTCAATCATCAAACCATGATCGAAGGACACGCGATTGTAATCAGGCTTTTCGTCACGAACGGAACGGGATGTGGTTTTCTCATTGACCAGACGGAGTTGAAGCCAGTCTACGGAGTCACGAAAACTTGCGACGGCCTTATGTAAATCAACCATTTTTTCTCCCTTATCTATCGTCCTTTCCTGTAGCTTTTTGTTTCCTTAAACTCAACCTTTTCCCTTGGGTTTTGTTGGTTATTCTTGGTTCCCTTTTGGATTTAAAAGGAGCTGGGTACCGGGCTTCAGCCGCCACTTTGCTCGGACAGTCCTCGCTCTTGTTTTTCTTGGGCTTTGTATTTGGTTTTGGGGTTCGATATTGTCTTGGGTTTTTACTCGGGTTTTCAGAGCTGCGGAACTCGCACGCAACGGCTGAAGCCCGGTACCCAGCTCCTTTCAAACCCAAAAGGGGATGAGATTTTCATGGGAAAACCCAGGAGGGATAGAGGATTTGGCTGAGCGTCATAATAAGTGAGATGTCATTTTCTTTGGCAAGAATGGGAAAACTCAAAAAGTTGACTCGTTTTTCTAAGTTCTTGCCATCCTGAGAGAATTTTCAAACAGGGCTAAGCCCAGATCTCAATTGAGGTGCGAGTTCCGTAGCTCCGAAGTCCCTGAATGAAAAGGGTACAAAATCGAGTCCGAAAACGTCGCTGGTGCAAACTGACCTCAACGAGCGAGGACTGTCCGAGCAAAGCGGGCTTCTGGGGAACCCTAAACCCCTCTTAGATCCAAGGCCAATCGAAAAAAAGTGTCGAAAGGAACCCAAAAAGAGTGGCAACGAATTTGCTTTAGAGGAAAGGCAGATTCAAGACGATGCCATTAAGGCAAAGTCGGAAAGGAACCCATGAGAGTTTTTCTAGCCATCGCCACTTCTTTGTTATTGACGTTACTTGCTAGCTGGTCGCCAGCTAAGGCTGCGGTTCCTGAAAAGCAGCAATGTGCATTGAATAGCGAAGGCATTTTCAATGGACAGTGGGTGAAACATCGGATCTTCGCCGGAGAGCGGGTTTTGTATGGGGCCGATGACATTGATGCCATCCTTTCTCATCTTGTGAGCTTGCGCGATCAGGGGCTTTGCCGCTAAAGTGGCAGAGCTTTGGACAGAAATACTTATCTTCAAACAATTTGGTCACCCTATCCGGAAATGCCTGCTGACTGTAAAGTTGCAGGACGCATCTATCGCATCGAAAATCTCGAGGATGGTTCATTAAAACTCACGATCCAACGCGATCATCAAAGTCATGTGATTCTGTTCACAATCCCTCCTGCTTATTCTCAGTTTTTGGTGGAAGGGGACGTGGTTGCTGTTAAGTCGGCGATGGAGTTGATCTTGCTGGCGCCGCAAAAGGCGCCGTTACCGAATAGAAAATACAACGTCGACGTTTTGAATCAGTGGAATCATTATTTGGAAAATCTGCGTGGTTTTTTTCGAGCGCAAAGTTTTATTGAGGTGCGCACACCAAGCCTTGTGGTTTGTCCAGGCACAGAACCTTCTCTAGACGTGTTTTCTACAGAGCTCAAGGTGGGGTCCCGCAAGGAAAAATTGTTCTTACCGACCAGCCCCGAATTGCATTTGAAAAAGGCGTTAGCGCTAGGAGCGGAAAAGATCTTTGAAGTGGCTCCATGTTTTCGTAACGGAGAAGTCACTGAGCGCCATCAACCCGAATTTTTGATGTTAGAGTGGTATCGAGCTTACGACTCTTTAAAGAGCATCAAAAAAGATGTGGTGGCATTGATTCAATATCTAGCAAAGCAAATGAAGGTCGCTCCGCCGCGAAATATTTTAAGCTTTTCTGTTGCGGAACTATTTAAGATTCATTGTGACTTCAATCTGACTCCACAGACCAGTAAAGAAGATTTGAAGGCTCTTGCTGAAAAGATGGATGTCGATGTCAGAAGTGCGGAAAGTATTGATGACTATTTCTTTCTGATTTTCATGGAAAACATCGAATCTCAGCTTCATGGGGACGACCTGGTTTTCGTCGAAAAATATCCTCCTTATCAGGCGGCTTTGGCTCGACTCACACCAGATGGTTGGGGAGATCGTTTTGAGGTTTACTGGAAGGGGCTGGAGTTGGCCAATGCATTCCACGAATTGAATGATCCCCAGGTGCAGCGCTTACGTTCTGCCGAAGATCTGCAGAAAAAAGCGGAGTCAGGTAAAGAGCCCATTCAACTTGATACGGAGTTTTTTCAATGTTTGGATGCCGGAATGCCACCCAGCGGTGGAATTGCCGTCGGGGTTGAGCGAGTTTTTATGGCTCTGACGGGGCAGGAAAGGATCGCTGACTTATTTTTGTTTCCTAAATAATCTTGAGCATAAATTTAGAAACAAAAAAAGGGACCTTGAGGGTCCCTTTTTTATTTCCGGCAGAGCGGAATTATTCTTCTTTTCCGTTAATATCTTCTTTAAGCTCTTTACCGACTTTGAAGAACGGTAGCTTCTTTTCTTCGACGTTGATAATTTCGCCCGTGCGAGGGTTGCGTCCTTTGTAGGCACCGTACTGGCGATTCACAAAAGAACCAAAGCCACGGATTTCAATACGGTCATCACGCATAAGTGCTTCAACCATAGAGTCAAAAATTGTGTTCACAACGGTCTCTGCTTTTACACGAGTGATACCAGCTTTTTCAGAGATCAAATTTATTAAATCCGCTTTTGTCATCTTCTAGTTCCTTTAGAACACAAACACCGTCGAAGGCATATATAAAGTATTGATAACACTCCCGATTATACAGAAGGCATCGTGCCTGACTACCACTTTTCAAGGGTTTAACTCAATGCTTCTTATACATTCCTGTGTTGAGAAGGATTTTACGGTAGGCATCAAGCGTTGTCTGGACCATTTTGGCTGTATCAAAGAGGTCAACGACCCGTTGGCGGGCTCTTTCGCCGATTTCGTCCGCAGGCATGGTACCTGAAAAGATCTCAACCAAAAGATTGCTCATAGAATCCACGTCCGCTGGCCGCAAAAGGAATCCATCGCGCCCATCTTCGATGATGTTGGCGATCGGGGACACTTCAGATCCCATAACCACCTTCTTTTGAGCCATGGCTTCCAAAGTTGATGGTTCAAAGCCTGTGGAGCGTGACCCCATATTCACAAAAACATCCCCCAACACAATATAGTCTTCGATTTCATTGGCCGGGACTGCGCCGGTTAAAATCACCCGATTTCCCAAGGCCAAATTCAGAGTTTGATATTCCACTTCTTTAAATTTCGGACCGTTACCGACAATAATGAGGTAGCTGTTCGGTTTTTTGATCGCGACTTTTTCAAAGGCTTGAAGGAGCGGCTGCAACTCTTGGATTTCCGTCATGTCACTGATAGAAACGGCCACATGAGAATTTTCCGGTAAGCCTAGCTTTTTTCGCAGTTCAAGGGATTTTTCTTTTGGAGTTAAATCCCCTAATTCAATTCCATAAGGAACCGTGTACGTATGAAAATCAGGGTACAGATAATATCTTTCCAAAATGATTTTTTGTTGGGGATTAGTTACGAAGATACCATCGGCAGTAGAAAGTAACTGGCGGTCGCCGCCATAATAAGTTGTCAAAAACTTGTACGTCGTTGCCAGTCCGGTGGTCAGGAGGCTGCTCAATGTGTCTTGCTTCATTGCTAAGATGGCAAAAAGTTGTGACATCTGTGTGGCTTCCACATCATAGGCCATCGCGATGTTGAAATCCTTTTTGCGGTTGCCAATGCGATATCCTGATCTGTCAATGCTATGAACAATATGAAAAGGATTTTCGCGATGAAGTTGTATGAACTTTTGGCGGACGGCCAACTGAAAGTTCATATGTGATAAGTTTTTTTCGCCATCGTGAAGATAATAAACGCGCACGCCATCGCGAGTGATTTCTGATTTTTTTTGCGGAGACGTCGCAGAGATCACCGTGACCTTATGTCCCTCGCGGGCTAAGCCTCGGGCGATCGGCCACAAAAAACCATGATCTGTCGCTCGACTTAAAATTGGAAAGCGTTGCGACGTCATACAAATATTTAGAGTTTCCGGAAGTGGCGACTTGGACTTAAACATATAAGATAGCCTAAAAGACTATCGCAAAGATGCCAAGGCCCGATTATAAAGACGATTCAGTTCGTTGATGGAAGAGTCCACCAGGTGGCTCTTTTGAGCGGCCTCTTCAGAAAGTGTCTCAGGCAGTTGCAACTGAGGACGAGAGAGCAGCTTCACCAGGTCTCTTTGGATGTGATGTGTATTCAAAACCCAGCAGTTGATGGCATTTTTCCACAAATCTGCATGAACACTGGTTTGACGAGAGTCCAGGATTAAGGTGGCTTGTGCTTGAATCGCCCGTCTAAAGTATTCCGTCATTTCTAAGGGGGTAAACTTTTGCCCTGCGATTATGAAGGCTGCGGATTTTTCCAGCAAAATATGGGAAAGATGCGGAGATAACGTCCCGGTCACAATCCAAGAGCTTCCGCAATGGTGCTTTTCCATCCAGGCAGCAAAGCGTTTGCGATCGCGTAAAGACCAATGGGAATAACTTCCCCACAGCGCCACTTTGTATTTTTGCGCTAAGATGCGAACACGCTGAAAACTGTCGGATTCTGGATCGAAGCGTTCCTCTCGGAAGGGGACGGCGATGTATTTCTGGGTAGGAAGGTCGGCGAGAAGTTGCGCCTCGCTTTCATCCACAAAAGTATCGAGGATATTTTTATATTTAAAATCTAAGGCGGGAGCCAGAATACCCCGGCCTTGATTGGGGGATCGGACATTCAGGCCGCGTAATTGTCCCAAGGTTTCGATTGTGGGGCAGGTGATGATGTCGCTTTCCTCAATCAAGTAACGGACGGGATTTGTTTTACGCAGACCTCTGCGAATATCTAGCAATGACGTCGTCAAGATGCAGGCTGGATGGGATTTTGCGAAGGTCGAAAGCACGATCTGTGCGGCATTCATGCGGTCTTCATCTAAAACCAAATGTAAAATTTGAGGCTGTAAACCAAAAAGACCGGGGATGATACGCAGGCCTTCCAAAACATTCCACTTTTTGAAATAGGTCATCAACTCGATGTCACTGGTATTTTCAGGAGGTTCTTCGTGGCGACTGGTCAAAACAACGACTTCATGTTGTTGAGCACGCAAAGATTGGGCAAGTTGCCAAGTCGTTGCATGGAGATGTTTACTAACCAGTATTATTTTCGCCATTCAAGTCCCAGTGCTTTGTAAATCCTGTCGAGGATTTTGCGATTCGCTTCGGGAATGTTTCGGTGTTTAAGTTCTTCTGGATGAATCCATTCCAACATCATGTGATGTTTGGCGCGGGGTTCGCCCTTCCAGTATAGAATTTCATAAAATAAAATGAGAATCCCTACCTCTCCGTAGGAATGGCTGCAAGCAAGCTTCAAATCGCCCACTTCCGCTTCAATACCGAGCTCTTCGTTTAATTCACGAGCCAGCGCTTGCTCTGGAGTCTCGCCGCTTTCGATTTTACCGCCAGGGAACTCCCATTGGCCGGCTAAGGAGTTGTTCTCGGGACGTTGACCCACCAAGATCTTCCCATCTTTGCGGAGAAAGCCAGCCACAACCGGAATCCAATGACCCTTGCGGATCTTTGATTTTCTTGGTTTAACTGCAACGTTGCTATCTTCTGTCATTATACCTTCTTGCCACTTCGTGGAAAAAACCGGGTCCATGAAACACGAGTGCAGAGTAAATTTGAACAAGATCTGCGCCCATTTGCAATCTTTCAAAGACATCATCGGGACTCATTATTCCACCAGCACTAACTATTAGCATTCCATCGCGGTTTTTGCCCAAAGTTTGAACAGCAATTTGCAATGCGCGTTGTGAAAGCTCCTTCAGTGGGGCCCCAGAAAGCCCGCCTTCATTGGGAAAATGACAATTTTTCGGTCTTGAGAGAGTCGTGTTTGTTAGCACGAAGCCGTCTACGCCAACCTCTTGGCAGTTTTGTACGGCTTCTGCAAGTCCCTCGTCACCCATGTCCGGACTCAGCTTTACTAAAACCGGTGTGGGTTCAAAGTGTGACACGCGCTCTAAAATGGGTCCGAGTAAATTACGCAGATTCTCTTTCTTTTGCAGCTCGCGGAGCCCTTGAGTATTGGGGCTTGAAATATTGACGACAAAGGCATCGGCAAAGGGACGGAACTTATCTACAAGGGAAAGGTAGTCATTTACGGCCTGAGCATTGGGGGTGCTGCGGTTCTTGCCAATGTTAACAAAAACGGGAGTCCGAAAATTCGGGGCATACTCTTGGAGATTGAAAAACACTTCGTCAGCACCATGGCTGGGGAAGCCCATTTTATTCCACATTGCTTGCAAGCGGAGGTCGCGATCCATGATCTTACCAGGGTTTGGCTTCTGAGGAAGGGGAGTGACTGTGCCAATTTCCACAAAGCCACAGCCAAGCTTCCACCAGTCTTCCAAATGATCGGCATTTTTATCAACTCCACCGGCAATTCCCAAGGGATTAGCGAAGGTCAAATCTCTCCAAGTAAAGCTATGCCACTGGGGAGTTTTCTTGCCGTGTAAAAGTGAAATAAGAGGCAAGGCAAAAGAAGTTAAATCGTGAGCTAGGTATGGTGGTAAAAGAAGCCAAGGGCGCATAGTAAAGGGCTCCAAAAAACAAAAAAGAGGTGAGCTTTGCGGCCCACCTCTTTGAAACTGGTTTACACTCCGGCGTTGCCGGAGTAGGGCCTAGCGAGGGTATAAACCTCTGAGAAGCATCGCTTTCTCAAGGCGTTGAACAGAAACCGCCATTGCAGCAGATCTCATATCTACGTTTTTCTCTTTCGCCATAGAGTAACCTTTGTCGAAAGCTTTTGTGATGATCGTTTTCAAACGACCATTCACTTCATCTTCGTCCCAGAACAAGGCCATCGTGTCTTGAACCCATTCAAAGTAAGAAACGATTACGCCACCGCCGTTAGCGATAACGTCTGGAGCGATGAATACGCCACGTTTAGAAAGAATTTTTGTCGCTGCATTTGTGATGGGACCGTTTGCACCTTCAACGATGATTTTCGCTTGGATTTTTTCAGCGTTGTGAGTATCGATTTGATTTTCAAGAGCGCACGGGAATAAAGCATCACATTTTACTTCAAGCAAATCTTCATTGCTGATTGGAGTTGCTTTAGGGTAGCCCTTCAAGAATTTGTGAGCTTTGACGTACTCAAGAACCTCAGGGATATCAAGGCCATCACCATTGAAGATACCACCAGAAACGTCAGAGACAGCAACGATACGTGCGCCACGTTCATGAGCAAATTTGGCAGCGAAAGAGCCTACGTTGCCGAAACCTTGGATCGCAATAGTTGCGCCCTTCATGTTCATTTTGCAAACTTCGAAAGCTTTCTCTGCAACGTAAACAACACCTAAGCCAGTCGCATGGTTACGACCCAGAGAACCGCCGATTTCAACTGGTTTACCAGTAACAACACCCGGTTGTGCAAAGCCACCTTGCTCTTGAGAGTAAGTGTCCATGAACCAAGCCATTGTTTGTGGATCAGTGCCCACGTCTGGAGCCGGGATATCTTTAGTCGGGCCAACGAAGGGGCCAATTTCAGAAGCATAACGACGAGTTAGGTTTTGCTTTTCAGTGCGAGACAATTTGGTTGGATCAACAGTGATACCACCTTTTGCTCCACCCAAAGGCAAACCAAGAACAGAGTTTTTGAAAGTCATCAAAGCGGCAAGACCGACAACTTCTTGAAGGTCCACGTTTTGGTGATAACGGATACCGCCTTTATAGGGGCCCAACGTTGGAGAATACTGAACGCGATAACCAGTGAATACTTTCACTGAGTAGTCATCCATACGAACTGGAACAGAAACAGTGATGCAACGACGAGGGCGTTTAAGACGCTCAAGGACGTTTGGGTCACAGTTAATAATTTTTGCCGACTCATCTAGAGTTTGAATAGCGTTTCTGAACAATGGCCCGTCATAAAGGGGCTCAATATGTTGATCCATGTAAATGTGTCTCCTTAAAAATACACGGTGGTAGTTTAATGAAGTAAATACTCAGTGTCACTCGGGAAAAAGGTGATGACTCGGTGGTTCTTTTTGACCACAATAAGCCATGCTTCGGTCGTGCATTCTCTCTCTCATCCTTATTTTATCCTCGTCGTTTGCTAACGCAGTTAGTGCAACGATGCCTCAACAAACCTTTATGGAACAGTTCCAGAGCCCACGGGTTTGGTTTCCTTCAGTTGACAACCCCATTTTGGCCGATGCACCCGGGCGTTATCCAGCGGTTTTAAATTTTCTGTTCCAAAGTATCCTGGGCTGGACTCCGACGGGGGCTGGGAAAAGGCTTTCTGAAAAGTGCGATTCCCAAGTTTGGGGAAGTCGTATGCGTGACCCGCGCGTCGCGGCTTCGGTTCAATTTCAAGGGGGTCTTGTGCAAAAGTACCTCCAGGAGTGCCAAAACGACCTTGAGACTGGGGATAAGGGAGTATTGTTTAATGCTCGCCGTATGCTGAGTATAGCCTACAACCCTCAGGAGCATCCGTTTTTACGTCGTGTGGTTATAAACTTGCCGGGCAACGTAAAATTGAAAGGTTTGTTGGCTCTTAAGGGTGATTTTAAACGCCGTCCTTTCGTCATTTTGCGTACAGGGATCTTTTCGAGTATCGAGGACTTCCGGCCAGAGCGGGCTTGGTTGATGATGCTATTCGAACAATCTCCGTTCAATGTTTTGGTAGTTGAGAACATGACCAGCGGAGACTTCATTGCCAATAACAATCAGTTTTCTTTTGGTGGTTATGATGAAGGCATTCAGAATATTCTGCTGGCTCAGTTACTGAAAAATCCAACGGAGCCCCTTTCGCGTTTGGTGGACAGTGTTCATGTCTTTGGAATGAGTTTGGGCGGTCATGGTGTTTTGTTTTCCTCGTTATTGAATAAATACAACTCGACTCCAGGGCATCCTTTGATCCAAAGCTTTATGGCTATGTGCCCGGTCGTGAATTTAAAGCCAACCATGGAAGGGCTAACGCAAAGTGGAGTGAAGTCTGCCTTAGTTGATATCTGGGGGCGTCGTCGTCTGGGTGGTCTTGAAGAAAAAATGCCGGGAATGGTTCAGTACGACAGCTTCAAGTTTTTGAACAAAGCTGTCTCTGAGGTGGCAAGAACTTATCATGGCGGCTTGTCCTACATGTCGGCGGTGAAGCTGCCCCCAGGAATGAAAGACGGCGAAGATTTCTGGGCCATTAATGATTTCTGGAAGTCCTATCAGGATGTGCAGGAACCGGTGATGATTTGGGCAACGACTCAGGATGCTCTCGTTCCCTATGGTTTGAATTCGCAACAGATCTTGAATAAACAAATGAAAATTGCTTCAAAAAATATCCGCGTCGTGGAGTTTGCAGAAGGTTTTCATTGCACCTTGCCGGTTGCGTATGACTGGAAGTTTATAAGCTCTATGCTTCAGTCTTATATTTTGTCACATTCACCACAATTCGAACTGAAGCAGCAGTCCCTTAGCTTCGAACTGGTCGACAGTGAGTGGAAAAGTGTGTTGAGCTCGGGTCCCGTCGCGACCCAATTTGAAGTCGACGAACCGGGACGGAAGAAAAACTTTGTGAATGTTGAAATTAAATTGATCAATGCTAAGGGCAACGAGAAGTCCATGAACTTGAGTTTGCCTTTGTCGGAATTTGATTTCCGTTTTTTGAACCCAATCTTAAGTTCCTCTGAAAAAGAAATGATTGTACGTTGGCTGAATCAAAATCTGCAAGTGCGTGTCCAGCAAGAGGCTGGTAAGTCTCATCTGCAAATCTCCTGGCCCGTCGCCCTTTAAAAGGTGCCTGCTTCTTTTTTTGCGAACCTCTGCGTTATTGAGATTTAGCATAACGCCCAAAGAGCTTTTCCCTTTGTTTGGATGATGCGCTCTTCTTTTCTGGGGGAGCCCATGGGTGTTTCGCGAAGAAGTTTTTTAAAAGCAGGAATTACTTTAGGAGCTGCGGGAGTTCTCTCACCTCCACTCTCATCGGCGGAGCCGATTGTTCAACATCTACCGGTGAATGTGCACTATCGCAAACTAGCAAACTCATCTTCGAACCTGAAAGATTCATATGACGTCGTGGTTGTTGGCTCGGGATATGGTGGGTCGGTCATGGCGGCCCGATTGGCAGAGGGGAGAAGTTTGGCATTGCTCGAACGTGGTCCCGAGCGTCCTCCAGGTAGTTTTGCTGAAACCTTGAAGCATTTTATCGAGGACGTACGAACACATCGAAACCCCTTGGGGTTATTTGATTTTCATTTGAATCATGAAATGGATGTCTTGACGGGCAATGGGCTAGGGGGAACTTCATTAATTAATGCAGGGGTGATCATTGAACCAGATACCGATACTTTCCGTCGAGGCTTATGGCCTGATGAAATCGTCGCTGCCTTTCAAACCGGTGAAATGCGTAAATATTTTTCGTTGGTTAAAGAGAGTTTGCGTGCGCAACGTTTTGATCCGCGACGTCTTGAAAATGCGAAAGTGGCGGTTCACAGGTATGCGACGGAAAAGTTAAAACAAAAATTTGAATATGCTTCGATTGCCGTGAATTTATATGGGCATAAGCCCTTCCTCGGAGTCCAGCAACCACGGTGCATTCAGTGTGGCAACTGCTGTGCCGGTTGTAATACTGGGGCAAAAAACACTTTGAACATGAACTATCTGCCTCTGGCGAAATCCCACGGAGCAGAAATCTATACACGCATTTCCGTAGATCACATCGAGAAACTTTCCCAGGGCTATCGAATTCACTGTGATGTTATAAGTGAAGACAAAGTAAAGTATCGCAAAGTAATTGAGGCCCGCACTGTTATCATTTCAGCGGGAACGATGGGTTCTGCGGGGCTGTTGATGAAGTCGCGCACAGCAGAATTCGACTTTTCTGATCAATTGGGGAAAAGGTTTTCTGCCAATGGGGATGTGTTGGGTTTGTCTTTCAATACTGCCTACAGAACCGATGCGATTGGTTTTTCCTCTGCCAGTGAAGTCCGTGTCAATATGAAAGCGGGAGCCGTTATTTATGGTATTGCCGACTATCGCGAGGGTCGAAATCTGTCAGAAAGATTTTTAATTGAGGAGGGAACCTTTCCGGGGGCGGTAGCTGGCCCGTTAAGGTTGGCGATGGCTGGGGCAAAATTGAAACAGTCGCGCTGGCGGATGCTTCGTGTTTTGCGGGATTTGACCCTTTCAAAGGATATCGAGAAGGGCGCCTTGAATCATTCCATGGTCTATCTTGGCATGGGTCACGATCGGGCAGATGGAAGCCTTTTTTTAGATGGCAAGAATCGTGTGCGAGTGCACTGGCCAGAAGTTCTGAGTGACCCAGTGTTTCCGATGATAGACCGGGAAATGAAAAGGCAGTCCCAAGCGTTAGACGGAGATTTTGTGATGAATCCACGAAGTATGATCATCAGTGGGAAAAACTTAGTAACTGTTCATCCGCTGGGTGGTTGCGTGATGGGACAAAATGTTGAGCAAGGGGTTGTTAATCACGTCGGGCAGGTGTTTCAACGAGACGGATCTTTGCACGAGGGGCTTTATGTGATGGATGGCTCTGTGATTGCAACGTCCTTAGGAGTCAATCCCTTGCTGACCATATCTGCCTTGGCGGAGAGGGCGGCGCAGTTTATTAAACACCAGTGTTAAGTTGAGCTGCAAAATGCGGGGATTTCTCAGCCAGCTTTTTCATGTATTCCAAAACATCTTCCTGGGCTTCGATGGAAAGCTTTCTGAATGGAACAATGTGTTCATCGGGTACATAGCGGAAGGTAAAGTTGATCCGACGAGTTTCAAAATCTGTTATGTTATTTAATGGGAA
>JBLMWG010000043.1:0-2874 GCA_050257115.1 Bacillota bacterium
ATGCGCGGAATTCAGCGTTCACAGGACGGACGTACTTTGTTCCTTACCTCTCACTGCCTTTTAAAAGCACACTTGGAGACCACACTCTGAGGGGCCAGTTTGCAATCCAAAACAAAAGGCAGATCACTGTCTGCCTTTTGTAAAAACCGAATATCTTGATTTTCTTTAATGGATGGATATCTGTTTCGCTTTGGAGGTCTCTGCTTTAGGGACTGTTACCAGCAAAACTCCATCCTCAAACTTCGCCTCCACTTTTTTCTCGTCAATAGCCTGCGGCAAAGTGAAGCTACGGACATAGGAGCCATATGAGATTTCAGAAAGGTATCTTTTTTTTGATTTTTCTTCCTTTTCCTCTTTACGTTCTGCGCGAATCGTAAGTCGATCCCCATCGACTTCAACTTTGACGTTTTCTTTCTTCACTCCAGGCAAGTCCGCCTTTAACAAAAAATTGCGATCTTCTTCTGAAATTTCACAGGACGGAGCGAAATCAAGCCCCAGAGTGCCTTCCTCTGAGCGCGTTCCTATTAATTCATTCATCAGGCGATCCATTCTGTCTTGATAGCGAGTGAATTCTCGGAACGGGCTTGCTAAACGATTTGCTCTCCAAAGATCTGGAAAATTTGCCATAAGATACTCCTTTTGGTTGTTTGAGTACGAAGTATAAGTTCCCAGACAAAGCATGTGATGTTACTTTTTTTTAAAGTGTGTGCTCACATATTTTAGATTCATAAAATGTTCTTTCCCAATCCAACATCCTAAAAACTGCTTTTTCCCACAGGACCTTTTTGCAACTTTTCTTTTAATCATTGCTGTTTAGTATGGAGGCAAACAAACGAAAGGAATCCCTTATGAAAAATTTAATCTTATCCACTCTTGTCATTTTCACGTTCACATCGCCTGCAGCTTTTGCCGCGAAAGATAAGACAACAAAAGCGTCTAAAGTCGAATGGACTACTGAGCAAAGAGAGAACATGGCAAAGATGCATGAGAATATGGCGGCTTGCCTGCGCTCTACCAAAACAATGAAAGACTGTCGTGCGGAAATGAGAACAACCTGCCATGATATGGGAGGCGAAAACTGTCCTATGATGGAACGCCATGGAATGAAGTGGGAAGAGTAATAGCTGAAAAGAAGGTGGCCGTTATGAAAATAACGGCCACCTTTGTGCATTTATTTATAAGAACGGAACCAGATAGCATTGTCCAAGCCTTTCACAAAAACCAGGACGTGGTTTGATGCGGAGGAACTCGCACCAGGACCAGATGACAATCCCCCGCCGAGTGATTCCCATCCTGACCAGCCACCACTGAACCATTTGTGCCAAAGAGCATTGTCTGTACCTCGAACGAAAACGTCCAAACGTCCATTCCCCCACGATGCAACATCGGGAGCGGATGACAATCCCCCGCCGAGAGACTCCCATCCCGACCAGCCACCACTGAACCATTTGTGCCAAAGAGCATTGTCTGTACCTCGAACAAAGACATCAATGCGTCCTGGCCCCCAAGACACGGCTCCTGGATCTGAAGTAAGAACCCCACCTAAAGATTCCCAGGACGACCAGACACCTGCGGAGTACCATTTGTGCCAGAGGGCACCATCAGCTCCACTGCCAAAAACATCCAGGCGTCCTGCAGACCATGTCGCTGCTGCGGGCCCCGAAGTCAGAAAACCTCCTAAGCTTTGCCAGGGTTTCCACGAGCCGCCAGAGTAGGTGCGTTGCCACAGACCGCTGTCGCCCCCACGCACAAAGACATCAATTCTGTTGGGCCCCCAGCATGCAACTGCTGGTGAAGAGGTGAGAAATCCACCGAGTGAAAACCAGGGTGACCACGAAGTCCCTGACCACTGGCGAAACCACAAAGCGTTGTCTGTACCTCGTACGACGACGAATGTTCTAAAGCCTCCTCGAGAGCAGGACGCCGGATCTGATGTTCCCACGCCACCAATACTTGACCAATCGGTCCATCCGGGTGCTCCGGGGTCTTCATGTTTTGGAGAAACCTGCCCTGAGCCTGGATCCTCAATCTCAGCGATTGCTCTTGTTGGAAAAGCTCCTCCAACGGCAAGAGCTATCAAAAATAATATGATTCGATTGCGCATATCATCCTCCTTGATGTGTGCTTCTGCTTATGTTTGATTTGATCCAAAATTAATCCCGGCTATTTCCGATGCCAAAATCAATCTCATCATTTGCTAAAAGGCCTTCCATAGGGGTGCCTCTTAGCAGCAACCTCGACATAGGAATTTGGAGGAAAGAGCAGTTTAATTTACGATTAGAAATGTGACGTTTGATGGCAGACCGCTTATAACACAGCGGTCTGTCTCATCGAAGTTCTTAGATTTCAGAATAGATTTCCGAATAGGTTTTAATTGAATTATTGTCCATACGTCGGTGCAAATGATGACGACCGAGTTCACTGTGGTGAGATACCCCCATTGCTCCAATCATATGGGCAACTGATTCCAAAGTCTCGTGCTGGAAGTTCTTTACGCGCTCTCTTTTTGTCGGCACATGCAAACCTTTCACAAGATTGGGATCTTGAGTGGCAACTCCCGTAGGGCATTTATTGTTGTTACAGCGAAGCGCTTGTATACACCCCAATGCCAACATCATAGAGCGAGCCGCATAAGTCGCATCCGCCCCAATACAAAGCAGCTTCACGATATCAAAGGCTGTTGTGATTTTACCTGTGGCGATGACTTTGATTTGCTCTTTCAAACCCGCTTTTCTCAAAGTATCAACAACCACCACCAGGGCATCCACTCCTGGTGTCCCAATGTAATTGGTAAACTCTAGAGGAGCCGCTCCAGTTCCGCCCTCTGCCCCATCCACGACGATAAAGTCCGGGTACATCTTGAGATCGACCATC
>JBLMWG010000044.1:0-6282 GCA_050257115.1 Bacillota bacterium
AAAGAAGCAGGCACCTTTCGGATCTTAACAATGTTCTAACACAATCTTGACGACTTCGAGATGCCCATGCTTTGGGGGCTTTGATAGCGTTCGGATTATTGGAGGAACTTATTAAATGAAAACAGTTCTTATCGCTTCTCTTATCTTGAGCGCAACAATTGCAAAAGCTGCAAATCTTATCAAAATTGACGGTTCAAGCACGGTGTTTCCTGTGACTGAAGCTGTATCCGAGGAATTCCAAACTTTCACTAAAGGTGCGACAAAAGTCACGGTAGGTGTTTCTGGGACTGGCGGCGGTTTTAAAAAGTTTTGCAGAGCTGAAACTGATATTCAAGATGCGTCTCGCCCGATTACAAAAGAAGAGATGGCTGCGTGCCGTACTGCTAAAGTAAGCTACTTTGAATTGCCAATCGCATTTGATGCTATCGCAATCGTCGTGAATCCAAAAAATAATTGGGTTAACGAAATCACAACTCAAGAATTGAAGAAAATGTGGGAGCCAGAAGCTCAAGGTAAGGTGATGACTTGGAACCAAGTCAACGCAAAATGGCCTGCAGAGAAATTGAGCTTGTATGGTGCAAGTACAGACAACGGGACCTTTGATTACTTCACTGAGGCTGTTGTTGAAAAAGCAAAGTCTTCCCGTGGTGACTATACGGCAAGTGTTGACCATAATACCCGCGTCACTGGTGTGAGCAGCAATAAGGGTGCGTTGGGTTATATCCCTTATGCGTACTACATAACTAACAAAGACAAATTGAAGTTGTTGGCGGTAGTTGGTGGTAAGAAAGCTCCGTCCAAGAAAGCTGTTTTGCCCGATGAAAAAACAGTTATCGGTGGTACTTACTTCCCATTGTCTCGTCCTATTTTCATCTACGTAAATCAAGACTCTATGAAGAAGCCTGAAGTAAAACAATATGTTGAGTTTTACTTGGATAAAGCGGCAGAGATGGCAAAACAAGTTCAATACATTCCACTACCAACGAAGGCTTATCAAACAGCTAAAGAGCACCTGACTAAGAAAAGAACAGGAACTGTATTCGGTGGTGAGCCACAAGTCGGTATGACGATAGATCAAATTATGAAAAAAGAAGCGACCTTCTAAAAAGGTGCTTGGTTTTCTATACTCCGGCAACGTCGGAGTATAGAAAAGCTTAGGCCGCTTTGACTTTTACTTTATCGGCAGATTCGGCTTCGTAATCTGAATAAGGTGTTTTCACCTCAACGAATTGGCCGTTGGTATCGCGGTAAGCGCGAACCTTGTACATTTTGATGGCCTCAGAACGGCCTTTGACTTCTGCTGCTCCAGCAAGCTCCACACGAAAATCTTCGCCGACCTTGTCGATCACGGAATCTGTCACTAGAAGATCCGCGCCGAAAGCTTTTGTTGAAGCTTCAATGCGAGACGCCGTGTTGACTGTGTTTCCGATAATAGTGTACTCCATGCGCTCATCAGAACCGATCGTTCCCGAAATTGCAGTTCCAGCATGCAAGCCCATCCCGATATTGATTGCAGGTTGGTTGCGAGCAATACGTTTTTCATTGAGTTCTTCAAGTGCTTTACGCATTTCAAGGCAGGCACGCAGGGCTTTGTGGGCGTCCTTATCTGAACGGCGAGGAGCACCCCAGACAGCCATGATCGCGTCACCGATAAACTTATCGACGACACCGCCATGGGCGTTGATAATTTTAACCATCACGCCAAAGTATTCATTGAGCATTTCAACGACTTCTTCTGGGGAACGTTTTTCTGAAAAGGCTGTAAAGCCCCGAATGTCAGAGAAAAAGACGACAACGTCTTTACTTTGACCGCCCACACCGATGTCTTTTCCAATCAAGTCCTCCGCAACAGAGGATCCGTGGAACTTGGAGAAAAGACTTTTCACTTTGTCGCGTTCTTTTAAGCCCTCGGTCATTTGGTCAAAGGCTACAGCCAAGTCTCCCACTTCATCATGGGATTTCACTTTGGCGCGGGCTTTCACATCAAAGTTACCTTTAGAGACCAAATTGATCATCTCGGCCAATTTTTCAATCGGAGAGGTGAGGGTCATAGAGAACAAGAAGATAAAGAAGATCGCCATAGAGATCGCAGATCCGGCCACGAAAATCGCCCGGCGTTTTACTTCGTTGGATACTTCAAGAATTGTGGCTTCTGAAGTTTGAGAAATCACCGCTGCGCCGTAAGAGGTTTTCACCGAAGCGCCAAAATAGGTCTGATCTGAATCTGGATCGATGAACTTCGTTTGGAATTGAGGGGACTTCGTTGCGAGAGCTTTTGTTACGAAAGGGGATTGGCTCATGTTAAGGCGAGCCATCGCTTTTTGTTCGTCCTTGTGGGCAAGTAATTCACCACTGCGATCAATGAGATATTGAGTGCGTTCAGAAGGATCTGTGAAAGGCTTTTCCAAAGGAGCGAGTGCTACGTCGGCAAGAACAATATGGGTGATTTTACCTTGGGCGTCCTTTACCAATGGAATGCCGATGGTAATCATTGCGGGAGCCTTCGGGTAAGTAGCATTTTTGATTTCGATGCTACCTTCCGCGACAGAGCGCATTGGAAACTTCTGCCAAGAACGTAAATTGATAAAGTAGGAGCCCGTAAGGTTATAAGGTTTCAAAACGTCTTCTTTGATTTTACGCGCAACGGACTCAACCGAAGAACCATTCAGTTTCAGAACTTCTAAGGCAATAAAGTTTTTATCTTGAGTAAAGTTGAAATCAAGATCTTCGTTTGCCGAAGCGCCTTTCATCAACAGAGATCCTGATGTGCGAGTTTTGTCGACCAAGGAGGCGATGATATTGTCGACCTCTTTAGCCTTGGCCGCTGCGGACTCAAGATTCGCGATATCGACTTGTTCTGAGGCTTTTTTCTCGAAGTACTTTGAGGAGATAAAAGTAATAGCCCCGGTTGAAGCAACCAGGATGACGATTGTCACCGTGATGAGTTTTGTCGAAATAGGAATTCTCATCAGAAACTCCACTCTCCGTAGATGTTAAGGTAATTGCCGACGATTGTGGATTCATTCACATCGCCATCTGTTGCAAAATTTGTCGAACTAGGAACGGCCTTATAAGACATTTTGTCTTCGCGGCGGGCGTATCCAGCTAAACCCGTGAAAGATTGGCTAAAGCGATAGCTTCCCATGAAGCCAAACTGTGTTGACATGGTAGGGCTGATCGCCTGACCGTTAGGTGTGCTGACCTTTATTGCAGAAAGATAGAGGTGAGCATTTACTTGGATCCCAAATTTCGGTGTAAGGGAGTACCAGTACTCCGCACCAGCATGAGGTCCGATGGAACTGATCATTTGATCTTCAGAAGCACCCGTAAAAGGGTCGCCAATTGTTTCAGGCAATTCTTTATAGAATCCGCCAACCTGATAACGAACTTCACCACGGTCTCCGACCGGGCGTTTGTAGACGGCATTCATTTCTGCAGAGGCAAAAGTGCGGGTCGTACCTTTGAAAGTAAAACCACTTAGATCAATAATTCCCAAGAATCCCCATGGAGTTTTTGGACTGCTCCAACCAAGCCCGAAGCGTCCTGTACCACCAAGGGCATCATAGGCGACGGAGGAATTTTTCTCTGGGTTTGAACCTTGAAATTTCATGTCGGTGATTAAGTAGCTTGCGATGGCGTACCAGCCACCGAGCTTTTCAATAGAGCGACGAACCAGCGCCGTGTATTCAGCAGCCGGGGAGCGATCACCCGAGCGCACATTGAAAGTCTCTTTAGTCACTTTGGAGTGCGGGCGAAGATCTGAATTACTGCGCACGACCAATTGATAGAGTCCTCCGTCCCATGCGGGATCAAAAGCCAATGAGTCTTCTTTATAGTCTTGATAGGCTTGAAATTTTTCCCATTTTTTTGAGGCCGTATTGAACTTCAAAAGGTAAATATCATAGCCTGTTACATGCTCCGGATGAGTCCACTTTAATTCCCGAACAAATTCAGATTCAGGCTTTTGGACTTTTGGTGAGTCAACTTCCTTGCCGATGATCGTGAATTGACTGACGGCAACAGCTTCACTTTGAACGTTTTCGCTATTGGATGCAGAGACCTTCCAAGTATATTGAGTAGCTACTGGAATATTTGTCGTAAAGTGTGTGTCTTTAATGTTTTCTGAGATTTTGGTTTTGCCATCCTCAGAGTTCAATTCAAAATGATATTGGTCAGCGCCACCCACGGGATTCCATTGGAAATCGACAGACATTTCTTTGTCTTCATTGCTGTTCATGCGTAACTTTGTGCCCGGAGATTTCAAAACAACAGTTTCGAGTTCCACATTAAATTCGCTTGGTGTGGACCACTCTCCAGGAACACCGCGATAGTCATGGGAACGTAACTTCATCATGTACTTTCCGGGACTCAGTTGACCATTCCATGCAGCTTCTTTAACTTTGAAACTGAAAGTCTTTGCTTCTTGGCCTTCTGTTTTAACTTGCGTTAGTTCGATTTCATAGGACTTCGCACTTTCGATGGCCTCCCATTCGAAATTAACAAGACGACGATACGGAGCAGCCGAAGTGACCCCCGCAGCGAAGAAGCTTGTTATCAGAATAAAGAGAGCGAAGTGTCTCAGCACTAGTTCACCTTGATCTTTTTAAGTGTTGGAGCTTTAACATCAGATTTATCTTGTACAATCAGTTTGCGAGAGGGGCCGACCTCACTGATACGTCCATACGTATCTACGGCCGAAATAGCCACTTCATATTCACCTGGCAAAAGATTGCGGAGGGCCGTCGAGGTATTTGGATAATTTGTGCGTTTAAGTTCTTTGCCATTTTTCTTGATGACCAGTTGGTATACTTTTGCACCTTCGATTTTATTCCATTGTAACTCGATCCGGCCGTCCAGAGAGGCTTGAAGAGGACCTTGGTCAGGAATAAATGTGGGTGCCTTTAAGATCGGCAATGGGCTGACTGTGACTGGTTGTGAAGTTGATGTGCCGATGACTTCACCATCTTTATTGACGGCTTCGATGGAGGCAATATAGCGACCCGGCTTTGCAACTGGAGTTGAGAGCTTCATGTCTTTGACTTCAATGGGAGTGGCTGCAGAGGCATCCTCATTTTCTTCGTGAACGCGAACGCGCCAGGAAGAAACGTCTTCCGTTTTGTCAGCCTTCCAATTTAAACCGACCTGAGGCTTTTCAACGTAGTACTGAGTGTATTGGCTTTCCGGCATTGTGAAATTCACATTGATTGGAATAGTCACTTTGGGTTGGGTGGAAACCTGAGCCGCTGGTTTGATAGTAAATTTTTGTAATTTGCCTGTCAGGGCTCGATCGGAGTCGGCGAAGAGTGAACTCATTCTCCAGAAGTAAGTGCCGTCTTGAAGGCCAGGGAGCGTAAAGCTGTCTTCCGTAGAGAAGGTCTTGGTGGCGACTTTGTTTTTAAGCTCGGGGTCGGACCAAACGTCAAGAGTGATTTGTCGAGTGTCTTCGCCTTTTTCCCATTTGAAAGACATGTCGAAAGGAGTTGTGTTAGCTGGAATTTCTGCATCCGCTGTCGGGAAAATGACGGTGGGTGCGTAGCGAGCGACAATTTCAGTTTTATATGTTGCAGACTCGGCAACAACTTGGCCTTCTGGATTTTTTGCAACCAACTTCCAGAAATGACGACCGAAGGGCATTTTTACCGACAACTCGGAGTGTCCTTGGTTTGCAGTCATTACTTCCTTCATGTCTTTGCGAGTGTTTCCCATATGAAGTGACACGATGGAATTTTCTGGAAAGCCCGTCCATTTAAATGGAACAGGTTGTGGATCGTCGACATTCATAGCAAATGGCTTTTGCGGTGTCGGACTTAGAATTTTCAAGCTGTTGCGGTCGAACTCAACACCTTTGGCACCCAAAGCCCCGGAACTTCCTTTTGTCAGTTCTTTGCTTTGGCCATCTTTGCCGCGCAAGGAAGCTTTACCTTCCAAGACTTGGACATCAAGGGAGTTTCCTGAGCCTTTGGAAAGGGATGCAGAGGCATGAGAAAGATCGACTTTACCATTGCTAGAATTCAAAACTAATCCTGGAGCTGTGGTGGATTCGTCAGCTTTTGCATTGACGAAAATGGAACCTTCCATCAAATCCAAGGCGATTTCACCCTGGGATTTTTTTATGACGATGAGTGATTCTGGTTCTAAATCTAAGTAGCGATCTGAATCAGTAAATTGAATGCGCACTTCACCACGTTCTGAGGTGCGAATCGCTTCCCCGTTATAAAGTGGTTCCCCTGTGTTGACCAACTGCCAAAGCAATCGGGATGCGGGACGACGTTGGATATCGTC
>JBLMWG010000045.1:0-13378 GCA_050257115.1 Bacillota bacterium
CTGATCTAATGGCACATACGGTAACTGAGTGATGATTTTATCGCGGGCAGAAGCTATGAGTTCAGTATCGCTTTTTTCAAAATGCTGTTCGCTCCATGATGGGGTCATTGTAACTGTCCAGGCTGGTAGGGCAGAGGTACCTTTCTTAAATTGGGAGGCGACTGAAAATACCCCCGACGATCGAACTTCGCGGTAGGCCTCAAGGGGTTGTTGATTTATCTCGTCCCTAATAAGAAACACGATCGCCTTGGCATACTTGATTTCCTCCAAGGATAATGGGTGAGGGATATCGCTATTCTTAAGGAGTTCGAGAGACTGCGGTAAAGGGCATGACAAGACAAGTCGGCTTGTTTGAAAAGTGACATCATTTTCGTCTTGGATATGCCAGAGACTATCGGATTGGTGAATTTTTTTGGCTTTGCTTTCGAAGACAATTTTCAGATCTTTGGCCAAATCTTTTGCGATGCGAGTCATTCCTCCGAATGCAGTAAAGAGTTTTGAATCCAGGGGAATTAGAATTCCTTCGTCTTGCCAATGTTTGATCTGAGCGTGATTTAATTCGCAAGAGCGTAGAAATTGGGCCCCGTGATCAAAGGTGAATTGGCCATCTCGTCGAGTTGCCAGGCGTCCCCCCACGCCTCGGGACTTTTCGATAATCTGAACCGAGTGAGGCTCAAGTGCGGTCAGGCCCTGGGCCAACTGAAGGCCGGAATAGCCAGCGCCAATTATAAGATATTTAGACATCATACTGGTTTCCTATCTTATTAAAAATGGTATTGAAAAGTAGTTTAATACATGTTAAACTACTTTTAAAGGAGAAAATCGGCTATGAAACTTGAGGTGTGCTCTCCGACTCAAAATATGATCAATCAGGTTTTACGTGAAATGGGCGAGGACCCAGAACGTGAAGGTTTGCTTAGGACTCCCGAGCGTTTCGAAAAAGCTTTGAAAGAGCTCACGTCCGGCTACCTCTTTGACGCCGCACAGGTTGTTGGTGAAGGTGTTTTTGAAAGTGAAGGTTCTGGCTTAGTTTCTGTAAAGGATATTGAGTTCTTTAGTTTATGTGAGCATCACATGTTGCCTTTTTGGGGTAAGATTTCAATCGCCTATCTTCCTGGAGATAAAATTCTAGGGCTTTCTAAATTAGCCCGAGTGGTTGAGGTCTTTTCACGAAGACTTCAGGTTCAGGAGCGTTTGACGCGGGAAGTGGCCGAGGCGATTGCTGATTTGGTCAATCCTCAGGCGGTGTTTGTCACTTGCCAGGCTCAGCATATGTGCATGATGATGCGTGGAGTACGTAAGGTCTCCTCCACCACAAAGACTGAGTTTGGGATCGGCTTAAGTTCGTTAAGTCCGGATCAGCGTGACAGAATGTGGAAGGTTGTTGAGTAGGAGATGACAGAAAGGCATTTAAAATGACGACCAGAAAAAAAATGAAATCAACTTCGATAGCAAATGACCTTCAAGGCTTAGAACACTTGGTGGGTGAATTTATGAACTATTGGGGGTTTAAAAATATTCATGGTCGTATTTGGTTGCATCTCTACACATCGACAAAATCTTTAGATACTGCAGAATTGATGGAGCGCTTGTCGGTTTCCAAGGGGCTCATGAGCTTGGCGATTCGCGAATTGCTTGAGTATCAAGTTATTCGCCCTGCAGCCACAGGGCCTCACGGGACAGTATATTATGAAGCGAACCCTGATTTACAAGCGGTGATAACTAATGTGTTGAAGCAACGTGAGCAGGTCATGCTGCAACAGGTGCAGAAGGCTTCAAAAAATATTTTAACCATGTCTGCTGAAAAACTTGAAGAGCAGGGCGTTGATAAAAACCGAGTCAAGTCGATATTGGTGCTTACGGAGTCTGCGCAAGCTGTTCTACAGGGTTTTTTAGCTTTGGAACAAACGGAAGATCCGGCGATCTTTGCAGGTATCGTCGGTGGTAATGATTGGTAGGTGGAGGGTCTTCACCTGAAGATCATTATAAAGTCCGGGAAGGAATTGTTATGAAGTCATCGGCATTTTCACGCTCTTTAGAGTTGGCAAAACTTGCTGCCAAGGTGGGACTTAAAGAAGTCCGCTCTGGAAATCTTTCATCGCGGTTAGATCAAGCCGTGATTATTGCCGAAAGCCTTTCAAAACTTAAAGGGGCCGCGATGAAGGCGGGGCAACTTTTAAGTCTGGAACTTACGGATTATTTCCCCAAAGAAGCTATCGAAATTTTAAGTAAATTGCAAAATTCGGCTCATGCTGTGGACTTTGCAATTGTTGAAAAAACTTTGCGCACGGAGCTTGGGCCTGAGTTCAAGAATCTTCAAAATCTTTCGCGAACCCCTCTGGGAATAGCAAGTATTGGTCAAGTCCATCGGGCGACATACCAAGGGCAGGAGATTGTACTTAAGGTCCAATATCCAGGAGTGGCTGAATCAATAGACTCCGATATTAAAATTTTAAAAACCTTGGCGGTTGCATTTTGTGGTCTCACGGGTCGGGAGATGGATTTGGACCCCTTGTTCACCGAGTTTCGTCATCTTTTGGGCCAAGAAGTGGATTACTTGAAGGAAGCGGAATTTCAAAAGGAATACAAGGAGCGCGTGCAAAGTCTATCTTTTGCTCGGGGAGTTCGTTGTGCTGTGCCGGAAGTGATTTCTGAGCTGACAACCGAAAGAGTTCTCGCGATGAGTTACGAGTCAGGTCTCACCTTGCGACAGTGTATTCAGCAGCCCTTGAGTTCTTCTAAAAAAGAAATGATGGCGCATACATTTTTAGATTTGTACTTCAGCGAATTTTTTCATTGGGCTTTGGTGCAAACCGATTCGAATCTTGCAAACTTCTTGGTACGCGATTCTCAGACTCAAAATCCTGAACTGGTGCTTTTGGATTTTGGAGCCAGCCGCAGATATTCGGCGGAATTTATTCGCAATTACATTCGTCTTTTAAGAGTGGTTGCTGAAGGTGATTTCAGCGATTTGAAGAAACACGCTATTGATTTTGGTTTGATTGATCCTCGCGAAAGTCATGAGGCTTTTGTGGCTTTCGAAGATATGTTGAAGACAGCCATTAAACCGTTTTTCTCTGCGAATGGAAGCCGGGCGGATTTTGATTTTTCAGATCAGTCCCATGCGCTGAATTCACAACGAGTGGGACGTCAATTATCGGAAAGATTGAAATTCAGTCCTCCGCCTCATGAGCTCGTGTTTTTGCATCGGAAACTTGGCGGCGTATATACAGTCTTGAAAAATCTGGGCGTGACGTTGGACGTGTCACCATATTGGAAGATGATGATTGAGGCAGAAGATCTGTGGAAAGCTAAATAGTCACGAAGAGGATTTCAGGATCCCGCGCATCATCATTTCGATAAAGTCTTCGACGATATTTTTTGGATCTGTATAGCCTTGTTTGATGGCAAGACTCATGCCGTTTAAAAGGGAGATATAGATTCCGACCAGACGATTGAGTTCAAAGTCTTTAAGTTTGTCAGAGGACTGCGCCAAGGTTTCTCTCAAAGGTGCAAAAATCGATGAGGACACCAATTGCATGACAGTCTGTTTCGCAAGAGGCGTCAGGTGGGGCATATCCATTTGTGAAATAAGAGACATGTTCATGGGTGGTTGAAGTATATACCAATGGGCGAAAGATTTAAGAAAGGTTTCCAAGTCAGGACAGTCGTTTTTCATGGCGTGAACTTGTTCGCGGTATTGGTTTAAACGATTGCGAAGAACTTCGACATAGATCTCTTCTTTGCCGCCAGGAAAATGATAGTACAGCGAGGCCGGTTTCATTTGCATGCTGTCTGCGATTTCTTGAAGCGATGTGGCTTTGTAACCGCTGCTGAAAAACATTTTTTCGGCGATGGAGATGATTTGTGTTTTCAAGGGACCCCGCAATTCACCTAATGATTATGGGATAAATTAGGTGGATGGCAATTCTAAAGATGAATAGATTTATATAGCTCGAAGGAGGCATTATGAAAGGCTCGCTGGTATTTGGTATTTTCTTTATGTTCTCTATATTTAGCCTGAAATCTCAGGCTCAAGTGACGACTGTACCCTCCGTTGATCTGACTCGATACGTTGGAAAATGGTACGAAGTCGCATCAATTCCTCATTCTTTTCAAAAGCAATGTGTTCGCGGAGTGACCGCAGAATACAAAGATCTTGGTGACGGTCTGATCGAAGTGATTAACAGTTGTGAGACGCAGAATGGATCTCGATCTGTTTCCGAAGGGCGTGCCAAGGTTATTGATAATCAATCCAAGGCAAAATTAAAAGTCACATTTGTGAAGTTGGGTGGTTGGATTTTCTGGTTTGGCGGTGATTACTGGATTATCGATCTGGATAAGGATTACCGTTATGCCGTGGTTGGGCATCCAACTCGTAAATATGGTTGGATACTTTCTCGTACGCCGGAAATTTCAATGGCTGACCTTCAGGTTATTTCTCAGAATTTGAAAAAACAAGGTTATGATTTATGCAGTCTCTTGATGACCGTTCAAGATGGCGGCGTTTCGTCTCGTATTCCTCTTTGTGAGTATGTTCGTCCATGAGTTCGCAGGCACAACAAGGAGTTTTTTTGAATCAAGTAGATGCCGTTTCGCGCGTGTGGAATGACTCGCTGTATGCTCCCGTCGAGGGATTCCTCTCGCGGCCGCGCAAGGATTTCCGTAGTGAACTTGTGAGAGTTGGATTTGCTCTACATAAAACCTCGGCAATGACTGTTGAGGAATCTCTGGCTCTTTCAGGTTTGTGTGATGTTCTGGAGTGGATACATTCCGGGTCCTTAATCATTGATGACATTCAAGACAACAGTGTTGAACGGCGCGGGGCCCCCACAGTTCATCGCATGTACGGCATGCCTAAGGCCTTGAATGCCGGAAACTGGATGTACTTTAAAGCTTTGGAGAGTATTCATCGTTTGCCTCTGTCTGCGCCATTGCAATTAAGACTTCTGCAGAGCGCGCATATTGTGATGGCGAAAGCTCATCAGGGGCAGGCGCTTGATTTAGGTGCGGATCTTCTGAGTGTTCCTAAAGCTGAAGTTTCTCAGGTCGTGGAGGCTAGCCACCTTATGAAAAGTGGCGCCTTAGTGGCTCTGGCGATGCAATTCGGTGCACTGGTCGCCGATGAGAATGTTGATTTGGAACAGCTGGATCATTTGGGTGCGGAGCTGGGAGCTTCCTTGCAGCGCTTTGATGATCTTGGGAATATTCGCTTTGGCGCTGATGATCCGAAGGCTCTTGAAGACTTGAAGCTGCGCCGGCCGTCTTGGTTGTGGGCCGTGATCGCAGAAAATGCGAGTGATGTTGAGTGGAATCAATTCAAATCAGCGGTGGCGATGTTGCCTCAGGAGTCTTTGCTCCAGGAATTTTTGGAACACACCAATTATAAAAATAAAGCAAAGTTAAAGGCTTTGGCTTTGCATAAGAATCTTACTAATGAATTTAAAACATACTACTCGAAAGTCTCCAATGCGGAAGCATTAGAGGGATTGTTAATTTTGACGGAGAAAATAGCTCATGCGTACTAAGAAAAAAATTGCTGTTATTGGAAGTGGATTTGGGGGACTCAGTGCTGCCATTCGTTTGCAGGCAGCCGGTTATCAAGTACGAATTTATGAAAAGCGAGACATGCCGGGTGGTCGTGCCTACGTGTACAAAGATAAAGGTTTTACCTTTGATGCCGGTCCTACGGTGATCACAGCTCCGGAGTGTCTTGAGGAGCTTTTTGCCTTAAAAGGTAAAAAAATGTCAGACTATGTTGAAATGATGCCGGTCATGCCTTTTTATCGTTTGCTTTGGGATGACGGTTATAAATTTGATTATAGCAATGATGTTTCCTCTCTTGAGGGGCAGATCCAGCGGAAGTCACCTCAGGATTTAAATGGCTATCGAAGATTCTTGAAATATTCTGAAGAAGTGTTCAATGAAGGCTATACCAAGCTTGCGGCAAAGCCATTTTTAAATATTTGGAGCATGGTGAAGGTGGCGCCTCAATTGGTGAAGCTTGAAGCCTACCGTAGTGTCTACGACATCGTTGCAAAGTTTATTAAGGATGAACATCTCCGTCAGGCATTTTCTTTCCATTCCCTGCTCGTCGGAGGCAATCCGTTTAGCACATCCTCCATTTATACCTTGATTCATTTTCTTGAAAGAAACTGGGGCGTGTATTTCCCGAGGGGTGGAACGGGGGCCTTAGTTCGTGCCATGGTGAAATACTTTGAAGAAATGGGGGGCGAAATTGTCTATCAAAAAGAAGTCGAACAGATCTTAACCTCCCATGGTGAGGTCTGCGGAATCCGCAGTCGTGATGGAGAAGTTTGGGAGTGCTCGGCAGCTGTGAGTAACGGAGATGTGGTTCATACTTACAAAGACCTTTTGAAAAATGAACCTCTGGTAAAAAAGCAAACGAAGGATCTTCAAAACAAAAGTTTCAGCATGAGTCTGTTCCTTATCTATTTTGGGACAAATCGCAAATATACAAACTTGGCTCATCACAATGTTTTATTCGGCCCACGTTATAAAGGGCTATTAGAAGATATCTTTCAAAAAGGCACGTTGCCGGATGACTTTTCCTTGTACTTGCATGTTCCCAGTTTGACGGATCCATCCTTGGCACCAGAGGGTCACGAGTGTTTTTATGTATTGGCGCCGGTGGCTCACCTGGGGAAAATGAATATTGATTGGAAAAAAGAGGGTCCTGTTTTTGCCGACAAGATTCTACGGTACATGGAAGAAAAATACATGCCGGGACTTCGCGAGAATATCGTCACGCAAAGAATCTTTACTCCCGAGGACTTTGTCAGCGAGTTGAATTCCTATCATGGTTCCGCATTTTCTTTAGAGCCAAAATTGACTCAAAGTGCTTTTTTTAGACAGCATAACAAAGATTCCAAAGTAAAAGGTTTGTACTTTGTCGGAGCCGGAACTCATCCAGGTGCCGGTGTCCCCGGTGTTGTAAACTCGGCCAAGGCCACAACAAGTTTGATTCTTGAGGACCTGAATGTCTGACCTCGAGTTACATCGCGAAACCATCCGCAAGGGCTCTAAGAGTTTTTCGGCGGCTTCTTTGTTTTTCTCGAAGAAACAAAAAGAAGCCGCCTGGCGTTTGTACAGTTGGTGTCGTTACTGTGACGATCAGATCGATGATGTCCCTGTAGACCAAGCAATCAGTAGACTCGCTCAATTGCGTGAGCAGTTAAAGCTGGGAAGTAAGTCGTCGGCATTCGTATTCCGGGGGCTGGCTCAGGTTTCTTTGGAGCATTCCATCCCGGAAGAATATCCATTGTATTTATTGCGTGGAATGGAAATGGATGTGATGGGCAGAAGCTATCACTCATTGAATGACCTTGAGGAATATTGTTTTTGTGTGGCCGGCGTCGTTGGCTTGATGATGTGTCACGTGATGGGAGTCACGTCCGATCAAGCTCTTCGTCATGCGGTGGCTTTGGGGAATGCGATGCAATTAACTAATATCTGTCGTGACATTCCCGAGGACTTCGCTCGAGGACGAATTTATCTGCCCATGGATTGGCTTCGCGAAATGGGGATTTCAGAGCGGGAGTTGTTAAATCCCATTTATCAAAAGAGCGTGGTCTTATTGCAAGAGCGTTTATTGAAACGGGCTGATGAGTTGTATGCCGAAGGCTATGAAGGGCTTATTTATTTAAGCTTCCGCTCGGCCTGGGCTGTGTTGATTGCGGGCTATGTTTATAGTTTCATTGGTGCAAAGATCAGAACATCCCCCGGGCATGGTTTAGATCAAAGAATTTATGTCACGAGTCTTGAAAAGTTGATATTGATCAGTAAAGCTACAGCGGTGCTGCTGGGATTGTGGGTTCGAGAGCGCCTTGGTAAGACGTCATTTCGTACACCACAAAAAGTGTGGAGGTTTGAATGAATACAAGTTTTTTGTATGAAACATGGATTTACGCGAGTCGAGTGAAAGAGTTTTCCTTCAAGGATTGGATTGTTTACGTCCTTTGGGTCGGGATGATGTACGGATTGTTTGCCGTGGTCACGGCGTTTATTGGGGTAGGATATACTCATGGAGTCCAATACCCGGCCTATGTTTACAATATTCCGTTAGGAATCTTTATTTTTTCCACGGCGATTGCGTTTGATACCATTGGGCACCGTACGGTTTATAAAGAGTTTTTGCAAAAGGCCGAGGCTTTGGTTCACCATATCACGATTTTTGCGGGCATCACGAGTGTGATTGTGCTGTGTTTGGCGTATCACTTTCCGGTCTTTTTAAGAATTCCGGCTTTGGTACTCGTCAGCTTGAGTATCGTATATTCTTTGATTGATGAGGGACTTCATTGGTATCGCTACTTAGCTCAATATTCAGATCGCGTCGAGATGTGGAGCCATTTTTTTATTTTTGTCGGTCATCTGATTATGATTTTAGCTTGGTGGCAGTGGTTCAGTGAAGGCTACCCAGGTGTTAATGAAACTCTTGCTCTTGGTTTTTTCTAAAATAGACGATAGCCATGGCCAGAAAAATCACAGTGTAACTTGAAAGACCCCAAATATGTTCAGATTGAAGCGGCCTATTTAACAGGGCTGCCCATGTGAACTCTCCGAAGTAACGAGTCGGCAGATATTTTGAAATCTCTTGAATTGTCGGTGGCAATGCATTGGGAGGCATCCACAAACCACCGGCAAACGAAAGTGGCAGATATACGAGATTAGCCAGAGGTACAATGGATTTGCTATTTACTGCATATCCTAGAGCAGCCCCAAGGAGAGAAAACGGTAAAGCTCCACACAAGAGGGCTCCCAAGAAACGTCCCCAAGGAATTTCCGAAAAAACAAGTGGCGTGCAAAGTAGGGCGACGCCCGCAACAGCAAGGACTGACACTGTTGCCACAAGCAGGCTATTTAAAACTCTTGGTATCAGTCTTAATGAACTCGGAAGTGGTAAAATGCTTAGGTAGTGGGACCAAGGTGTGTTTTTTTCTTGAGCGATCCCAATGGCAAATTGGAACAAGACGACCCCCAATATTGCAAAACACGAAAAGGAACCTAAAAGCAACAAAGACGCTTCGGAGGTTGTAGCATTGGGAACTCCGAAGAACCAAAAAAACATCGCCGGAAAAACCAAGGTTGTCAGCACGTACATCGGTTGGCGCAAATGCTCGAGCATTTGGGAATAAGAATGAATTTTGAGAAGACGAAAATAATTACCCATTGTAGTGCACCTTGCGAATATGGATAAAAGCCTCTTCCAGCGAAGCCGATGAGACTTCTAAATCTTGAAACTCATAGCTTTTGGTCATCAAATCGTGCAACAAATTCTCAGCATTTTCAGTGAGCACATGATAAAAACTGTCTTCAATTTTCATTTCCATAATATGGGCCGAAATGGGAGCTTCCTTTGCTCGAAAGCGCAGAGTTTTTACTTTGAGATCTCGAGTGATCGTATGAACAGGGCCCTCGCACAGGACTTTGCCGTGATCAATGATAACGACTCGGTCGGCGATCTGGGACACTTCATTTAAATCGTGAGTCGACAGAAGAACAGCTCCACCTCTGCGCGAGTAATCTTGGATTTCCTTCCACAGATTAATACGGGCTTCTACATCGAGGCCGGTGGTTGGCTCGTCCAAGACCAAAAGATCCGGAGCCCCTAATAAAGAGCAGGCCAGAGCCAGGCGTCTTTTTTCTCCGCCGCTGAGACCGCCTGTTAAACAATGCAGAAATCCTTCGAGCTGAAATCGATGGATGATCTGATTTAAAGAAGGTCCCTGGTCGTAATGGGCCTTTACCAGTTTAAGAACCTCGATGACTTTTAGATGAAGTGGAAAGGAGAGCTCTTGAGCGACGTAACCAATTTTTTTCCGTTCCGGTGTTTTTAGGATACCGCTATCCGCAGAGCGAAGTCCGAGGAGGATTTTAAGAGTGGTGCTTTTGCCGGCACCATTTGGACCTAAGAGGGCTACAATTTCCGAAGAGGAAATTTGTATACTAACATCTTCAAGAGCTTTGCGCGTGCCGTAGGATTTGCGCAACCCCGTTGCTAATAAGATTTCACGACTCAAGCTTTACTTCCGTGTTCTGCTGAAATTGTTTTTCATATCCAGGGTGCTGGGTACCAAAAATATGATCCCAGATCGTATAGAATAAGCCAAAGTTATGTTTATAGAAACGATGATGACCTGCGTGATGAGTTCCTGAGATCAGCCATTTGCCCAGGGGGTGGTGTGCCGTTCCTGGGGGAAGGACTTCAAAGCCCAGGTGATTGATGATAGCCGAGACCGTTGCAACAGTTAGGTATATAATTAACACCACCGGATGAACGGGGATTAAAAGTGTGATCAAAGGAAGTGGAAGGGCTTCAATCAAAGATTCCACAGGATGAAAGGAAAAGGAAGCCCACGGAGAAGGATGGAGGGAGGCATGGTGAACGGCGTGGAATCTTTTGTAAGCCCAGGTCGTGTGCAGCCAACGATGCGTCAGGTAGAAGTAAAAATCATGAAGAAGAGAGATGAGGAATCCACTGAAGACTAAATAGGTCCAGCCATATTCATTCAAACGTAAATAGATTTTACTCCATCCCAGCTGCCAGAAAATTCCCATTAGGACCCCAGCCAAACCAAATATAATAGAACTCACTGCGGACCATTTCATTTCAAATAGTTGAATGTCTTTATTCGGAAGTTTTGGATAAATTTGCCGACGGGAACTCCATGACCAGCGGTGACGATAAAAGACCCAATAAAATAAAAAAGTGGTGGTGAAGTAACGCAACAAGATCACACATGTGACCGCAAGAGTCGCAATTAAGAAGTTGCGAGGAATCAGTAGGTCGAACGGAATGTAGGATTCGAACTTTTCAAAATGATTCATATATTGATTGCTAACTCACCCTGAGATATTTGTAAAACATGTTTAAAGAGATGAGAACGACAAAGTTTGATTGCGTTATAGTTGGTGGAGGCTTGGCCGGAGGGCTGCTGTTACATGCCTTGAAGTCCTGCCAACCTCAGATGCGGGTGCTCTTGCTTGAAAGACAGAAGCATCTTTCTTCGCATCAAACTTGGTGTTTTCATACGACCGATGTGCCCGCGGGGGCAACTTGGTTGAAAGATCTTATTTCTCGTCAGTGGTCTCGCCAGAAAGTGGCTTTTCCTGATTATGAGCGATTTATTGATCGGGAGTATAATGCCATTCGTGCGTCAGATTTTGCCGCGTACCTTTCTCAAAATTACGAAGACTCCATAAGGCTTGAGGCCTCCGTGAGGTCTTTCACTGATACCGAAGTTGTGCTTGCGGATGGCAGTATTTTGACATGTGAGCAAGTAATTGATGCTCGAGGATGGCAAAACTCGCGAACTACTTTGCAGGGGTATCAAAAATTTGTCGGGTGGGACGTGACCTTACACAAGCCACACGGGATGGACTACGCTTTGTTAAAAGATGCGCGTGTACCTCAAAGTGACGGATATCGATTTTTTTATGTTTTGCCTTGGTCGGAGCGAAGTCTGTTGGTTGAGGACACGTATTATTCAAACTCTCCAGAGATTGATTCCCAAAGGATAGGCCAGGAAATTGAAAAATATATTGCGGCCCAGGGGTGGGAACTCCAGAGTATTGATCGCCGGGAGTCGGGATCTTTACCACTGCCGTTTTTTAAATCAGAGCGCTCTGCTCAAGCAGGGCTTGCGCTTGGAGCTTGTTCGCAGATTTTTCATCCGGTGACGGGGTATACATTTCCGATGGCGGTGGCGAGAGTAAATCTGATAGCACGTCTTCCGGTATCTGAATGGAAACGTGTTTTGCGCGAACAAGAACGTCGCATGCGCCCGAAAGAATCATTTCTTTTATTTTTAAATCGGATGTTATTTTTGGCAGCAGAACCCGCAAGTCGCTATAAGGTGCTGCAAAGATTTTATCGACTTCCGGTCGACGTGATTCAGCGTTTTTATCAGGGCGATCTGAAGGCAACAGATTGGCTGCGAATTTTATTGGGAAAACCACCTGTACCTGTCGGTAAGGCCCTGGCGCAACTGTTTGCAAGATCTAGGCGTGGGGAGTAATTCGAAGAAGAGTCTTCGCTACCACTTCATATTGACATTAAAGGCTGCATGTCTGAAAACTTCTATATCAATGGGAGAAATTGTCATGACATACCTTCAAGCGGTCAAATCTATTATTGCTGATGTTATAGCCCCTCAAACTCAAAACACAGACAGGAACGCTATGTTTCCTCGGGCGGCGATGACGGCGTTTGGTCAAGCGGGAATTATGGGGCTGATTTCGGCGAAGGAAGTTGGCGGTCAAGGGCTTGGCCTGAATGAGGCCGCCGAGGTCATCGAAACTATCGCACAAACTTGTCCTTCCACGGCGATGGTTTTGACCATGCATTTTTGTGCAACAGCAGTGATTGAGAAATTCGGTGACACGGCTACTCGCACAGCAATTGCCAGTGGAAATCATCTTTCAACTTTGGCTTGGTCGGAAGCTTCTTCACGCAGTCATTTCTGGGCGCCAACTGGAACGGCAGAAAAGCATAACGACGGTTTTATCCTTAATGGAGCCAAAACGATGGTGACGACAGCTGTCGAGGCTGACTCTTACGTATGGAGTTCAAAACCTTCATCGGGAGAGGGAGCCTCAAGTTTGTGGCTAGTGAAGAAAAGTCAGGTGGGCCTGACAAGTCCAAAAGCTTTTGATGGTCTTGGGCTTCGTGGAAATGCTTCTGCACCCATGAAGGGCGACAACATGAAGGTCGAAGCAAATGCTTTGCTGGGGACTGACGGTGGTGGCTTCGATATTATGATTGGCACTGTTCTGCCAGTGTTCTGCACGTTGATTGCATCCACATCTCTGGGACTCATGGACGGGGCTTTTTCTCTGACCCTTCAACATGTGACTGGTCAAAAATTTCAGCATCTCAACTCGAGTTTGGCAGAGTTACCAACCATCCGTGCTTATCTGGCAAAAGCAAAAATTAAAGTGGATATGGTCCGAACTTTAAGAAACGATACATTGCTTGCTCTGAAAGAAAATCGTGCGGATGCTATGCTTAGAGTGATGGAAGTTAAAGCAGCGGCGGCGGAACATGCCATTGAAGTGACAGACACCTGCATGAGAGTTTGCGGTGGGGCAGCTTTCAGAAAAGATTTTGAGCTGGAAAAATTTTTCCGGGATGCTCGATCAGCTAGCATCATGGCGCCGACTTCAGATGTCCTTTTTGATTTTATTGGAAAAGCAATTTGCAATATGCCGGTGTTTGGATGAACTCACGAACAAACTCAAAATTTATTTTAGGTGCTGTGGCTTATGCCCCCAAAGTCATCACGATTTGGGAAGGGTTTAAAGAATACTTTGCGGAAAATGGCTTTGCTTTTGATTATGTGCTTTTTTCGAACTATGA
>JBLMWG010000046.1:0-16363 GCA_050257115.1 Bacillota bacterium
GAATCTTGCCAGTCGCATAAAATTTTTCGATGTATTCTACAGTTAGAGGGAAGAAATCTAGCTCAGATGCTTTCTTGCTAGACACTGCAGTTACGATAACCATGTTGTTACCGCTAGAAACAAGCACTGCTCCATCAGCTTGTTTTGCCATACGGCCAGTTTCGATAGTGATTTGTTTTCCACCTACCGAAGTAGTGACGGTCGTTTTCATTCAATCTCCTTATTTAGCGAATTTTCCTCTTCGCCATCCGTTTGTGGAAGCCATCTCAAAAATCCGATTGAGGCGGAGTAGGTTCGCACTCTTGCTCACCCTGGAGTCAGTCTGATTTTTCAGCTGGCTTCCTTATTAAAAAGTCGAAGGGGCTATTCGCCCCTTCTTTATTATCTTATTAAGATGAGATTACTTACGGATATCAAGTTCTTTGATAAGAGTTTGATATGCTTTTACATCTTTACGATGCAAGTAATCCAAAAGCTTACGACGTTGGTTAACCAATGTCACAAGACCACGGCGACCGTGAAAGTCTTTTTTGTGGCTTGAAAAGTGAGTCGTCAAATCGTTGATTCTTGCTGTCAACAAAGCAACTTGAACTTGAGAGGAACCAGTGTCCAACCCAGCAGTTTTAAATTTGTTAACAATCTGTGCTTTTTGTTCTTTAGTGACTGCCATTAAAGTCTCCTGTTTTTGCATTTCTGCTGTTTTTAAATCCCCCACCCTCAGGTCGTCATGGCTGTCGATCCGGGCAGGAAGACTAGTTTCTATCTGTATCTACGAGGACCGTCAAGTACTGCTTCAGCTTATGGCTCTATCGAGCCGTCAGCTCTGCCGGCTGCCGCCGATTAATACCTGAATACCCTTTTCAGGGTGAACCCACGCCCTGGCTCCAGGCCAACGATAGCCAGGAGTTTCCCTCCATCTTGGGCCAAAATCTGAACATATTGATCCGATTCGGGCTTAAAAACAGCTATAAGCTGACTGCGCAGATCATGGCTAATCTGACCATTCCCTAAGAGGACCTGATCTTTACCACCAATACGGATGCGCTTCACCATCGGCAAAGCCCCCTCCATTTTTACGAAAGCTTGGCTGGGAGTGTCTTTTTTTACACACTCCTCAATTTGTTCTAGGGTCAGCGCTTGCTCCAGGTAGTAGGGGGAAGAAAAAGTCCTACGTAGGGCGCTCATCGCCGCCCCGCACCCCATAGCTTGGCCTAAAAGATCAACCCAAGTGCGGATATAGCTGCCTTTTGAGCAGCGCAGATCAAATTCAGCCCAGTCTTCGCCCATATCCAAAAACTTGATATCCCAAAAGTTCATAACTTTTTTCGGAATGACCACGTCTTTTTCCTGCCGGGCGTACTCATAAAGCTTTTTACCTTGAACCTTGATCGCCGAATAAATGGGCACTTCCACTTCCATTTCACCGGCAAGTTTCATAGCCTCGGCAAGCAAAGTCGTACGATCAATTTTAACTTCTTTTTTTTCTAAGATTTCCCCAGTTGTATCCAATGTATCGGTACGAATACCGAACTGGATTTTCACGCGGTAACCCTTGTCCCCTTCAAGGATGTATTGGCTAAGCTTGGTGCCTTCGTTAATAAGGCAAGCCATTAATCCCGAGGCCATAGGATCAAGGGTTCCGGAATGGCCTACAGATCTTGTACCCATAATACGACGGAGACGCGCGACCACATCGTGACTGGAAATGCCCGATGGCTTATCGACTAACAGCAATCCATGGAATTGATCACTCTCCGACTTCGTCGGAGTAGGCGACTTACACTCCGACTTCGTCGGAGTAGATTTTGCATTTTGAGAATTATTCGTCATCAGAATCTGATTCAGTTTCTGTTTTTGGCTCTTTAGCTTTTCTTTCAGCTTCAAGATCCGAAAGGATGCGTTCAACTTTTAAAACCTGCTCTGTCGCATGATCGACATAGAATGTCAGCTTTGGGCAGTAGCGCATTTTGAGCTCTTTACCGATGAAGTTTTGAATTTCAAAGGCGCGTTCTTGCAAAAGCTCAATCGTTTCCCCTTGAGTTTTTTCATCACCAAGAACACTGACATAAACCTTCGCAGCACGAAGGTCTGCTGGCATTTTAACAGAAGCCACCGTCACCAAACCTGGCAACGGCACTTTAAAACCACGGATCAAAAACTGAGCGATGGTATTTTGAATTTCTCGTTCTACGCGAGCGACTCGGCGCCCATCACCCATATTTTTCATTTACAGCCCCAACTCGCGAGCAACTTCTTTCTTCACGAAAGCTTCCATCATATCGCCGACTTTAACGTCGTTGTAGTTTTCAATGCCGATACCACATTCGTAGCCAGAAGCCACTTCTTTAGCGTCGTCTTTGAAACGTTTAAGTGAAGAGATCTTACCTTCGTAAATGATCTTATCTTCACGAAGAAGACGGATCGAGTTGTTACGTTGAACTTTACCATCAATAACGAAGCACCCAGCGATTGTGCCGATTTTCGGTACGTTGAAGGTATTGCGAACTTCCACACGACCCATAACTTCTTCAACCATATCTGGAGTTAGAAGACCGGACATTGCGGCTTTCATTTGATCAATCAATTCATAAACGATGGAGTACGTTCTGATGTCCACACCCAATTGCTTCGCTTTAGCTTGTGCACCCAAGTCAGGACGCACATTGAAACCCAAAACGATACCTTTAGAAGTGTTCGCCAAAGTCACATCATTCTCATTGATACCACCGACTGCGGCGTGGATCACACGCACTTTCACTTCCGGAGTCACCAATTTAGAAAGCATTCCGTTGATGGCCTCAAGAGATCCATGAACGTCCGCTTTCAAGATGATAGCAAGTTCTTTAACGTCACCAGATTTAACTTTAGAGAAAATCTCATCTAACGACATTTTTTGAGCAGGAACATTCGCCGCTTTCGCCGCTTGTTCTTTTCTCAAAGTAGACATCTCTTCAGCAGTTCTTTCGTCTTTAACAACGTCGAACTTATCACCCGCTGCTGGAACACCATCAAGCCCCAACACTTCGGCTGGCAAACCAGGACCGACGGATTGGATTCTTTCGCCTTTATCGTTCGTCAAAGAACGAACACGGCCTTTCATAGTGCCTGCAACGATGTACTGACCTACTTCAACAGTTCCGTCTTTAACCAACAGAGTTGCAACAGGTCCTTTGCCTTTTTCCATTTTCGCTTCGATCACAAGACCTGTGCCCGAACGCTTCGGATTAGCTTTCAATTCGCCCATTTCAGCCAACAATTTGATTTGCTCAAGAAGCTCTTTCAAACCAGTTTTCTTAAGCGCTGAAACTTCCACGAAGATCGTGTTACCACCCCACTCTTCTGGGACGATTTGAAGTTCAGTTAATTGTTGTTTGATACGGTCCGGATTCGCACCCGGTTTATCCATCTTATTCACAGCGACGATAATTGGTACGCCTGCTGCCTTCGCATGGTTAATAGATTCTTGCGTTTGCGGCATCATACCATCATCCGCTGCGACCACGATCACCGCGATATCTGTCGCGTTCGCACCACGAGTACGCATTGCCGTGAAGGCCTCATGCCCCGGAGTATCTAGGAACGTGATCAAAGAACCATCTTCGAGTTTTACAGAATAAGCACCGATATGCTGTGTGATACCGCCAGCCTCACCTGCCGCTACGTCCGCATTACGAATCGCATCCAGCAAAGAGGTTTTACCGTGGTCAACGTGACCCATGATTGTCACAACCGGTGGACGAGTGATTTTATCAGCATCCAAGTCACCAAACGCCGTTTCAGACGCCACGTCGTCGGCCGTTTTAAATACGTTTTGTGCTTCCCAACCGAACTCAGGAACGATCAATGCGATCGTATCGAAATCTAAATCTGTGTTCATGTTGGCCATCACACCGTTCGTCATCAAAGCCTTAACGAGTTGTGGTGCCTTCAAACCCATTTCCATCGCCAAGTCTGTCAACTTCATTGTATTGTTAACTTTAACAATACGTTTATGAGCTGCAGCTGTCGTGATTTGAGTTTTCATAGCATCGCGATCAAGTATTCCTTTTTTCTTTTTAGGTTGGAAAACCATCTCACGCTTACGGAATTCAACAGCGTTGAATTCCTTAATTTCTTCTTCTTTTTCTTTCTCACGCGCACTTGGCCCTGCATTGAAGCCCGCCGGACCTGCTGCTGGAGCCGAAGTACCAAAACGCTTACGTTTGTCGAAGTCTCTATTTTGGAAGTGCCCCGCTCCTTCGACAGGAGGCAACTCAGGAGGAGCTGCTTGAGCTACGAAACCAGGGCGGATGTTACGCGTTGGCGCACCACCAGCTGGGCGATTAAAGCCACCAGGACGATTTCCTTGGTATCCACCACCCGAACCACCACCGGCACCACCTGCGCTGCCACCTGGACGGTAACCACCTTGTTGCGGGCGATCACCTTGAGGACGTGGCGCAGGAGTTTGTACACGAGACAAATCCATGCGACCAATAATATTTCTCTTTGGAGCAGAAGCCGGAGTTGAAGAACTTGCGACGCCGCTTGTTCCTACAACAACTTCTTTTTTACGAGCCGCTACCGGAGGAGCCGCCGGCGTTTCCACCTTAGGTGCCGGAGCTTCGATCTTCACTTCCACTTTTGCAACGACCGGTGCCGCTTCCACTTTAGGAGCTTCTACCTTTGGTTCAGGAGCTGGAGTCGGCTCTGCCTTCACAACAACCTTTTCTTCAACCACAGGCGCACTTTCTTCAACGACAGCAGGCTTTTTAACAACGATACGTGTTGTCTTTGGAGCCTCTTCTTCTGCCACAACCTCCGGCTTAGAAATGATCTTCGCCTTGGTTTCAACAGGAGCTTCGTCCTTTTTACGGCGAATTACCGGGGCTTTGGCTTGAGCGGCAGCGGCTGCCGCTTCACCTTCAGCTGCTGCCGGAGCAGCGACTTTCTTTGCTGGCGCTTTACGAGCTGCAGCTTTTTTGGGCTTGGCTTCTACAGTGGTCTTTTCACCACCACCAAGCTTAACTTTAATTTGCTCAAGAACTTGTGGTTCGAGTTCTGCCATGTGAGATTTCACAGGCAAATTCCACTCACGGATTTTATCCATGAGGGCTAACGGGGTCATCCCGATCTCTTTGGCAAATTCAAAAACTTTTGGATTACTCACTCAATCTCCCTGCTTACTTCCCGGCTATTGCCGGGGTAGCGTTGTTGTTCTCTATCCAAAAACAGTAACAATATTATTTATTCTTCTTCAGCTTCTTGAGAGTTCAATTTTTGCAACTCTTGTTTCAACAATGCGTCGGCCTGTTGTTTTGCAGAACCCGTAGCTTTGTTGTCCTTCACAGCAGATGGCGCAGTTGGTACTGGGATACCATCTGTTTCATACTTTTTAAGCAAAGCTTGTGCTTCCTTAGCAAGTTTTTCCGCTTTATCTGGATCATCATATCCAGGGATGGTCATCAAATCTTGCACGCTTGCTTGAGCTACGGATTGGAATGAACCGAAACCAGATTGGAAGATATTTTGCGCCATAGTTTCGTTCATACCAGGGATCAACATCAAATTGAAGATGGATTCCGCCGTACGAGAAGCCGCTGACGATTCAGAAATGATATCCAATTTCCAAGTTGTCAATTTAGCTGCCAAGCGAACATTTTGACCACGTTTACCGATTGCCAAAGACAATTGAGAATCTGGAACAACGATTTCCATCTCACGGTTAGAGTCATCCAAGAATACGCGAGAAATTTCAGCCGGAGCCAAAGCGTTGCACGCGAAACGTGTGATATCTTCATCCCAAGGAACGATATCGATTTTTTCACCACGAAGTTCTTGTACGATATTTTGTACACGAGAACCCTTCATACCAACACAAGCACCTACCGGATCAACAGTTTGGTCATTAGAACGAACTGCGATTTTCGCACGTTGTCCTGGCTCGCGAGCCGCGGCCATGATCTCTACGACGCCGTCATAGATCTCTGGAACTTCCATTTCGAAAAGCTTCATCAAATAACGTTCATCAGCGCGAGACATGATGATTTGCGGACCACGTGTTGTTTGACGAACTTCTGACAAGTAACCTTGAATACGATCACCTGGTTTGTATTGTTCGCCAGGGATTTGTTCACGAGGTGGGATGTACGCTTCAGTACGGCCCAAATCCACAACGATTGCACCTTTTTCTACGCGACGAGCGATACCAGATGCAATCTCACCTTTACGTTCTTCGAATTCATTGAAGATGATGGAGCGTTCTGCATCACGCACTTTTTGCATGATTATTTGTTTCGCAGTTTGAGCTGCAATGCGACCCAAATCTTGGGCTTCCATTTTAATACCGATAGAATCGTCCAATTGAACGTTTGGATCTAACTTTTGAGCTTCATCATACGGAATTTCAACTTCTTCATCGACAAATTTTTCACGAGGCACAACTTCCTTGAACTCAAAAAGCTCAACTTCGCCAGTCTCGTCGTTGTAGGCTGCTTCGATTTCACGGTATGTACCGTATTTTTTTCGAGCTGCTACAAGCATCCCTTGAGTGATTGCATCGATAACAATTTGCTTATCGATCCCTTTATCTTTACCAACTTGTTCAATCACCTTGGAAAGATCTGAAAACATATTTTCAGCCATTTGTCCCCCTACTCCGACAGCGTCGGAGTGTATCAGTCTAAACTACTTCTTTTGACCTTTATTAACTTCAAATAATACTTTTGCTTTTTCGATCATCGCGTACGGGATTTTAATCTCGACATCTTTGATCATGAAACGCACGCCTTGATCATCAGCAGACTCAATCACGTCCTCGACAGTCTTAGCGGCTTTCCATTTTTTATCTGTCACGCCCATGCTTTCTAAAGCTTTAGACGTCTTCAAATAAACTTTCTTACCAACAGCTTTTTGGAAATGCCATGGCTTCACCAAATGGCGTTCCAAACCTGGGCTTGAAACTTCCAATGTATATGCACCACCCGGAATCAAGTCTTCATCTTTATCCAAAACTTCATTCAAAGCCTTGGAGACGTTTGAACAATCCTCCAAGCTGATCCCGCCCTCTTCATCTTTATCAATGAACAAGCGAAGAGTACGGCCTTTACCCATACCAACAAACTCGATGTCATAAAGATGACAACCCTGCGATGTTGCGGCATCGCTTGCGATCTTTTCTACATTGTCCAACCAAGATTGTTTGTCTGCCATTCAAGTATCCTTCATTCGCAAATGCAAATAGCCAAAACCCCACGATACGGGTGGTTCAGCTTACTAATGAAGTGATGCTTGCTTGGAGTACCGGAAAGGATACCTGAAGCAAGGTGCCCGGCTCAAACGCGAAAATTTGCGTATCTGGCCAGCACCGCCCGTGTTCGATAGAAATCAGTGGCAAAAAAAAATGGGCCTCTTGAAGGCCCATCGAACGAACCTAATGTAA
This sequence comes from Bacillota bacterium, assembly GCA_050257115.1. Lineage (GTDB taxonomy): Bacteria > Bdellovibrionota > Bdellovibrionia > Bdellovibrionales > Bdellovibrionaceae > Bdellovibrio. The sequence goes on from JBLMWG010000046.1 coordinate 7,421, forward strand.
CAAAATAATCTAAAGAGTGCAAGGGGTTATCTCAGAAGACTAGGGACATGAATACAATAAGGCCGTGGCCCCGTCTTTATAATACCTTGGTCTACGTCCCGAAAACCTAAATCCAAGTTTTTCATAGAGATTCTGAGCGGATACATTGGCCTCATGAACCTCCAGCCACAATTCCCGCTCCTGACCCTTTGAGTCGATCAAGTATTTAAGTAGCTTCTCCATGTACCCTTTTCGCCGAAATTGAGGGCTTGAAGCAACCAGAGAAATCTCCCAGGCCCCAGGAACTTCCCGATAAAGAACAAACCCCGCCAAACGTTCTCCCTCAAAAATACCCACCCCCTCTGCTGTGGCCATTTCTGCGCCCAAAAGGTCTGAAGGCCAATAGAACTGCGGTAAAAGACCTTGCTCGAGTTGAATCTCCTCGATCAGGCTTTTCATGGCTTGCTTATGGGGGGTGTACAATTGTTCAATATGCATAAATAGGACTTAAAGAAAGTTACGAACCTTGTATTTGCGCTTAATAACTTCAAACCATGTTCTCAATCGTTCTTCCATTTGTTGTTGAGCAAGAAACGTTTTGATATTTTCTTTAAAATCTACAAAAGGAGTACTGCCAAACTTCACACGATTTTTATCGTAATAAGCCTGTGCTTCTTGATCGGTAATAATCCCCACCATGGACGCTGTTTTAAAAGCCATAAAACTTTTTGCCACCAGCTTGCGATTTGCAAATTTCTTGAGTTCCGCTGGACTGACATCCAACTGTCCCCAATAGCCTTTTCCAGCGGTTGCTTTTTCAATTTTAGCTAGAGCTTCTGCCAGTTCTTTATCACTAACCACACCGACATTGAAACTTTCCGCCTCCATGGCAATCACGGATTCCAATAAAACAGATGTCACGTTATTACGAAAATCAGCTTGCTCCGGCCGAGTTTCAACTAAACCGGTTTTGCCTTTGGAAGGAAATAATATGTTATCAATCGCTGTACAGATTTGGACTTCACGACTGGTCACGACATGATCAGCCACCTGCCCCACCGACTCAGTAATCACAGTAGCAGCCCAAGTGGAAACAGAAATAAATAGCGTCAAAAGAAGTGCATACATGCCCAAATCTTCACCTAAGATTTAAGAGAAGTCCAGACAGCTTAAACGAAAAAAAGGCAGGATTCCCTACGAACCCTGCCTTAACCACTGAAATTGAGAGCAATTTTAAAGAAACAATTAGAAATTTACGCGACCGGAAATTGACATTACGTAGTACTGCAATTTCTCAATCGGATTTGTATTCATCAATTCGTTGTAAGCGGCGTTGTTGCCATCGTAGTTAATACGATTAGACAAATTCCACATGTATCTGAAATCCAACCCAAGAGAATACTTCGGAGAGAATTCCAAGTCCGCACCAACCAACGCACCAATATCTATAGCGTGAGAGTTCGCGCTCGTTGAACCATTACTCGCGTTTGTCGAATATGGATAGTAACCCGTGTTGTAAGCATAGCCATTATTTTTCAAATCATACTGTCTGTATGAGTACGCAACTAATCCACCAATCACTGGCTTTACAATCCCATCAAAGAATTGAACTTTAGCAGCCAACGCCCCGGTGTATTGGTTTACGTCAACGTTCGAGTTACCATAATAGTTATTTTGGTTTTGATTCACTGTGTAGTTCGAATACAAGAACGAACCCTCAATGATAAAACCATCCACTTTGCTACCAAATGCAACCCCCAGAGCATAGTTCCCTTTTACATTGGAAACATCTGGATAGTCACCGACACCAAGAAGACCTGCCACGTATTTAGTTTGAACCGGAGGAAGAACTTCCTCTTTTTCAACCTTCATCGCATTCGCAAGCTCTTCACGGATAATGTCACGAGTGTTTTCTTTTGGTTCTTTAACTTCTTGAACGATAACAGGCTGTGCTGCGGGCTGAATCAGCTGTTGAACTGGTTGTTGAACAACGGGCTGCTGCACCGGAACTTGCTGTTGTTGATTGTTGTTTAAATTATTAAATTTATCGCCAAACAAAACGTCAGCTCTACGCTTCTCGTCTTCCATACGAGATTGCTCAAGCTTTTCGACGATCTTCTGTTCTGTTTGTACTTCTGTTTCTTGGCGATTCTTACGGATTTGCTCCGCACGAGATTCTGCCAAAGGAGTGGCCTCGATAACAGTTGTAGGCTGTTTTTGAACTTGCTGCTGCTGAACTTGCGCAGAAGCAGTCGATGGCGCCTGATTCAATATATAGATAGGTTGGCTGCCATTAAGATTTAGCGGCTGAGCAGCTTTAACTTCTTGAACCTGAGTCGCTTTTGCTGTTGCCGCAGGAGCCTGCTGGCTCGCATACATAGAGTCCAGTTCTGCATCAACGTCATTTTCGAGCGTACTCTGAGCTAACGCAAATGTAGGGGCGATACTCAGCGCCGCTAGGATATAGAAATACTTTTTCATAAAGTCTCCTCAATCGTGGTTAAAAAAATACTTTCTTTGACGGGTTTCCGCTAAAGCAAGGCCAGTGCCAACGGCGCCATTTTCCGGCCTCAGTGTCTAAGTTGTTGATATCTAAGACCTTCATAGGTTAAGGCAGCACCCGCTGCTTCGCCCACCTATCCAAAGAAGTGACAACTCCCAGTACGCTTTCTGAAATCCTTTCAAAGTGGAGTCATTTCGCCCCGGGTGATTCGGCCTTTTGATAACATCAGCACTCAAACTTAAGGAGAACTCATGTCGAAACGTGCATTCCCAGTGCCCTTTGCCACGCTCTCTTTGGTATTTTCCTTTTTAATAGGATGTTCGAACACCAACACCGCTTTAACACTCGCTCCTGACAACAGCGACAACATCGTTAATGGCGAAATAGTGACTACAATGACCGAAGCTCGTTCCAGCACGGTCCTACTTGCATCTATTCGTAAAGACAATTCAGCCTCTTTGTGCACGGGTACATTGATCGCAGACAACTTAGTCCTAGCCGCCGCCCATTGTGCTCCAAAAACGAACGAAAAGGACACGATCACGATTATTGGCTTTGGCTTAAACTTCATGGAATCCTTTGGTTCCAGTCGTAAATACCCTTTTTACCAAGCCATCGACATCAAAGTTCATGAGGGCTACGATGCGACCAGCAAGTCCGTCAACAATGCGCCGAATGACCTAGCAATTTTTAAATTTAAAGGAGCTCTCCCCCCTGAATTCAAAGTGCGCGCCTTGCCCACATCAGATTTTAAAGTTTCTGCCACTGACACCTTGGAGATGGTTGGATATGGAAACACTTCAGAGATCGCACAAGACAGCGGAACTCTTCGTCAAACCAAGCTCCCCGCAGATCACATCACTGATGTCATTCACGTTAAAGCCACCGACAAAAACGGTCTCGTCGATGAAGGCGATATCCCAGCCCCTGGAGTGATTCTCGTGAAACAACCCGATACGGGTGTGTGCACCGGGGATTCAGGTGGTCCCTTATATATAAAGAACACCGAGGGCCAATGGACTTACTTAGGGGTGACTTCCATGGGGATTGATGTCAATCCGAACGCATTGACTCCAGAGAAGAAGACTTGCCACGGAGTTTCACTGTTTGTCGATATTCGACAACAGCTCAATTGGATCACGGCGACCGTCAAGGCGCTTAATAATTGAGCATTTGCAAAAAAAATGGAGATTTTTAAAAAAAGATCTTGAGGTTTGCCCTCAAGATCCGTTACAAAGGTTCCTCACTGCGGGTGTGGTGAAATGGTAGACACAGAAGATTCAAAATCTTCCGCGAAAGCATGGGGGTTCAAGTCCCTCCACCCGCACCAAATATTCTGAAATTAAAGGTCACTTATGTGGCCTTTTTTGTTTTTAAGGCTCATCCATTTTTAATGAGAAGGACTTGATGGCTCAGGCCACTCGCACCAGTTTTGCGCTGGCAATTCTCGCCCCTGCTCGATGAAATCCAAAACTTCCACTAGCGACTGACCCACGCCCATTGCAGATGCGGGATTTTGCCCAGTAACCAATCTTCCACTTTTTACGACATGACTCGAAAACTTTGAACCAATCGAAACATTTGCCCCACGCTCTTTCAGTTTTGATTCCAACAAAAAGGGCACCGCATTTTCCATTCCCACGGCTTCTTCCTCGGCGTTGGTAAAACAGGACATCTCATGGCCGGACACCAAATACTCACCGTTGCTGAGCTTTACATTCACCAATCCTGCGGAACCATGACAAACTGCTGCGACCACCCCATTGTTTTCCCATAGATCGGTCGTGATCCTTTGCAGAAATGTATTATCGGGAAAGTCAAACATCGTCCCATGTCCACCAGCTAAAAAGAGGGCGCAGTAATCCCGCGCACGAACTTCACTGAGACATATTGTGTTTTCTATTTTATCCAAAAATTCTTCATCATTCATCCAGGTTGCATTAATGGGATCATCCATTTTGACACCATCTAAAGGGACTTTACCACCCCGAGGACTCGCCATATCCACTTCGTATCCCGCCGCCGTTACTTCATCATAGGGATGGGTCACCTCAGAAAGAAACGCTCCCGTTTTGTACCCAGTATTCCCGAGTTGATCCGTACTGGTTAAAACAAAAAGAACTTTTTTGTTTTTCATAAAGCCCCCTTGAGATGCATTTCCAATAGCGTCCTCCAGAGAGGTTTTATTTAATATTTTTTTTAGGGAGAATTGCGAACGAACAAAGCTCCACTCTGTAAGATTCTGCGATTTAGCACTGGACACAGGAGCGAGCTTTTAGATACCTTCCCCCCAATGAAACTACTTTATACAGATGAACATTTTGTCGCTGTGGATAAGCCTTCGGGTTTTCACGTCCATCCACCGGAGGATTCTCAATACAAGATCCCACGGTCGAAAATTTGTCTGTACCAAGTTCGAGATATGCTGGGACAACGCGTGTACCCCGTCCATCGCTTGGATGCTGCCACCAGCGGAGTCTTGCTTTTCGCCCTGTCTTCGGAAGCCGCCGGAAAAATTTGCAAACTCTTTGCCGAACGCTCCCCGCAAAAAACTTATTGGGCCGTGGCGCGAGGCTACACTCCGGAACAAGGCGACATTAACATCCCTTTAGAACTGGATTCCACGGGAGATCTTGTCAATGCACATACCTCCTTTATTCGCCAAAGCACCATCGAGATACCGGTGCCTGTGGGCAAAAGATTTCCAACAGGTCGCTATTCCTTGTTGGAAGTCAAACCCCACTCTGGGCGATACCACCAGATCCGCCGCCATTTTAATCGCATTTCACACCCCCTTTTGGGAGATGCATACCACGGAGACTCCCATCACAACCGCTTTTTCAGGAACCACCTAGGTATCGAAGGCTTGTGCTTAAAAGCCCGCCAAATTGAATTTGACCACCCCTGGACCGGGGAGCGAGTGTTAATCGAATCTCCGATCTGCGATAAATGGAAGAAAATTCAATTTTTGTTCAATCCTGACGAGCCTCTATCCGCCAAGCTGAAATCCCTTTGACCAAAGAGAGCGCCAGGCGTACAACGGCCGCCGCTCTTAGAGGTGAAATCCCATGGCACTGTCCAAAACCCAGGCTTTAAATAAGTTGTTACTTGTTGTTGGTCTGTTATTTTTTTTGCTCGTCACTCTTCAGGCTCCAGCACAAACTCTTAACCACAAGATGGATGTGGAGTTATTGCCCAGCCTTAAAATGCTTAAGGTACAAGACACGATTCGTTTCCCGAAAGACTCTCCTCGAAAAGTGAGTTTTCTGCTCCACAAAGACCTGATTGTTTCTGTCGCAAGCCCTGATGACTCACTCTCACTTCTTCACCCAGCTTCTCACAACGAAACTTATGCTGAGTACGGACTTACCTTGGGCAACCAAGACAATTCCGTCAGCCTTGTTTTCTATGGAATGATCTTCGACCCCGTTCACAATAAAGAAACCAGCGGGTTTATTTCAACTGATGGTGCTTTCCTCGCAGGAAGCTCTTACTGGTATCCTGTCTTTTTAGGTTCGCAAAAGACATTTGAAATCTCCATTAAGGCTCCAGGAAATTGGCGCGCGATTACTCAAGGCCAATTGACCAGCTTGGAAGGCACCGAAGATTTGACTGTGACTCGTTACACAGAAATTTATCCGCAAGAGGAAATTTTTTTGGTATCTGGCCCCTTCAAAACTTACAGCTCCGTTTTACCAGATAGCAAAAACTTGCAGATCTTTTTGCGAAATGATGATGCCGCTATGGCGCAAAACCTTCTGACAGTCATTCCGGAATATCTCACCCATTACTCAGAGATGATAGCGCCTTACCCTTACACCTCGTTCTCGATTATAGAAAACTCCTGGGACATGGCATACACAATGCCCAGCTTTAATTTGCAAAGCTCCTCAAACCTTCGTTCTCCGGCAGTTCTGACCCACACACTTCCTCATGAAATTCTACGTAATTGGTGGGGGCAAAGTGTTTACGTCGATGACGAAAAAGGCGACTGGAGCGAAGGCTTAACCACCTATATGGCAGACCACTGGATCGCTGAAAAATCTGGTGTAGATCGCGACTATCGCATGAAGGCCCTAGCAGCCTATGGAAACTTCATCAAAGATCATCCAGAAAAAGACCTCGCCTTGGAAAACTTCCGCGGGCGCGATCATTCAACTTCTTATGCCGTGGGCAATAACAAAGCCATGATGTTCTTTCACATGCTGGAACGTCTTGTTGGGACCGATAATTTCAAAAAAGCACTGCAGGACTTTTATTCGAACAATATCTACAAACGAGCAAGCTTTGCCGATCTTCAAACCAGTTTTGAAAAAGTCAGCAAAGACCCTGTTGAGATTTTCTTCTCTCAATGGATTGAAAGGAAAGGCCTATTAGATCTTGAACTGACGGATGCTAAACTGATGCGGTGGGTGGACGGCTCTTTCTCTCTCTCTATCGCTCTGACACAAAAGCAGAATTCGGTCTATGATGTGCAGGTCCCAGTGGTTATTACTTTCGAGGATGGTTCGCTTCGTAACTATACGGTCCACATGAATACTGCAACTCTGACAACAGCTTTTGTGAGTCATGTTCGTCCCGTGCAAATTACCGTGGATCCTGATTTTCATTTATTCCGCAAATTAGAGCCTCTGGAGCGCCCAGCAATATTGTCATCCCTGTTTTCAAGCCCCAAGGTGCATTTCTTTGCCGACCCTCGCCAATTGGGTGCAGTCAGGTTTATTAAGGCTTGGCGTAAGCTTCTTAAAGGTACTATTTATTCTCACACCGTTGACGACGTGTTAGCCCTCCCTCATGAAGGAGATTTGGTTTTCCTGGGCGACGATCGAGCCTTTGCGGAATTTATGAAGTCTGAACTTGCCCAGCAAAGATTTGAACTAACGGATAAGATCATGAAGATCAACGGCGAAGACTTCTTGCTGTCGGAGTCCAGCACCGTTTTGATGACCCATTTAAAGGAACGACCTCATCAGACATTGACCTGGATTCGCTGGAGCCCTAACATAAGTGCGGAACAATTGGCAAACAGCCTGGCGGATTATGGCTCCTTTGGAGTGTTGGTTTTTAAAGGTGGCAACGCGGCCCTAAAGACGACTTGGCCGGTCAGAGGCTCTTCTTTACAAAAAGTGTTTTAATTCGTTATCGTGATCTTATTGGACTCCATAGCTCAACAGGATAGAGCTTTCGTTTCCTAAACGACAGATCCCCGTTCAAGTCGGGGTGGAGTCACCATTTTCTGCTCATTTGACTAAACACGGTTTTATTTCTTATCCGTAACTTGCTGTTTCAGCATAAGTCCGCTAATTTTCGCCCCCAAATGAATGTTAAAAAGCATACCCTCTTCCTAACCATAGCCATATTCTGGCTGTGGAGCTTCTCCGCCGCCGCAAGGTCAGTGCGTATGCTTGTCGAAGATAACTGGCCACCTTATGCCTATGTACACAAGCACCAACCCCAGGGTCTTTCCGTTGAATTGGTGCGTGCAGCCTTAAAATTGGAAAATGTGGACCTAGAGTTAGTTCAAGTCTCGTACACTCGCTGCCTTGCTTTAACGGCGGAAGGAAAAGAATCATCTTGTTTCAATACCGCGAAAAACGTGGAGTTAACAGCAAAGTATATTTTCCCGAATGAATATCTTTTTAGAAGTCGCGGATTGATTGTCGGAAATCGTCATTTCGAAAAGGAATCCCCTAGCAACCTCCATAGCATCAAAGACCTTGAAGGAAAAACCGTGGTGCTGCCCAGCGGATACCCTTTTGGTAAGGCCTTTGACGACAACAAAAAGATCGAAAAATTTTTTACCGTCAACGACATGACATCCTTAAAACTTGTGGCCTCAGGCCGAGTAAAATATGCCGCGATCGATGAGATGGTTTTATATTACTATCTAGACCGAGACCCGGGACTCAAGGAGACGATAACACCTATTTTAGATCTGACCAATGAACCGATCTACGTACACTTTTCCAAGACTCATCCCGACACCCCTTTTATCAAAGAAAAACTCGACAAGGGACTCGTGGCACTGAAAGCCTCCCCGGCTTATGCAGCCTTGCTGCAAAAATATTTCGGCAAAGATGTTCCCGTCGAAAAATTCAAATAAGCAAATTCGTTCTTTGTAAAAACGCATTAATCCTTAACAAATTTAAACTGGCCCCTCAGAGTGTGGTTGCTGTCTGTATTCAGCCGAGACCGTTTTGCGCTCCGCTTCCATCCTTGGAAAGCTGAAAACCGAGCTTCCTGCTCGGTTTTATAAGTTGATCAGATTCTCGGGGATTCAGTTTTTAACAAATTTGATAGAATAAAATCTCCGTTAAATGTTGATGATTGTCTTAAATTGAGATCAAGCTTCAGTCCATGGTGATTTTCAAGAAAATTTCTGAAGTTCCGATTACTATGGTTACATGACATTAAAGGCGGATCTTCATGAGCCTACTTAAACCAAGACGCAAACTCATTGT
>JBLMWG010000047.1:0-2518 GCA_050257115.1 Bacillota bacterium
ATACCCTTGCCGAGCCCGAAGCCGAACAGGCCGCGCTCTGCGTGCTCGTGAAGACGAAAGAGCCGAAGATCGAGTGGCATATGGAAATAACAGCTAAATTTAACTGAATAACACAAGTCCGCGCGTTGCGTTCTTGTGTTATTTTTTCGTTTATTTTTTAAAAATCTAAATTTAATCGTGTCGCATACACGCGGCTTTCAACCGGAGTATTCTTGGTTCCGACGTCGTCGGCGTAGCTCACTAAATCCAAGTTAAAGATTCCCAATTCTGCCGACAAACCTGCCGTCCAAAAGCCTTGACTGAGGCCCACCCGATATTGCCCCTTCCACCAAGTAGCAACAGACCAATCGAACTCAAGGCCCAAATGTGTGCCTTTTCTCCAGTTGAAGTCAGGATGTCCAATATCTCTCACATCGAGAACTCCACGGCCTCCAAAAATCCATGCTGACGGATATTCCCAACGAGTACCGACATCCAAAACGCGATAAAGCTTTTCAGGTGCACCGTTGATGTTGTCTTTATTCACTAACTTCAATGATTGACCAAAACCCGTTTCACCCACGTTGCGAACAACCGCACCGAACGTCGGTCGCACATATTGCATCCAAGACCAAAAGCCATCACCCGGAAGTTCGGGAGTCCACAACACCCCTAGGTCAGCATCAACTGTATAGCCCTCAGAAAGGTCTTCCTTCCTAACTATCTCGCTGGACGTCGCAAGTTTTGTTGAATTAATGTACTGACTAAAAAAGCCACGGTTTACAAACTTACCCGTGATCCCCCAAGAAAAACGACCATAATCAAAGGCATGTAGATCATCTCCATAACCCAGCGCCAAGGTGCTATCCGCATAAACAGTAGTTGCCATCGAAGGACCAATCATTTGGTGCATAGCAACCTCAACTGAAACATCCGCAGGAACGAAAGCAACTCCCCACTTAGGACGAACCCATTCTGCCTCCATCGGTGTTATGCGCATGGAATAAACATCACCATAATGACTTTGAATCAACTCAGCATAGGCGATGTTTTTTTGAGTGTCGTTTTTACTACTGTCGCCTTCGATCACCTTATACTGATCATAAAAGTCTTTGGCGCCAGGCGTTCCTGCCAGACTCATTGATAAGTTGACTTGGCCATCATCACGACGAGCCAGCCCCGCTGGGTTGTAAAATAGTGCTGTATAATCATTTGCAACCGCAACAAAAGCATCCCCCATCCCCAATGCCCGAGGAGCCTGGTAAAGATGATGAATCGTCGTACTAATACTTTCAGCGGCGAAGGTCGAGCTCGAAACAAAAAATGCACAAAAGCTCGAGAGGAGTAAGGTTCCTCTTTTCGTCATAATATGGCCTCCAAATTACGTGACCTCATTTGAAGTTTTCAAATGAGTTCTTAACAAAGATTGTAGACGTAATTTATACTTTTTCTTATGCGAGTTTATGTTGCCTTGATTTTTTTGACCTTGGTCGTGAGTGCCTCAGTTGGTTTTTCAGCCACAACACCACGCACGACTCTTGAGACTCAACCGCTCACCCCAGAGAGTGATCCCTATCTTTCCGATAAGGCCGCTTCCCTGCGAACCCCGGCCCCAACCTGGCAATTGTCTCTAGGACTGGGTTATACAGGAGGCAATGAACTTGAATCTGATGTCTGGGCTCAAGGCCCCACTTTCGCTGTTCGTTTTGCCACTCTCGAATATCACAACCTCCCCGTCTGGGACTATCACATCGAAGTGAACAAAGATAATTTGGTTGGATTTTTTCTGGGTCGCCGCTGGTATCTTGAAAATGATCGTTTCAACCCCTACCTCAGACTCGCAGCAGGAACCTACTTAAATGCCTCTGAAGAAATAGGAAATATCGTACAGATCAAGCGCTTTCGAGCCCGCGGCTCGATCGGAATTGGGGAAGACTTTTTCACAGAAGCCGGAGTCGGCCTCGCCGTCACGGGGCCAGATCTCTATCTTTTGCTAGGTTATAACCTGAAATTCTAAGATTTTTTTTGCAGCTCCAACCAGTCCATCAGACGATCAAATTCCTTCAGAAGATTTTGTTCATCGCGATTATTGGACAAAACGAAATCTGCCTGTTGTTCTTTAGTAGCCATAGGGAGCTGGGAAGCTATACGCATTTCAATTTCATCCTCAGTCCATTGGTTCCGTCGCATCAGGCGTTGTTTCTGTTGTTCTTTTGTACATGATACAACAATGACTGCATCAAACTGATCTTTCGAGTTCGTTTCGAAAAGCAGAGGAATATCATAAATGGCCAAAGGAGCCCCCATCGCCTCCAGCAATCTGCGACGGCGACGAATTTCCTCCCGAATCAACGGGTGAACAATTGCTTCTAGAGCATGAAGACGAGCTGGATTCCCAAAAACCATTTGCCCCAACTTACGACGATCCAAAGAACCATCGGGCATCAGAACTTCCGCACCAAATAAATCTGTGATCGACTTAAGTCCAGGAGTCCCAGGACGAACAACATCCCGAGCAACTTCGTCCGCATCTACCAGA
>JBLMWG010000048.1:0-24884 GCA_050257115.1 Bacillota bacterium
GAGATTGAAGCTCCTAAAAAGGAAAAAAAGGTCAAGATCGATAAAACGGGAATGACTGAAGATCAGGTTAAATGGCACGAGCTTCACGAAAAACACAAAGGAATGAAGGCTCCTGGGTACAGCATCGCGAACCAATATGAAGCTAAAACACCGATCGAGCATAAGATCTTTGGATGGGGCTACATCCTGTCTAATGAGTATGATCGTTTGGAAGTTCTGTTTGAAGACGGAAAACGAATGCTGATTAGCAATCGAAAGCTCACATAGATAAAGGAAATAAGGCCCGCTGACGAAAGTTTCCGGGCTTTTTTCTTTTTCTGTGCTTGGGTTTTCTGTTGGGCAGCCTGTTGCGTTGGAATAAGGGCAGAAATGTATTGCAAGGCCCCGGAATCTGACCTAAAAATTTATCTGCATGGCAAAAGACGATTTAGTACAAATTGACGGAAAAGTGATCGACGCCCTAGCTGGGGGTCTTTACAAGATCGAACTGGAGAACAAGGCGATCATTAACGCAAAACTTTGCGGTAAAATGAGACGTTTTAATATCCGTGTGGTTGTGGGCGACCGTGTGAGCGTAGGTGTTTCACCTTACGATCCTACCCATGGTCTGATGATGTTCCGTCACAAATAAGATTTAGAAATTCTTAACTTCCAATAAATCTAGAGGTTCTATGGATCAGGCTCTTCAGAGTTATTTGGCGCGTATTGTCCCAACAGTTCCAGCAAAGTCAGCACAAGCCGTGATTGAACTTGCTGCGGAAGGGGCTACGGTTCCATTCATCGCACGTTACCGTAAGGAGAAAACAGGCAATTTGGACGAAGTTCAAATTCGCGCTGTGATCGAAGGTCACGAAACTTACAACGAAATCGTAAAGCGTAAAGCGTTCTTGATCAAAGAGATCGGGGAGCAGAACAACCTCACGGCCGAAATTCAAAAGCGTATCGAGCTTTCTTGGGATTTGGGCGAGTTGGAAGAAATCTACAAACCGTTCAAAAAGAAAAAGAAAACCAAGGCGACAATTGCACGCGAGGCGGGCTTGGAGCCTTTGGCGAATTGGATTTGGGACATGGGCCATGGCACATTAAAAGATGCCGAGACTATGGAAATGAAAGCGAAAGCTTTCTTGAACCCAACTGCCAAAATCGTAACTTACGAAGAAGCGCTTAAAGGTGCTCAAGACATCATCGTCGACAAAATCGCCAATGATGCTGATCTTCGTGCGATGGTTGCTAAAAACTACCACGAAAAAGGTCGTATCGTTTCTAAGGCGGCTAAAGGCTACAAACCGAACTCTAAGTACGAAATGTACAAAGAATTTGAAGAGCCTGTAAAAGCTTTGATGGATGCTAAAAACAATCACCGCTACTTGGCGATGAGACGTGGCTGGCAAGAAGAAGAGCTCACTTTGGATGTGAAGGGAGACGACGAAGAGATCTTGAGATCTTATGAACGATTCGCAACCACAACTCCTGACAATGCGATTGGTGATTATCTAAAACAATCGGCGCGTTTGGCATTGAACGTTTATGTTCTTCCTTCTGTGGTGAACGAAGTTCACCGTTTGTTGAAAGAAAAGGCCGACCAAGACGCGATCACAGTTTTTGCTGAGAACGTTCGTAAGTTGTTGTTGGCTTCTCCATACGGTTCAAAATGTGTATTGGGTGTCGACCCTGGTTTGCGCACGGGTTGTAAAGTTGCTTTGATTGATAAATCAGGTGCTTTCATTTCTCACACTGTTCTTTACACATTGGGTGACGATGCTGAACGTAAAGCGAAAACTTTGTTCGGCGAAGTGATGAAACAAGTGCAAATCGAAGCAATCGCTGTAGGTAATGGAACTGCAGGTCGTGAAACTGAGGCTTTCTTGCGCAAAGTTTTGAAAGAACTTGGCAAGAACATTCCAGTTGTCATGGTTTCTGAATCAGGTGCCTCTGTTTACTCGGCATCAGATATCGCTCGTGAAGAGTTCCCAGATCTTGATTTGACGGTAAAAGGTGCGATCTCTATCGCGCGCCGTTTGCAAGATCCTTTGGCGGAACTTGTAAAAGTAGATCCAAAATCTATCGGTGTTGGTCAGTATCAACATGACGTGAATCAATCTCAACTTAAAAAGTCTCTTGAGGCTGTTGTTGAGTCTTGCGTGAATAATGTAGGGGTTGACGTAAATACAGCCTCTGCAGCGTTGCTTTCTCATGTGGCGGGCATTGGTCCGGCATTGGCGAAAGGGATCGTTGAAGCTCGTAAGAAATCTTTATTCACAGATCGCTCTGAACTTTTGAAAGTTCCAAAGTTCTCCGCGAAAGTTTATGAACAAGCTGCGGGTTTCTTGCGTATCCCAGGTGGCAAGCAAATTTTGGATTCTACAGGTATTCATCCAGAGCGTTACCAAGCCGTGACTGATATGGCAAAAGACCTTGGAGTCTCCTTGTCTGAAGTGATCGGTGAAGGGGCGAAGAAGCTTGTCTCTCAAAGAACAAAATGGGCTCAACTTGTCGGTGAGTTCACTTTTGACGACATCGTGAAAGAGCTTGAAAAACCAGGACGTGACCCTCGTGATCCGTTCAAAGTTTTCCAATATCGTGATGACATCATGGAAGTGAAAGACCTTAAAGAAGGTATGATCTGCCCAGGTATTGTGACGAATGTAACGAATTTCGGTGCTTTCGTTGATATCGGTGTCCACCAAGACGGTTTGGTGCATATCTCTGCATTGTCTCACAAATTTGTGGATGACCCTCGTAAGGTGGTGAATCCAGGTGACCATGTGACTGTAAAAGTATTGAAAGTGGACGTCGTTAAGAACCAAATTTCTTTGACGATGAAAATGGACGATGCTCCGGAAGCAGCGGCTCCTCGTGGTGAACGTCGCCCAGAGGGCAGACAAGATCAGCGTGGTGGCTATCGCCCAGGCGCTGGAGGTCAAGGTCCTCGCGGTGGTGGTGCAGGTGGCGGTCAACGTCCAGCAGGCGGACCTCCGGCGAAACCAGCGAACCCGTTCAACAATCCGTTCGCGGCTTTGATGAGCGTTCCGACGAATAAGAAATAAGCCGGCTTTCATCGGCTAGTACTGAAGGGGCTCATAGCCCCGGAAGCTAAAGCAGTATTTAAACAAGGGGAATAAAATGGCAGTTAAAGGAAAATCTAAAAAAGGTATCCGTCACAGAAAAAAACGTCTTCTTACTAAGAAGCGTATGTACAAAGCAAAAATCCGCAAATAGTTGGATCTGCTGAAAACCCTGGGGAGACCCAGGGTTTTTTATGTGGTGACGTGCTGTTTTTCTATTTAGTTGAACATGAAACTTTGTGAGTTGAGTTGCCTTCTTTGTAAGTAAATTCAAACGATTGATTTTCTCTTGGGATGAGGGTCACGACAAGTGCCGGCTCCCCTTTTTCTGTTGTAGCGGGGCTCATTCCTTTTTGAGAGGTGATTCTAAAGTCTTTATGGATAACTCCAAAGCTGAGACCTCGTTGGTTTTTAATTTTGCGAGCAAAAAAGGGTTTTTGACCCTTGACGGTGAGGTCACTGGTTGCTTGCAGAAGATCAAGAGTCGGCGGCATTGGAATAAAAATAATTCGTTGGCCGTTCGTTCGACAGTCGACATCTTTTAGCTCGAGCATTCCTTCTGCTGTCAGTCCTTGCGACAGCCTGAATTCTTTAGTCTCTTTCAGAACACCCATTTCCATTGTCCGAAGAATATTGGGTGGAGCAACTGGAACTTGTGGGGTCAGATATTGGCTCAAAGATTGTTCCAGGCTATTAATATTTTCGATAATTTGTGGAAGAAGCTTCCCTAAAAGAGCTTTTCCTTGAAGTGGATCGATTGCGAAGGACGTATGAATTTGAATGAGTTTGACTCGAACGTCATTCGTAGCTTCCGAAAGGCTTGAAGGAAGTACGTAGGAAGAATCCTTGGCCATAAAGTTTTGAACGGAAGTGATCAGAACTTTTAATGTGGGATCTAATTTTGTCGCATCATCTGCAATAAGAGCGCGAGCTAGTTCCGTGGCTTTGCTTTGAATGACTTCCATGGATGTTTTCATCAGAACTTTCTGAGCCACTGTTGGGGCTAGTAGTTCTGAAGAGTTTCGGATGGTTTTGTAAATAAGATCTTGGTCCGCAGAATTCAATCCATAAATGCGTGCGATTTCTTTGTAAGCTAAGGCAATGGCTTCGATTTGGCGGTCTTGCTCTGGAGTTTCTTTAAGGTCATTGTTTTGGATATTCAGATCTATTTTACTTTGGCGGAGAGCTGCCAGGATGGTCAGATTATTGGGCCCCCCTTTTAAGGATAAAAGCTTTTGTAAAAGGGCGATTTTTTGAGAGGGGTTCTGGATGTGAGTCACTTCCAGTTGTAAGCGCAAAGTAGCGTCATAGGTCATTTCAGAAAGATGAGCTAAAAGATCTGCTTTTGGTGAAGCGTCTGTTTTTAGAGAGATTTTTTCCAAGCCTCTGTCGGAGGTTGTCCCGATATGCTTTTCTAAAGTGGGGACCGTATTTGTCTCATTTTGAGACTGGAGGCTGCTTGAACTGTTCGGACGGCAACCAACTGTCAAAGTAATAATCGCCAACGCAAATATATGCTTCTTCATAGAAAATAACCTCTCTTCACAAAGAGGTTATTCCAAAGGTGTGCCTTACTTGTATTTTTTCAGATGCGAGCTTGAGCTTTGATTTTTTTGTAGCAAAAACAGGTTGTAAGGTGATCGTTTACCATCCCCACTGCTTGCATGTGGGCATACACGATAGTGGACCCCAGAAATTTAAAGCCTCGCTTTTTTAGATCTTTTGCAAGGGTGTCTGAGATTTGTGTGGATGCGGGAATAGAGCCGGGTTTTCTTTTGCCGTCGAGGGGCTTATGATTTACGAAGTTCCACATGTAATTGGAAAAGCTTCCAAACTCTTTTTGTATTTGTAAAAAGAGTTTGGCGTTATTGATGGCGGCGCGGATTTTCATTTCATTACGAATGATGCCGGGATTTTGCAAAAGTACTTGGACTTTTTTTTCTGAGAAGCGGGCGACCTTCTGAGGATCAAAACCGGCAAAGGCCTTGCGATAATTTTCGCGTTTGCGCAACACTGTGATCCAGCTGAGGCCAGCCTGCGCGGACTCTAGGACTAAGAACTCAAAAAGTTTACGATCATCATATACGGGAACACCCCATTCATGGTCGTGATATTCGATGTACAAAGGATCATCAGATACCCAAGCGCAGCGTTTGATCTTCATAGAGTTCTCCTTGGCAGGCCCTAGGGATGATACCAGGGCATTATGGCATAGTACCAGTGCGTTTTCCTTTGGGTCTAGAGAGTCGCTGATATATTCTTTTGGGATAGGGAGGTCCCATGATTGTTCCAGCTCATATTCTCACAAAAGCCTTGGATGCGGCTTTATCTACAGGGGCAGATTTTGCAGATATCTTTGTTGAAGACACTTATTCCTCAAATTTAACGGTTCTGAGCTCCAAAGCGGATCAAGCGATTGTTGGTCAGCTTTATGGTGCCGGCATTCGTTTGTTTTTTGGCCATGAAATTGTCTATGTCACTACGAATGACCTTTCTGAAACAGGTTTGGTGAAGGCAGCCCTGAATGCGGCACAAAGCCGTGGTCAAGGTAATGCAAAGAAATCAATGCCACTGATGCAGGTGCCATTTGATTCCATCCATACCTTTGGAGAAAAACCATGGGAGATGAATCGTGAGCGTAAGTTCCAATGGTTGAACTCTTTGGATCAATATTCTCGTGCGAGAAACTCTGCGGTGACTCAGGTCGAAACGGGTTTGAATGAGAAGTTTCAACGGGTGCAGATTGCGAATTCTCGCGGTTTGATGGCTTATGATGAACGTTCTTACAGCCGTATCCGTTTGGAGGTTTTCGTTGAAAACATGGGCGTGAAGGAAAGCTCAGCGGACAATGTTGGGCATATGGGAACATCAGAACTTTACGATCAAGTCGCTTTGGAAGCCTTTGCTCATGAAAATACGGACCGAGCAATGCGTTTGACGACAGCGAAGTATGCGCCAGCTGGTGAAATGCCCGTGGTGATTGATAACTCTTTCGGTGGCGTGATTTTCCACGAAGCTTGCGGTCATGGTTTGGAAACAACCAGCGTGGCCAAAGGTGCATCGGTGTTTACCGGCAAATTGGGACAAAAAATTGCTAATGAATGTGTGACGGCCATCGACGATGGAACCATTGAAAACGGTTGGGGATCTCTGAATATTGATGACGAAGGCAATAAAACAAAACGCACGACATTGATCGAAAACGGTGTGTTGAAGTCTTACATCGTCGATGAAATGGGTGCCCGCCAAACAGGCTATGATATTACGGGTAGTGGTCGCCGTCAGTCTTACAAGTTCGCTCCGGCTTCTCGTATGAGAAATACCTTTATTGGTGCCGGTAAAGATTCTTTTGAAGAGATGATCCGCGATGTGGATTATGGTTTGTATGCGAAGAAAATGGGTGGCGGTTCGGTGAATCCTGGAACTGGTGATTATAATTTCCAAGTTCAAGAGGGATATATTGTTCGTAATGGCCGTATCGAAGAGGTTGTTAAAGGAGCTTGCTTGATTGGACGTGGAATCGACACTCTTGGTAAAATCACTAAAGTTTCCAATGAATTGAAATTGGCCACAGGTATGTGTGGATCCGTGAGCGGTAGTATTCCAGCAGCGGTGGGACAACCACAGATTCTGGTATCAAGCCTGATGGTTGGCGGGAGAGCAGGATAATGGATTCAGTAAAAGAAAATTTCCAGCAATTGGTCTCAGCAGCTCAGAAAGACGGAGTTAAAGTTGAAATGCTTCTTGCCGGTGGTGAAAACCTGCGTTTGGGATATCAAAAAAATAAATTAGATAAATTTGAATCGACGCAAACACAAATGGCTGGCTTGCGAGTGATTGCGGGCGCAAGTCAGGGTTATGCTTATACAGAGAATTTGTCTTTGGAGGCCTTGCTTCGCACGTATAAAGAGGCTCTTAATAATGCCAAAACGGTTCAGTCGGAAAATGGTATAGAAGTTCCGTTGATGAAGCCGCAACAGTTTAAGGCTATGGACCATCTTTTTAATCCTGAGGAAGTCTCCATGGATAAAAAAATGGAAATTGCTCGTCTTCTGGAAGAGCAGGCGATGGCTGCAGATTCCCGGGTACAGTCTGTTCCTTACTCTGGTTTTAATGAATCAGTGAGTTTTCACCGTATTCTGAATTCTGAAGGTTTAGATCAACAATTTAAGCAGAACTACTATTCAGGGTATTCTTATGCTTTAGCCAAAGAAGGTGAAAACTCTAAGATGGGTGGCGAAGGGTTCTTTGCCCGCTCATTTAAGAATATTGATGCCGCTGAAGTCGCTAAAGAAGGTGTTAAAAAAGCCGTGGGAATGCTTGGTGCGACGAAGCTTAAAACAGGTAACTACGCTGTGGTGATTAGTCGCGAAGAATTCCCAACTGTTTTGCAAATGATTATTGGGTACCTATCGGCGAAAGAAGTTCATGAAGGAAAATCTTTGTTGAATGGAAAGATAAATCAAAAGATTGCTGGCGACAAATTTCAATTAACAGATGATCCATTTGAAACTCGTGGTTCTGGACTTCGACCTTTTGATGCAGAAGGAGCTCCTTCGCAAAAGACGGTTTTATTTGAGAATGGCGTACTAAAAAATTTCCTGACAAACTTAGAGTATGCAAAGCGTATGAACTTACCTCATACAGCAAATGCATCACGTAGTCCCGCTTCCCCGATGGATATTGGTCCGACAAACCTTGTGGTCGGTAAAGGGGATAAGTCTTTGCAGCAGTTGTTATCTGCTTACGATAAAGTGATCTACTTGACGGAGTTTGCAGGCGGATTGCATGCGGGGTTCAAAGAGTCCACAGGCGATATTTCGATGCCGGCGGAAGGCTACTTGTATGAAAATGGCAAGTTAGTTGGCCCAGTAGATCAGTTCGTGATGTCGGGCAATGTTTTGGATTTATTGCGTGATATCGTGGAGCTTGGTGATACTTATAATCGTGAGGGTAGCAGTCTGATTGCTCCCGATGTCTTGGTGAAATCAATGAGCTTTGCCGGAGCTTAGGTCAGAGGAACGCGTATCTTGTTTGCTCGCAAAAAAGGAGTAAAGGAGGTACGCTTTGTGACAAGCTTAATCCCATAAAGTAATAATCGCTGGTTGTTTTCTATCAGCGGGTCCATGATGAAGATATAAAAATCTAATCAAGGGCATTTGAATGGCAGAATCAAAACAACCTACAAAGAAAACCGGCAAACTTGAAAAATTCGCATCCAATGTTACGAACTGGGCAGGACGTTGGTTTCCGGATTCATATATTTTCGCAGTTCTTGCAATTGTCGTGGTCGCATTAGGAGCCTTCACCGCTGGGGTCAGCCCCACATCCGTTGCGACGGCATTCGGTGATGGGTACTGGAGTCTGATTCCCTTTACCATGCAAATGGCAATCGTGACGATCTCTGGGTACATCGTCGCATCTTCTCCTCCAGCAGGGCGATTGATCAATTGGCTGGCGAAGTTACCAAAATCAGAACGTAGCGCTGTCGCCTATGTTGCGTTTTTTACAATCTTAGCTTCGTTGTTGAATTGGGCATTTAGTTTGGTGTTTGGTGGCTTGTACGTAAGAGCCCTGGCACGTCGTACGGATTTACGTATGGATTATCGCGCAGCGGGAGCTGCGGGTTATCTTGGTTTGGGGGCAACGTGGGCCTTGGGATTAAGTTCCTCTGCGGCTCAATTGCAGGCCAATGTAGATAGCATTCCGAAATCTCTCTTACCCATTACGGGAGTAATCCCTTTTAGAGAAACTATTTTCTTACCACAGTCTGTCTTCATGCTTGCGGTCTTGATGATCGTTTCTGTCGTCATAGCTTATTTGTCCGCTCCGACCCGAGAAAGAGCTGTCACTGCACATGATCTGGGTCTTGATGTGACTGATGATGTGGAAAAGTCCATTGAGAAACCGAAGCAACCCGGGGACTGGTTGGAGTATTCGCCGATTTTGACAGTCTTAGTTGTGATCCTTGGTTTTTGGTGGCTCGGGATGGAGTTTAAAAACAAAGATGTGATTTTAGCGATTTCAAATTTGAATACCTATAACTTTATGTTTTTGATGTTGGGGATGCTGCTGACGTGGAGACCAAAACGATTCTTACATTCTGTGACGAAAGCCGTTCCTTCAGTTGCGGGAGTGTTGATTCAATTTCCCTTGTACGGAAGTATCGCGTTCATCTTAACCAAGGCACCGGGAGCTGACGGGCAAACGCTGTCCCATCATATTTCCAACTTCTTTGTGTCTATTTCAACCAGAGATACCTTCTCGGCGTTGATGGGTGTGTATTCAGCGGTCTTAGGATTCTTTGTGCCATCGGGGGGCGGTAAATGGGTTATTGAGGCTCCTTATTTGATGCAGGCTGCGAATGAACTGAAAGTGCACTTGGGTTGGACTGTTATGGTTTACAATGCAGCAGAAGCTTTGCCGAATTTAATCAATCCATTTTTTATGATGGCACTGTTGGGTGTTCTTGGGCTGAAAGCGCGTGATATTGTTGGGTACACTGTGACCCAGTTGGTGGTGCATGCGCCGTTGGTGATCTTTATGTTGTGGGCGCTTGGAGAGACGCTGTCTTATCATCCGCCGGTAATTCCTTAGGAAGGATTTTATTAGAACCCACAGTGTATTCGAACCGTAACTTTCGGCCGGGGAATCTGTGGGTAAAGAACGATAGAAGGACCTCCGCGAATGTCGCTCTCTAGATTTTTAAGGAGGATTTCAAAATAGCTTTTGCGATTTCTTTGAATCCTTCGCCGCCGCGGTTTTGTGTCACGTAAGTTGGCTTGTTGGTGATTTGATCGATGAAGTTTTTGATATTGGCGACAGCAAAACTGTGGGGAAAGTAGGTGAACATCGGTTCATCATTCGGAGAATCTCCGCTGAAGCCACAAACTTTTTTTGCCTCTTCCGGATTCACATCAAATTCCTGTTCTAAAAATTTTAACGACATGGTGAGTTTGTCATAGTTGCCAAACCAGCCGTTCACGTGAATGGAACTGACTTTGGCTTGGGCGCCGTGAGCCGTGAAGACATCGACAATTTTTTGCACTTCAGATCGCGGCAATGCCGGAACGTCTTCACAGAAATCAATTGCGAGATCCATCAAGCGACAAAACTGATCACTAGCTAGATCACAACCGGGAACTTTTTGAAGAACTTCCTTTTCGATAACATTAAGTTTTGCACGATTGGCTTTTTGTGTGGCTTGGTCGAAAAAGAAGTGACGATGCATTTTTTTGTCATGATAACGGAAATAGAATCCGCCATTTTCACCGACGACACCGCTGACAGGCCACGCGCGCGCGATCATTTCACACCATCCTGCGGGTCGACCGGTAACAGGGATCACATGAATGCCAGCTTTGTGCAAACTCCAAAGTGCTTCATAGGCTTCAGCACCTAACAGACCCTCGTCTGTTAGAGTGTCGTCGATGTCAGTCAGAAGGAAGCGGAGCTTGTACGAAAATTCAGAAACGTTCTTCATATATCTACGTTATCTGTACAAACCATCATCAGTCTTTTCGCTAGTTGTCAAAATTGAAGCTTGCAAACCGCAGGGATCGCCCTCATGTTTTGTCTATATAATATACCCCGGTTACAACCCGGACGAAGGGCTGGTACATGGCCAAAAAATCTGACGCAGTATCTGATGGAATCAAATTAGTCATCGTGGAGTCTCCGACGAAGGCTAAGACCATTCGTAAATTCCTGGGCCGCGATTATGTGGTTGAGTCCTGCATGGGACACATCCGCGACTTACCTCAATCGGCAAAGGATATTCCAGAAAAAGTAAAAAAAGAGAAATGGGCGCAGCTTGGAGTCAATGTTGATAAAAACTTTGAGCCCTTGTACTGCATTCCCAAAGATAAAACGAAGGTTGTAAAAAACCTTAAAGATAAACTCGACGAAGCCTCAGAGCTTTATCTCGCGACCGATGAAGACCGCGAGGGGGAGTCTATCAGCTGGCATTTGCTTGAAGTTCTAAAGCCTAAAGTTCCCACGAAACGAATGGTTTTCCATGAGATCACGAAAGATGCGATCCAAAAGGCGTTGAAAGACACGCGTGAAATCGATATCAATCTCGTTCGTGCTCAAGAAGCACGTCGCGTGTTGGATCGTTTGGTGGGCTATACGATCTCTCCACTTTTGTGGAAGAAGGTGGCCTATGGCCTTTCTGCGGGGCGCGTACAGTCCGTTGCTGTGCGATTGATTGTTGAAAAAGAATTGGAACGCATTCGCTTTAAAAAATCATCCTACTGGGGTGTTTTGGCTGAATTGTCCAAGGACGGGGTGAGTTTTGAATCCCGTTTGCAACAGTTCAAAAATCAACGAGTGGCGACTGGTAAAGACTTTGATGGTCTGACCGGTCAATTGACGGCGGGTAAAGATGTTTTGGTTCTGGGTGAAAAAGAAGCTGGAAAACTTTCTGCGGATTTGAAATCTGGCAACTGGACAGTTTCTGATGTCGAAGAAAAACCAACCTTCAGAAAACCAGCAGCACCGTTTATCACGTCAAGCCTGCAACAGGAAGCCAATCGTAAATTGGGTCTGAGTGCGCGTGAGACGATGCAAGTCGCACAAAAATTGTACGAACAAGGTTTTATCACCTATATGCGTACTGACTCTACATTCTTGTCCAACGAAGCGATCAACGCATCTCGTGATTGTATCACTTCGAAGTACGGTAAGGAGTATCTGACTCCGCAACCACGCACTTATGCGGCGAAGAAAGTGAAAGGGGCGCAAGAGGCCCATGAAGCAATTCGTCCTGCAGGCAACCAATTCCAAGACCCTGATGAAACGGGTCTGACAGGCCAACAGTTCCGTCTGTATGACTTAATTTGGAAACGTACGATTGCTTCGCAAATGGTGGATGCTCGTCAAAAGCAAGTTAGTGCGAAAATCACCGTGGGTGACGCAATTTTTGGTGCCTCGGGCATGACGATTGAGTTCCCAGGTTTCTTGCGCGCGTACGTTGAGGGTAGTGACGATCCAGAAGCAGACTTGGCAGAACGTGAAGTGCGTTTACCAGCTTTGAAAGTTAAAGATGCGATCAAATGTTTAAAACTTGATCCAACTTCACACGAAACAAAACCTCCCGCTCGGTACACCGAGGCAAGCCTTGTTCAAACGATGGAAAAAGAAGGTATTGGTCGTCCGTCAACTTACGCCTCTGTTATCGGGACGATTATTGATCGTGGATACGTTCGTAAGGGTGGCACGGCTTTGATTCCAACATTCACGGCGATGATTGTTTCCAAGCTTTTAAGCAGTCATCTGACTCAGTATGTGGATTTGGGCTTCACTTCAGAAATGGAGCAGAGCTTGGATAATATCGCCGAAGGTGAGTTGGATTGGGAAAGTTATCTGGCATCCATTTACAAAGGACCGAAAGGTCTGCGTGCGATGGTGGAGAAACAAGAAGAAAAGATCAACCCTGATGAGGCTCGCACGATGAGCCTTGAAGGCATGGACAAGTATAAGTTCCATGTGGGTCGTTACGGGGCTTACTTAACAACAACTCGCGATGGTGAAGATGTGAGCGCGTCGGTTCCAGATAATGAATCGCCAGCGGATATCACTCCGGAAATCGCTGAGAAGTTGATCGATCAAAAAATCAACGGAGCCGATGCTCTTGGAAAAGATCCAAAAACAGGGTTGCCTATATATGTATTGAGTGGCCGTTATGGCCCTTATGTCCAATTGGGGGACGTGAGTCCTGAAGATGACAAACCGAAACGTGCGTCTCTTCCTCCTGGCATTCAGCCAGAGCAAGTGGACTTGCAAATGGCCATCGATCTTTTGGCCTTGCCGCGAACTTTGGGAATTCATCCGGGCACCGGTAAAGAAATCAAAGCCGGCCTTGGCAGATTTGGTCCTTTCGTTGTTCACGACGGGGACTATCGTTCGATTCCAAAGGGCGAGAGTGTGATCACGATCACTTTCGATCGCGCGATGGAAATGTTGAGCCAACCGAAAAAAGGCCGCGGCAAAGCTGCGGCATTGAAAGATCTCGGCGCACATCCTGATACGGGCGAGATGATTCAAGTATTCAACGGTCCTTACGGTCCCTACATTAAGAGTGGCAAAACTAACGCTTCCCTGCCAGAGGGTACGACAGTTGAGACTGTGACCTTGGAACAAGCCATCGGCTTGATCAATGAAAAGGGCCCAGCAAAAGGCAAAGGCAAGACGAAGGGGAAAGCGGCAAAAGGAGCTGCGAAAGAACCGAAAGCTGCCAAAGCTGCTCCGAAGAAGACGTTGAAAAATGCAGAGTCTGCGCAGGACAAAGCCAAGGCTTTGGGAGTTACGAAAGTCGTAACTCGTAAAAAGAAGAAATAAAGAGGGGAGCTATGAGAGGGGTCATTTTTTTTACCATCATCAGTTTACCAGTGGTTTCCTGGGCGCAGGTGCAAAGTAAAAGTCAGTGTGTGACCACCATTCGCGCGCGGTCGTTGTCGATGTCGTCGGCCGATGCAGAAAAGCTCTGTACTGATGACTACTCTGAGGTTGTGAATTGTGCGATCACAGCCTCGCAATCTCGCATGGGCGGAAATATGGAAGATCGTCTTAAGGTTTGTCGTGATCAAATGGGTTTAAAGACTTTGCGACCTGATCCGAAGCCAACTCCAACTCTGAGCCCTAGTCCCGCCGTCATCAAAGTTCCGACGGAAGATATTGAAGTCGAAGAGGATCAGCCTGTTCACAAAGAACAAAAGCCAGTATTTGAGCCGATCCCAGATCGGTAAGTGTCAAATATGTAGACAAACCAAATCTTAACAAGAAATTTGTTCAGCCCTCTTCTCCTAAGAGGGCTTTTTTGTTAAATTCCATAGCCCAGGCAATGCCTGTTGAAAGGTTTTGGTTGAATGAGCGATGAATTCCGCAAGGGACAACTTGATTTAGGAATAAACCGCACACCGGAGAAGGATAGAAATTTTCATCTCGGGGGGCGTAGCTTTTATTTTTTCGACTTTGACGACAATATCGCCTTTTTAACAACGCCACTGATCTTATTCCATAAGGAGACTGAGTCAGAGCTTTTGATTTCGAGTGGTGATTTTGCTCACCACGGAAACGCGATTGGTAAGTCAGGTCCCTTTGCTGAATATCGCATTAATGAATGTGATTTGACGGGTACTTTCCGTAACTTTCGTGACCGCGATATTTCCGAAACTGAAAAGCTCTTAGGTAAAAGTCAGATCTTTGTTCAAGATGTAGCAGCTGCCTTGGGCTTTCCAGATTTTCAGTGGAAAGGGCCCTCGTGGGAGTGTTTTTATCACGCAACGTTTAATCAAAGACCTCTATCAGTCATCACAGCACGTGGCCATCATCCAGATACGTTGAAGGATGGAATCCGAGTCTTTGTTAAAAATAAAGTTTTACCATTGGAACCAAATTACCTCAGTGTATACCCGGTAAGTCATAAACCAACGCGAACAGTTTTGGGGGATGCTGATTTTACTCAAGGCACGGCGGAGTTGAAGCAACGAGCTATACGCGCAAGTGTGGAAAAAGCGATTGAGTTATATGGCTTTAACGCTCATCATCGTTTTGGAATGTCTGATGATGATCCTAAGAATATCGAACTAATTGTTGAGGAGATGACTCGACTAAAGGCGAGGTTTCCTGAAATGTCGTTCTTTATGATCGAAACTCAGCATGGTGATTTCATTAAACACGAAGTGAAGCTCGGCGGGCTAAAAGCTGAAAAGGTAGAGTCTCTTTCGCAGCTCTCATTCTTTGAAAATAACCGACAAAAGTCTTAAAAGTTCTGACACGTCCTAAATTTTAGGACACTTTCACAAATTGCATGCTCTCCCCAAAATTCCTGCTAATCTTAGGTGATTAGGACGCTCTCGTCTGAGAGCTAAGGAAGGACCATCATGAGTTCACTCTCAACGGGAATTAAGGGTTTATTAATTGCGGGATCACTCGCAGTTTCATCAATTGCAGCAGCACAATTAAAAGACGGCCTAGAGTGTCGTTATATGTCTGTAATTGAGCAGGGCTTTTTAGCTAATCACGTCAAGTATTCAGATAGAAATGCTGAATTAGCTACGAGAGTGATCGAGCAATACTTAAAACGCTTAGATCCTTCTAAAATCTACCTGACACAAGCAGATGTTGACGCCATCAAAAAGGATATGGCCAACGTCTTCGAGAAAACTAAAAACAGAGATTGTACATTCCTTGATAAAGCACAAAAGCTTGTCCTTGAAAGAGTGAAGGATCGCTCTGAATTTGCAAAAAAATATCTTGGCAAAGACTTTAAATTTGATTCCACGACAGAGTTTGCTTTTGATCCAGACAAAAAACCATGGCCAAAAGATAACAATGAAGCCAATGAATACTTGAAAAAGTATATTCAATTCCAAATCGGCAACTATCTTGCGACAGATATGAAGTTGGATGAGGCGAAAAAGAACGTCGTTAAAAATTATGAACGTGCGGTGAAACGAACTCAAGAAACCTCCCAAGACGATTTGCTGTCAGGATACTTGGATTCTTTTGCGAGAGCGTTGGATCCACACTCCAGCTTCTTTTCTCGTGATGTTTTAGAAGACTTTGAAATCCAAATGCGTTTGTCCCTCGAAGGTATTGGCGCAACTCTTTCATCACAAGATGGTTTCACAGTTGTTGAAGCTCTTGTTCCAGGCGGAGCAGCAGCGAAGTCTGGTTTGATTGAACCTCAAGATAAGATCATTGCTGTCGGCCAAGAAAAAGGGCCGATGGAAAACGTGATCGACGTTGATTTGAAAGACGTCGTAAAAAAGATCCGTGGTAACAAGGGAACTAAAGTTCGCTTGACGATCTTGCGTAAGTCCGGGGATTCAAAAAAACGTTTCGATGTCACATTGACACGCGAAAAAGTGAACTTGGAAGACGAAGCAGCCTCAATTTCCTTCGTTGAAAAAGAAATCAATGGCCAGAAAAAGAAAATTGGTATCTTGAACTTCCCATCTTTCTATGCGGATTCTCGTCGTGGTGGCAGATCTTCTGCCGCGGATATGAAGAAGCTTGTGAAAGAAGCAGTGGAAAAGAAAGCCGACGGTTTGGTGTTGGATCTTTCCAACAACGGTGGCGGTTCTCTAGAGGACGCTGTTAAGATTGCCGGTTTGTTTTTCCAAACGGGGAATGTAGTTAAGCAATCTTCCAAAAACGAAGGTCGTGCGGAAGCCGCACTTCGTGATACTGATCCAACAGTTGATTGGGCTGGGCCTCTTGTTGTTTTAACAAGCCGTATTTCAGCTTCCGCTTCTGAAATCGTATCCGGAACTTTGCAAGATTATAAACGTGCCGTGATCGTTGGTGGTGACCACACTTACGGTAAAGGCTCCGTTCAATCCGTTTTGCCAATTCCAAATAATTTAGGTGCGATCAAAGTGACTGTAGGCATGTTCTTTGTCCCATCAGGTAAATCGACTCAGCACCGTGGTGTCGATGCCGATGTGGTCTTGCCAGGGCCATTCAGCACTGATGATATTGGTGAAAAGTATATGGATTACTCTTTGCCACCGAAGACGATTGAATCTTTCATCTCTCCAGATGCTTACGTAAAAGAAGGTCCGGGGGCATGGAAAGAACTCAAATCTGATTGGTTGAAAGTGTTGTCAGAAAGATCTTCAGAGCGCGTTGCTAAAAGTGATGAGTTTAAGAAAATCGTTGATGAGCTGAATAAAGCAAAAGCTCGTGGCAAAGTCATTCGCGTGAGTGAAGTTTTGAAAGATAAAAACGAAAAAGAAAAGAAAGAGAAAGCAAAAAAAGTAGCTAGCAAAGCCAAAAAGAACGAAGAGTACTTGAAGCGTCCTGATATACAAGAGGCGACAAACGTACTACTAGATCTAATCCAACTCGAAGAGGGCAAAACATTGCCCACTCCGAAGCAGGCGAATGCAAAGTAAGATTTTTTGAGACCATGTTCGTTGTTGTTGAAGCCCGGTGATGAGCCGGGCTTTTTTTTGTCCTGTGGTAGGGGATTTCGTTTTAACGAGACACGCCATCCTGGCTTCGCCGGTGCTGTGGATGCAAGGTCGGGTGCCTGTTTATGATTTGGACATTTTTGTCTATTTTCCAAAGGTTTTTTAAAGGGTGGAGACCTGGGCTTTGACTTGCTATTTTGTGTGATAATTACTCAAATAAAGGTGACCTAACGATGAAGGAAACCTGGTTTTGGTTAAATCACTGTGGGTGTCAAATGTGGTTTCCTGTGCAAAATAGAATCTTCTTAACGATGTTCACAATCATGTTGTTGTCTGGCTGTAGCGGACAACATTCCTTTATGACCTCTGCCGACGTGAATGATCCGCAGGTTATTGGCGGGGATAAAATCGACTTTGAAAATCCCATCGCAAATTCCACCGTCGCACTGATGGATGAACAAGATGGCGAGCTGTGCTCGGGGGTTATGATCAGTAATGAACTGATCTTGACGGCGGCTCACTGTGTGTATTCCGGCATGACCTCTTTGTTGGTGTATTTTACTCCGAATATCAAAGACGGTGACAGTTACAACTCCAGGTATGCGGTAACTTGTATTCAACATGAGAACTACAAATCGGATGTTGATAAAATGGATACTGCAGATATTGCATTGGTCCGGGTTTCTGGCACCTTACCCTATGGATACAAACCGGTGCCGCTCTATCCAGATAGCGACAAGCTTCGCGCCGCAGATGATATCATCGTTGCGGGATATGGAGTGAATCGCTCGTGGGGGAAGACCGCGGGAGCTGGCATTTTAAGAACCACGACCTTGAAAGTGCGAGAACCACGTTCGGGAAAGACGGAAATGGTTTTAAATCAGTCCTTTAAAAAAGGTGTTTGCAATGGTGATTCCGGCGGTCCGGCCTTCATCAAGAAAGGCGGCCAGTTGTACTTGGTGGGAATCGCCAGCAGAGGTGGGTCTTATGATTTCCCAGGGGCTCCAAAGTGTTCTGTCACCTCAACCTACACCCGAGTTGATGCGTATTTGGGATGGATTAAAAAAACGTCCGCTCAGTTAATGGCGGAGTAGATTGAAGTAAATCAGCGAACTGATAAAAGTGCATAGGGCGATCCAGAAAAAGCCCTTCCAGGCTCCCTTGAGGTCCGCCTCACTGAGTTCCATTTGCGCCAGTACGGCGATCGTGAAATAGAACCACCCCATCAATGTCCAAGAAAATGACGGGAAGTTGGTAAAGCGAGGGCTGTGGATAAAAGACTTTCCGCCCGGAATTAAATAATAAAACAGAGCGGCACAGATCGCGGGTCCCAGAACCAATGGGGCAATACCAATAAATAGATCTCCCATCTTAATCCAAATTTTGAAAACCATCGGAAGACTGCGGGGACGGCTGACCACGTGCCCGTGGCTGCCGTCTTTGGCCTTCCAGTCAAAGAGCTTGAGATCGACGACTTCATGCAGGAATATGAAAGCAGCAAGAGCATGACTGATCTCGTGAATCATAATCCCGGGAGCAAACATAAGATTGAATGCATGGACGCCGAGGTTTTCTGAAAGGGAGCGTCGCAGCCAGGCAGAGAAGTGATGCAGAATAAATCCCGCACCAAAAGTCAGCGCGGAAATTTTCAACAATTCTAGCAGGGTCGTAAAACCAAAGTGCAACGTGGGATTCATAAACATCCCTCACAGTATAAGGCAGTAAAACTAGTTGCGAAGGACCAGTTTTTCATTTTTAACGGAACCCATTGCTTTCAAAGCCATAAAATAGCTGCTTTGGGCGGAGTGTTCGCCTTTCTTTGCCAGTTCACGAATCTGTGTATAATTGCCTCCGATAAAGTCATTTTTCACTGGGATTATTGTCAGAGGCTGGAGGATCTAAACACAATGCGTCATGAGGGGTGAAAAATGGCGACAATGTCACATGTTCTCGCTTAGATAGGGGCGTAAAAACGAGTGTTTATTAAATGTGGAGAGCTGAATACATGTCGAAAAAGACCACTGTAAAACCAGCAGCAAAAAAGAAGGCCGTAGTGAAAGCTAAAGCGCCAACGAAAACTGCTGCGAAGTCTGCGACTTCTTCTAAAAAAGTGACGGCGAAAAAATCTGATTTCGGCGGTCTATCAGAAGAAATCTTGTTAAGCATGCACGACCTGATGGTCAAATCCCGCGTTCTTGAAGAACGTATTATTAAAATCTACAAAGCCGGTGAAGGTTACTTCTGGATCGGTGGTCCGGGGGAGGAAGCTTTCGGTGTGCCACTCGGCTTGCTAGCTCGCAAAGGTAAGGGCCTTGAGCATGACTGGTTCCATTTGCACTATCGTTGTACGCCAACAATGGTGGCATTGGGCATGCCGATGATCGAAGCAGTTCGTTTGATGATGAATCGCGCGACAGATCCTTCAACAGGTGGTCGTAACTTCGCAGGTCACTATTGCTTCCCTCAGTGGAACGTGGCTCCTGTAACTTCTCCTATCGAAGTTCAGTACCCACTTGCTTGCGGAACAGCTCATGCGCAAAAACGTGCAGGTCACAAAGCCATTTCAATTGTAACTGGTGGTGATGCGGGAACTGCAGAAGGTGATTTCGCAACGTGCTTGATTTGGGCTTCTCGTAAAGGTCAAGAGTTGCCAGTATTGATCACTGTGCAAAACAACGGTTACGGTATTTCTACGCCGTATGAAGGTCAGCATGGGGAAACGAACATCGCAGACCGCGCGAAAGCTTTTAACATTCGTTCACGCGTGATCGATGGCACAAATCCTGTGGAGACTTACATCGCCTTGAAAGAAGAAATGGAATACATCCGTAAAACGGGTAAACCCTCTTTCTTGGAAGTAAAAACAACTCGCTTGTATGGTCACTCTTCAGCAGACGGTGCGAACCGTAAAACAGATCTTTTCGATCCAGTTTACAAGTTTGAAGAAAAATTGATCGCAGCAGGTATCTTGTCTGAGACTGCCGCAAAGAAAATCTGGGAAATCTACGAAGAAGAAGGCATCAAAGCACAAGAACAAGCTCGTGGTGAACCAGGTCCTACTTCTGAATCTGTTTGGGACCATGTATTCGTAGACAATGAAAACGCTGATTGGAGAAAATTCTAATGGCAAGCGTAGCACAAGCAATCAGAATGGCCCTTCACTACGGTGAAAAACATTTGGGCGTTAAAGATATTTTTGGCCAAGACGTGGGCGCACCATTGGGTGGTGTCTTCACCGCAACTCAAGGTCTGAAAACAGCCTGGAATACACCGCTTGATGAGCGTGGTATTATCAGCATGGCGATGGGTATCGCGATGACCGGCGATAAGTGCGTGGCTGAAATCCAATTCGCGGATTATATCTTCAATACGATCGACCTTTTGAAAATTGCTGGGAACACTTTGTGGTGTACAAATGGTCAAGTTCAATTGCCAATGGTAGT
Organism: Bacillota bacterium; assembly: GCA_050257115.1. Lineage (GTDB taxonomy): Bacteria > Bdellovibrionota > Bdellovibrionia > Bdellovibrionales > Bdellovibrionaceae > Bdellovibrio. The sequence continues at coordinate 20,431 of JBLMWG010000048.1, forward strand.
GATGACTCCAGTGGGTGCGGGGATCTTTGGATCCGTTTACCACTCTCACTCTTTCGACGCTTGGGCCTCCCGTTTGCCAGGTTGGAAGATCGTGATGCCTTCAAATCCTTTGGACGCGTACGGTTTGATGTTGGCAGCTATCGAAGATCCAAATCCGGTTCTTTATTTGAAATCAAAAGCTTTGATGCGCCATAAAGGTGATGAGTTGATCCCTGGTGAACCAGCGGATGAAAAAGAACTTAAAGCGATGATCGACAAGCCGGTGCAAAACTCTCAAGGCTGGAAAGCAAAATGGCCTGAGCTTGAGAAGTACATCGTGCCAATCGGTAAAGGTAAAATTACTCACGAAGGTGAGCACATCACGGTTGTTACTTACAGCCGCATGGTTCACTTGTGTGATGAAGTGGCTAAGAAATTGGCTGAAGAAGGCATCTCTGTTGAAGTGATCGATCTTCGTTCTATTTACCCATATGATTGGCAGATGATTAAGTCGTCTGTGGAAAAAACAGGCCGTGTTTTGTTCGTGAACGAAGATACTGAGGTGACGAACTTCGGTGAACATTTGGCTTACAGAACAACTCAAGAGTGCTTCTATCAACTGATGGCACGTCCGCGTGTTTTAGCGGGTAAAAACTTGCCAGGTATTGGTTTGCATCCAAACTTGGAGAAAAACTCTGTGCCGCAACATCATGACATTGAAACAGCTATTCGCGAAGTTGTCGCAGAGGTTCCATAGTTATGGCCAAGGCAGAGACTTCTCATAGAAAGAAAGTTCGTCGTCGGGTTTTTAAGAAAACGACCAAGTCGCATTTTGATAAATACGAATTGTATCGCAAGGCTGTGCAATCGGCGGAAAACGATGTGGTTTTTATTCAAAACACGTTCAAGGAACTGAAGGGTAAAAACCCACGTACTTTCCGTGAGGATTTTTGCGGCACCTTTGCGCTATCAACAGAGTGGATTAAGATGAATCCACGTCATGAAGCAATTGGTGTGGATCTCGATCCTGAACCAATTGCTTATGGTAAGGCGAACTATCTATCAAAGCTTAAGCCTGAACAACAACGTCGCATGAAATTGATTGAGGGGAACGTTTTGGACCCTAATATTCAAAAGTGTGACATCGTTGCGGCGATGAACTTTTCTTACTTCTGCTTTAAGCAAAGATGGTTGTTGAAGCAGTATTTTGCCAATGCCTTTAAGACGTTGAATAAAGATGGTATCTTCCTGGTGGATGTTTTCGGCGGCAGTCAGTGCTATGATGCTATCGAAGACATGATCAAGCATGACGATTTTACATATTACTGGGATCAGACAAACTTTGATCCGGTAACAAACGAAGCTTTATTCCATATCCATTTCAAAGTGGGTGGAAAGAAGATCAAGCAAGTTTTCACATATGACTGGCGCTTGTGGAGTATCACGGAAATTCGTGAGGTCATGCACGAAGTGGGCTTTAAAAAGAGCCATGTGTACTGGGAAGGCACAGCAAAAGATGGATCTGGCGACGGCAACTTTACGCGTGTAGATCACGGAGAATCCTGCGAAAGCTGGATTGCCTACGTCGTAGCTGAAAAATAGAAAATAAAAAGCGACCGCAGGGTCGCTTTTTATTTTCTATTGAAAATCTCCGCGCATGAAAAGGGGAGAGAGTGTGAGGCCGATTTCCGCAAGTTTAGGCTCCGGAAATACAGACCCACGGTGAATCACACAGAGCACATGAGAAATCTCAGCGCCAATACGACGTAAGTCCGCAGCAGAGATAACCACTTGTCCCCCGGTGGTCACGACATCTTCAATGACTAGAACTTTCTTTCCGCTGATATCAAGTCCTTCAGCGAATTGACAGGTGCCATAGGCCTTAGCTTCTTTACGAACAAACACACAAGGAAGTCCTGTCTCGAGGGAAAGCGCCGTAGCAATAGGAATCCCTCCCATTTCAAGTCCTGCAAGAATCTCTGTGCCCGGAGGAATAAGCGGAACCATCTGTTTAGCAATTTCACGAAGTAAAGCAGGTTGAGCCTCAAATCGATACTTATCAAAGTATTCATGAGAAACCTGCCCCGACCGAAGCTTAAATTCCCCAGTTAAGTGAGCGATATCATAAATCTTCTTAGCTAACTCCGCCTTCGTCATAAAAAATCTCCCAACTCTGCCGTTAAGACAGGTGCCGCGAACTCTCTCTAACCCAATGTGAAATTATTTAAGACTTTGTTCAAGCCAGTTTTTGTATTCAGGATTAATTGATGCAACTGGAAGGGCCATCAAGCAGGGAACTGAATAAGGATGGAGCTCTTTGACTCGGACTTCTAAAGTGTTCCATGCGTCAGAGCTTTCAAGAGTTTTAAGGATCAGAATATACTCAGAGCTTGTCTCTATTTTTCCTTCCCACCAATACATCGAAGTCATACCAGGAATAATATTCGCACAGCCGATAAGCTTTTCAGTTAAGAGAGTGCTAGCGATTTTTTCGGCACTCTCTTTATTAGGGCAGGGGATATAATAGAGAATCATGGCTTAGCTCTTGCGAAGCTTTTGCTTGCGGAGTTGCCATTGTTCTAAAGCGAACTTACGCATGTCTTCAACAGAATCTAATTCGTCGACAATTTCAACGCCCAGAAGAGTTTCCACCGCATCTTCAAGACTCACGAGACCTGCAACAATACCGTATTCATCAACTGCAAGGGCAATGTGTTCTTTTTCTTTGATGAAATAATCAAGCACCTGGGACACGGTCATGCGCTCAGGAATGCTGGAGATCGGTGTCACCAACTCTTCAATTTTCTTATTATGTAAGTCATTCGACAAAGCTTCATGAATTTTATAGCGATAGGTCATGCCAATAATATTATCGAGGCTGCCGGAGTAAACGGGAATACGTGAAAAGCGCAGGGGACGGTACTTCGCAAAAACTTCTTCTACAGTCAGATCTTTATCCAAGGCAAAAAAGACGGATCGTGGAGTCATGATGTCTGATACGTAGATCTTATCGAGCATCAAAAGATTTTTGATGATGTTCGATTCCTTACCTTTTAAGGTGCCCTCTTCAGCTCCCATTTCTGCGGTCATTAAAATCTCTTCACGAGTGACTTCAGGATCTTCGTCATTTTTTTGAAATAGACGACCGATCCATTCGGACATGACAACCAATGGGTACAGCATAATGATCAGGAGTTGGATCGTGTAGGCTGTAAAAGGAATCAAAGCTTTCCAGTGGGAGGCTCCAATAGATTTTGGAATGATTTCGGCTAGAACCAGAATAGCGAAAGTTAAAAGAAACGAAGCGCCAGTGACGGCGTGCTCACCAAAAGTCATTTGAACTTGGTAGGCAATCGCAGCGGAGCCCAAGGTGTGCGACAAAGTGTTGAGGGTTAAGATCGCCGAAATAGGGCGATCAATATTTTCTTTAAGATGTTCCAAAAGTTTAGCGCTACGACGGTTTTCTTTAACAAGAACTGCAATATAAGCAGAAGTGGACGTTAAAAGCGTCGCTTCTAGCATGGAACAAACAAATGAAATCGTGAGAGTTGCTACAAAGAGAACAATAAGTAAAGTCATAGGTGTTTTAAATTCAAAGTTGAAAGAGGGAAGATTTCGATTGGCTGAAGCCTGTGATTATCCATATAGGCTTTTATTGTATCATATCAGGGAGGAAGCCTGTCTATAACGCATATAGGCAACGGTATGGCGTCGTCCTGAATGGATCTGACGTGTTCTTTATCACGGAAGGTCTGGATGTTTGACCACTAAACAGAGCTGGACTTAGACTTTTGTCGTATATCAAAAGGAGTTCTTATGAAGTTCAAAGCGATTTTATCGACCTTGTCGTTGTTCATGAGTTTGCAAGCTGTTGCCGCGGTGAAGACCGAGGTTGTTGAGTACAAGGAGGGTAAGACTCCCTTGGAAGGATTCATGGCGTTTGATGATTCTGTGAAGGGGCCTCGTCCTGCAGTTCTTATTGTACACCAATGGATGGGGCTGACAGATAATGAAAAGATGCGGGCAAAAATGCTGGCGGAAAAAGGTTACGTTGCTTTTGCCGTCGATATTTATGGCAAAGGTATTCGCGCGACTTCTCCAGAGGCGGCGGGAAAATTGGCAGAGCAGTACAAGGGTAATCGCAAATTGTATCGAGAAAGAGAAATGGCCGCTTATAACTTTTTGAAAAAAGACAAGCGTGTGGATTCTCAGCATATTGTGGTCATCGGATATTGTTTTGGAGGTATGGGGGCTTTAGAAATGGGTCGTGCCGGAATTCCATTGGCAGGCTTTGTAAGTTTCCATGGTGATCTTTCCAATCCATCGCCGAAGGATGCAAAAAACTTTAAGGGGCCGGTTTTAATTCTTCATGGTTCGATTGACCCGTACACGAAAGATCAGGTCAGTGGTTTTATGGCGGAAATGAACGAGGCGGGAGTTGATTATCAGTTCCTGTCTTATGCGAACGCTGTCCC
>JBLMWG010000049.1:0-4565 GCA_050257115.1 Bacillota bacterium
AAATGCCGGAGTGCATGTTGTTTACGGGGTCGTGGGACTTAAAACTCATGCGAAGACCTCTTTAGTAGTTCGCCAAGAGCAAGAAGGATTGCGCTGTTATGCTCATATCGGAACGGGGAACTATAACATTTCCACTGCGAGATTTTATACGGATTTAGGATTGATCACTGCTCGTGAAGAGATCACAAGCGATGTTGTTGAATTCTTCCATTATCTGACGGGGCGTTCGCTCAAAAATAACTATCACCATTTGTTGATTGCGCCGGTGAACATGTTTTCTACCTTCAAATCTATGATTGAACGGGAGGCGGAACATGCCAAAGCTGGCAGGCCCGCACATATCGTCGCAAAGTTTAATAATTTCGAAGAAAATGACATTGCCGTGGCCCTCTATGCAGCTTCGCAAAAAGGTGTGGATATAGAGATGGTGGTTCGCGGTTTTTGTTGTTTGCTTCCAGGAGTTCCGGGGATGAGCGAGCGGATTAAAGTGACCTCGGTGATTGGTCGCTTCCTGGAGCACTCTCGAATTTTTTATTTTAGAAATGGCGCGCAAGATCCTGTTGATGGTGAGTTCTTCATCGGTTCGGCGGATTGGATGTATCGCAATCTACATGCACGGGTGGAAGCGATTGTGCCAATTTTGGATCGTTCCTTAAAGGAAAAGTGCTGGGAAGTTTTGCAAATGTACGTCAAAGAATCCAAGCAAGCTTGGTCCATGAATAGTGATGGGACGTACACTAAAAAAGCATTCAAAGCTGAAGATTTGGGCATCCATCAAACATTGATGCAATTGACGAAGGCGCGAGTTAAGCTTGTGGAAGAGACAAGCACTCATTCGGAGTAAAAGTGGAATTGATAATCATTCGTCATGGAGTTACTGAGGAGCGAGAAGACTTTGCAAAAAAAGGTCTTGAAGACCAATTTCGTCCCTTGACGCTCAAAGGTCGTAAGCGCATGCAAAAAGTTTGCATGGGTTTGCGGGATTTGGTGAAGGATATTGATGTGATTGCTTCAAGCCCCTTTACTCGTGCTCGACAAACGGCAGAAATAGTTTCGCAAATTTATTTTGATAAAAAAGTTTTGGAAGTTCCAGAGTTAGTCCCGCAAAGTCCGCCACAAGCCTTTGTAAAATGGCTGCGCACTCAGGGGAGAAATTATAAGCGCATTGTCGTGGTTGGCCACGAACCTCACTTGAGCACTTTTGCCAGCTTTATGTTGTCGGGTAAGCCCGAGAGCTTTATAGATCTTAAAAAAAGCGGTATTATCACCTTAGAGCTTGAATCTTTCGCGCAAGCGGAGGCGGGCCATGCGGAATTGCTTTATGCGATTCCACCTAAGGTTTTCGCGGATTAAACCATAGACCAAATAATACCATCGCGCAGGCCGACCGCAGGGATGACTATTTTCTCTGTTTCTGCTTGGCGCATGATGGTTTGGACTAAGATTGCCGCTGGAACAATAACGTCGGCGCGATCGGGGCGGAGTTCTAATTTATCGACACGATCTTTGATGGACACGACTCGCAAGCGTTCGATAATTTCGGTGAGCTCTGCCAAGGTCAAAAAAGTATTCGGTGTGCGCTTTAACAGCTGAACTTTCAATTGTCCCAGGCATTCTAAATTGCCGCCCGTGCCAATCGCGAAATCAACCGGATCATGATCGCAGTTGGAATAGATGTGTTGACCTAGCTCCGCGAGAAACTCTCCCATAATAATATTTAAATGGCTTTCATTCATGCGACGTTTGGCAAGACTTTCTAAAACGCGCACGGTGCCCATGGGGAATGACTTTGTCGCCAACATTTTTGCCCCTTGAGAGAATGTGATTTCGACACTGCCGCCGCCCACATCGATAAGCATGGTTTTTTTGCTATCCAAATCGACCTCTTTACGGACTGCCAGATGAATAAGGCGACCTTCTTCGGTGCCATCGATGATTTCAATGTTGATACCCGAAGTTTGGCGGATTTCGTCGATAAAGTCTTTGCGGTTCTTGGCTTCGCGGCAAGCGCTGGTGGCAACCGCTCGGCATTTTTGCACCTGCATCTTTTGATTGGTTTCGGCAAATCGGCGAAAGGTGGCTTTGGCGATCTCTAACGTTTCGTGAGTAATGGTGCCCGTGGTAAAAACATCATGGCCTAAGCGGACCGGAGCCCGAAATTTTTTGTCGATTCGAAGCAAGGGGGCGGTGTCGGATATATCGGCAACCATCATGCGAATGGCATTTGAACCAATATCAATGGCTGAAACTCGACGTGACACGTAAACCTCTCCTTATCTTGGCAATAGTATATAAAAATGCGAGCATCAGAGACATGAAAAAAATGACTTTTATGCTCTTATTTTTGTTTTTTGTTTCTGAGCAGGCTTTAGCTCTTTCTGACATTGAGATTACGGGTGAGGCTGATCTGAATGGAGTGGGCTTTATACTCCCGAGCGGTCAGGCTGGGCATACTGAATTTCAGGTTCAATCTTTGTTGTTAGATTTTAGTATTCCTTTGAAAGAAGGGAACCTGTTGTATGTCTCACTTGAAGGTGCACAAAAGCGCACGAATACAGGGGAGAGTTTCCTGGTTAATACTCGTGAGGCCTATTTGGATTTGGTGAATGTATTTGAGGGAATGCATGGTCTGCGCCTGGGTTTGATTCCTCATTCTTGGTTGGAAGCCCAGTATGAAGATTGGGACTATCGCTTTTTGGGACAGATGGGTTGGAGCATTTCAGAGAAGTGGGGGTATTCCTCGTATTCTGATTTGGGAGTCTCTTTTATGTCTGAGTTGCCAGCGAGCCTGGGGGAATGGGCCATTTCTGTAGTGAACGGTGAAGGCCGTGATCAGGATAAAGCAGGTCCTCACAAGGAGGGCTCTTTATTTTTCCGCTTTACCACTTGGGCTCCTTGGCTGATTTCTTTGAATTATGTCCACGGAACTTATGAGCAATACGGTTCTGAAGTAGCAGCAAAAGAACGTATTCAGGCCTCTGTGGTTTATAAGCCGGAAGAGCAGAACTATAAAATAGGCTTAGAGCTTCTTGATGCGCACGATCCCGCAGATGCAATCACGGACGGAAAAATGGCGGATGCAGTCGGGGTGATTAATTTAACTGGCCAAGCTGTTCATGGTTTCGGGGGCAGTTTGTATACGGTCTTTAGCACGGGACCAAAGGCAGAAGTGATGGTTCGTTATGATTACTTGAATGCGGTGGTCGGTGATCCCGATAAGACTTTGCAATCGGGAGTTGTCGCTTTGGGGTATCAGCTGACCGAGGATATTAAAGCAGCCTTGGCGGTGGATCACACTCTCTATGGAGAAGGGTATGGCCCAGGGGTGCGAGACACCTCAAAAGTGGAACTAGCGGCCCAAGTTCTTTTCTAAAATGTTAAGATTCTGTTAGAATACGCTAGAGATGCCGTGTTAAGCGGTGTTTTTCAGATATATAACCTATAAAGAAAGACAACGGGGGATACAGATGGAACGTGCCATCGACACTCAACTTGAAGATTTAAAGAAGACGATTCTAGTCATGGGTGGACATGTTGAAAAATCCCTTTCCCAGGTGACGGCTGCCTTGTTGTCTCGTGACGTGAGCTTATTCTCAGAAATTCAAGAAATTGAAAGTCGTATTAACGAAAATCACATCAACGTCGATAACATGTGTATGAATATTTTGGCGAAACAGGGGCCTGTTGCCAAGGACCTGCGTTTGATCATTTCGATCTTGAAGATCAATAATGATCTTGAACGCATGGGTGATCAGTCTGTGAATATTTCTTACTCTGGCAAAGACTATTTAGCACGCAAACCGATTCACCAACAACTCGGCGATATTCAAAAAATGTCTGAAATTGCCGGTCGTATGGTGAAGGGATCTTTGGATTGTTTCGTGCGTGGTGACGTTGAGGAAGCAAAAGAAATTCTTCTAATGGACGATGAAATTGACGGGTTGAAACATAAAGTTTTCACAGAGTCTATCGCCCATATGAAAGCTCACTCCGACGATGTTGAGGCCAGCATGGATTTGATTTTGATCGCTAGAAACCTAGAGCGCTTAGGTGATCACGCCACGAATATCGCGGAAGATGTGATCTTTGCGTTCACAGGGAAGGACGTTCGACATGGGGGCAAGTTTGGCTGATAATTCGATTCAGGTGATGGTGGTTGAGGATGAACAAGAGATTCGCGAGTTGATGGCTTTGCATCTTTTGCGTCAGGGTTACAAAGTAACTGAATGCTCCTCTGCCGAAGAAGCCCTCACGGAATTGAACAAAAGAAACTATCAGCTTATTGTCCTTGATTGGATGTTACCGGGAGCCAGTGGGGTTGATATAGTCAGTCCGATTAAAGCCCAAAACAGTCAAGCAGCTGTTTTGATGGTAACTGCGAAAGCTGAGCCTCAAGACATTGTGGCAGGACTTGAAAATGGGGCGGATGATTTCCTGACAAAGCCGTTTAATCCGGCGGTTTTTGTGGCTCGTGCAAAAGCACTTTTGCGTCGCTCTCACGCCACCCCAAGCGCTTCTGGCCAAGGTACAATGGAAAATGAAGTTTCCATTCATGGTTTAAAAAT
>JBLMWG010000050.1:0-6869 GCA_050257115.1 Bacillota bacterium
AAATCAAACTGAGTTTTCTCGGGACCACGAATATCCGGCATATCGATGTAAGTGGTGATGCAGCCAATGATACCCACGGGAATGTTGATCAGAAAAATCCAATGCCAAGATGCGAATTGCACCAGCCAGCCGCCCAGTGTGGGACCGATCAATGGGCCGATCAAAGCGGGGATGGTGACGAAACTAATGGCGCGCAAAAATTCCTGGTGCGGAAAGGCACGTAGAACAGCTAGGCGCCCTACAGGCATAAGCATTGCGCCCCCGATTCCTTGTAAGATTCGTGAAATTACAAGTTGGGTCAGAGTTTGAGAAAGAGCACAACATAAGGAACCCAAAGTAAATAAAAGAATCGCCGAGAAAAAGACTCTTCGAGTTCCAAAGCGATCAGCAACCCACCCAGAGGCGGGGATGAGAACTGCAATTGTCAAAGAGTAAGCAATCACCACAGATTGCATCAGGAATGGAGATTCTCCGAGACTATGGGCCATACTTGGGAGTGCTGTATTCACGATGGTGGAATCGAGGGTTTCCATAAAAAAACCGATAGCAACTAACCAAAGAAGTCGATTGGAGTTAGTGGCTTTAGTCATAGAGGGCCTCCAATTTTGATGGCACCTTTAATTTTAAGCGATCGGCATTGAATGACAATGATTCGTTTCTTTTTTGTTACAATGCGCCCTCTGGTGTTTTGTTCAACATGAATCGCTCAGACGGTCGTCTTAAACACTTTGACCGAATTCATAGAGATCGTTAGGATTTTCCCATGAACTCTTTTTTCTCTCAGATCCGCTTTGTTGAAGAAAACTTCCATGAAATTACCGAGTCCCCCGAAGTTGTCTTGGATATGAAATATTCCACTGAGGATAACTTTATGAAAGCCGATGTGTATGCCGGCTTTAAACGCTGTTTTCTTTCTCCGGTGGCGGCTGGAATGTTTGTAAAAGCCTGCGAAGATTTGCGGCAAAATCATCCACAGTTGCAATTTCATATCTGGGATGCTCTTCGCCCGCGTAGCATTCAGGCAAAGTTTTATCAGTATTTAGCTGGGACTCCTTTTCAAAATTATGTAGCGGCTCCTCATCCAGGCTCTTTGCATAATTTCGGGATGGCCTTGGATCTGACGTTGCAAACCAAAGGCGGTGAGTTGTTGGATATGGGTACGGGCTTTGATGACTTCCGTGATTTGGCGCAGCCCAAGCTGGAGGCAAAGTTTGTGGCCAGTGGGGAGTTGACTTCAGAGCAACTTAAAAACCGTTTGCTTTTGCGAGAGTTGCTAGAAAAGCAGGGCTTCAAAGTTTTGGAGCATGAATGGTGGCATTTCAATGCTCTTCCTAAAGAGCAAGTTTATGGAAAGCATCCGATTCTGGAGTAGAGTAAAGAGAAAATGAACAAGGAATGGTGCCCCGGGCCGGAATTGAACCGGCACGCCCCTGTAAAGGAAGCCCAGGATTTTAAGTCCTGTGCGTCTACCAATTTCGCCACCGGGGCACGCGAGCCATTGATGATACTGTGCTTTTGGTAAAGGTCAAGGCAGCGCAAGTTGTCATTATGTTGTTTGCTTTAGTTTTTTTGCTGATATCGCCTCAGTGCCTTTCAAATAGGCATATTTGAAGGGGTATATTGATTGTTGGAAACTGGCCCCTCAGAGTGTGGTCTCCAAGTGTACCCACAAGATCCTGGGCAAATTCAAACTTGAGTAGCTTTACTTTTCGCTGGGTATTGTATTCAGCAAAACTTTAAAGGCTTCCATATCTGCGGGGAGTGCGGATTCGATCTTAGTTGGAATCCCCGTGAAAGGATGGATAAATTCCAGGCTTAAAGCGTGAAGCATTAAGCGCGGAGCAGCGGGGGCTTTTAAGCATGGATAAATATCATCACCAAAGATACCCATGTGTTCTTCAGCAAGATGCACGCGAATCTGGTGCATACGTCCGGTCAGAGGTTGCGCTTCCACAAGCATGCCATATTTGAACTTTTCAATGAGACGGAATTTTGTGTGAGCCCTGTCGCCACCTGCGGTGACAGACTTCATTTTCATTTTTTTGAGTTTGTTGTCGCGAACTTCCCCCAGATGGTTATCAATTTCCCAGGTGTCTGGCATTTTTCGGTTGCGACACAGGCAGAGATAGGTTTTCTGAACCTGGTGCTTTTTAAACATATCCGCCAAGGGGTCGTTGGCAGTGCGGTTTTTCGCAAAGATCATAACTCCGGAAGTGTCGCGATCTAAGCGATGATGAAGAGCTAGGTAAAAATCCTGGCCCCGCTCAGTGAGCAGTTGTTTTTTGAGTTCCGTGTAGAAGTCCGGTCGACTTTTGTCGACCGTGGCTTGGGACGGCAGGCCCGCGGGTTTTTCCGCTGCTAAAAACCAGTCGTCCTCGAAGAGAATCTTAAACATTAGCGATAGTTCAGAACGCAGAAGTTAATGTTATCAACGATGTACTGACGTTGCTTATCCATATCAGCCTTTGTGAAGATAAAAGCCTTGGGATCGCAATTGTATTTTTTGATATTTTCGTTAATCGCCTGGATTTCATCTGGGATCAACGCCAGACGCCAGATCATCTTTACTGCCAACCAGTTGCGGATGTATTGGCAACGATAAGGTTCATTTGGTGGCAGATAACCTTCGGGTCCGCGGTCACCTTTAGACATATTCTGGTGTGCATCTGAAGAAACCAAGTGCGCACGAAGTCCCATGTAGTTTGCGTACAGGCAGCGCATTTTGTAATCCCAGTTGAACGCACCAGACATATAGGCATTTTTCAACGGCACCAAATGATCGATTTGGATTTGGCGTGATGAGGTTAAATCTTGATCGGTGTAAGGATCGCGCCATTGGCCTTCTTCAACAACACAAGCTTTGCCATTGCGGTAGGTAACCTGACCCTGGCTGTCGCGAACCAAAACCTTCGCGCGAGTGTTCATGCAAGTATCGTCCGTAGGATCGTTGATCCAACGACCGAAATGAAGTTTGCGTGCGTATTTTTCGAGTGGCACCGGCAAGTCTTCCGCGAAGTGAGACCACTTCAAAAGATTCACGGCCATCGCCTTCACTGTTGAAGTAAATGCGCCAGCAAGTTGGTCTGGAACGCTTTCCATAAGCGTTTTGGTTGTTGGATGTAGTAAATCAGCTTGGTCGAGATTGTATTCATCGACCATATAGTATTCATGATATGCTGGTTTATCAGTGTAAGGTTCTGGTGTCGTCAGTTGAGGTTCGACGCCATAAGCTGTCGTACCCAACGATAGCATAACTGCTACCACTCCAAAACCTTTGCGGAATTTCATGCTCCTCACGAAATTCATTATTCCCCCTGCGAATGGATAAATTTGTACCCTGAGAGCTCTGACGGTTTCAACAAATCATTCTGTTAGAGTTGTGTTCATTTCGCATCATCTTGCGTTAAGTGCAGTGAAGTCGTGAAAGGTGCTATTATTTTAGCCATTTATCTTATTTTTTCCGTTGTGCTGCGTCCTGTGTTTGAGCAACAATTAACGAAGAGAAATGTAAGTAAAATTGCTTCGCGTGAAGACGCGCGTTGCGTTGGTAAAGTGTTTGATAAGTATTTCAAGTTTGAAGATGAAACGCATCCACGTGTGATGCGAAAAGAGGAGAAGGCGATGAAGGTCAAAGCAATTGTTATGATGGCTGCGGTAACTATGGTGTTGGGTGCATGCACGACGACGCAAAAGAAAACTGAAACTTGTGCTTGTGGTGCTCACAGTGCAGAGATGGCAAAAAAAGATTGTTCATCAGGCGAATGCCCTACGAAAAAATCTGCTGGTTGCGCTGACTGTCAAGATATGGAAGCTAAATCTGGTAAGTAGCTTTCTGCTTCTTTAGATTTTGTTTAGGATAAGCCCCTGAGAAATCAGGGGTTTTTATTTGTAAAGTCTGTGCTCTACTGAAGGGGTTGGTTTTCAGTTGAGAGATCACTTCTCATAAGTGTTGTGAAAGAATCCTTAATATATTTATGTTGGGAGATAAGCAACTTGGTGCTCGAAAAGGAACTGTTCATGATGAAAAGAATTTTGCTGGCGTTGTTGTTGATTTGGACGCCGACGACATTTGCGATGAATTTGCAAGAGTATTTGAATGCAGTACAAAGCAAACATCGTTCTCTGAAGGCGCTCGATTTATCTAAAGAGGCCGCAGATGACAATCGCGAAGCAGGTGACATTTCCTTGGTCCCAGTCCTCACGATGGGGGCAAGTTATCTTAATGATAAAAATCCCCTAGGGCAATTTGCTGCATTGGGAGCTTCTGAAACAAAAATAACATCTTACAACCTGGGATTGGGAAAGAAATTTTCTTCCGGAACGGCAGTTAATGTTTATGCGCAGACGTCAGAAGTTGAAAACTCTGGATCGGTGCCAGCGGCTTTTAGAAAATTAGGCGTTGGGATGATCGGAGTGTCTTTAAGTCAGTCTCTGTGGAAAGACTTTTTTGGAAATGCCACACGCCTTCGTTGGGAACGCCAAGATGCTGCGACTGCTGCTGCAAAAGGGGCTTATGATCTGCAAGCTCGTGGTCTTTTAGTGGGAGCTGAAGCGGCATATTGGAACTATATCTATGCCCGTGAAAATGTGGCCTCGGCCAAGGGCGCCCTGGAACGTGCTAAAAAAATCGAAACCTGGACTCGTCGTCGTGTGAATGATGGGATCAGCGATCGTGCGGACTTATTTCAGGCGCAAGCCTTGGTGGCGAGTCGTCAGCTGTTTTTGATTTCAGCGCAAGATGATCTGGAAACATCAAAGAGTGCCATCCGTAATTTTTTGTCCTTGGATAAAACGGATGCGCTGCCGGAAATTGTTGGGGACATTAGCCAGGCACGACCAATCAACGCGTTGATTGATGGCAATCAAGGTCGTGTTGTGTTGATTGAAGCGTATCTGGCCTCGTTGGATGCAAAAGCTCGAGCGGTTGCGGCGAAGGAAGTGGAAGATGGGTATCGTCCGGATTTAGTTCTTTCCGGTGCTTATAATACCAACGCCTTTGAAAAGGATATGCCCGAGGCGACGGCGAATATCAGTAACACCGATCGTCCAACAACGAAGGTTGCGCTCAACTTTACCTATCTGTTTGATACTGATGTGAAAAGTGCCGCGCGCAATGAGTCTCGTAAGTTGGCATTGGCGTCACGCCTGACGGCAGAACAAAAGTTGATGGATAGTGAAACATCATGGAATGAGTTGAATCGTCAATATATTGAAATGAGCAAGCGAGTGGAATCTGCGGAGACGATCTTCAAACTGCAAACCGATCGCGCTCGTGCCACGAATGATTTGTTCAATAAAGGGCGCACTATCACCATGAGTGTCGTGGATGCAGAACAAGACGCCGCTACGGCGGAGTTGAATTTGATTCGTTTGAAATCTGAACAACGAAAAATGGAAGCTCAGGGCCGTCTTTACATGATGGTTGAGGATAAATAGTATGAACTTGCCAAGTCTTTCTATTCGCAGACCGATCACCATTCTGTGCGTGGTGATCTTAACTTTGATTCTCGGGTTGTTTTCGTTGATGAGAATGCCGGTGGATCTATTTCCCGATGTGACGTTTCCAGTTTTAGCGATTCAAGTCGCTTACCCGGGGGCTTCGCCGCTGGATCTGGAAAAACAAGTTTCTAAGCCCATTGAAGATGAGTTGGGGAGCTTGTCAGGTCTCAAAACCTTGACATCCAATAATCTAGACGGCGTTGCCGTTTTGATTTTGGAATTTAACCTGGGAACTGACATCAAAGAAGTGGAGCAAGAGGTTCGCAACCGTATTGGTAATATCCGTCGTGATTTGCCATCGGATATATACGAGCCCGTGGTGCGACGTTTCGACCCGGCCGATCAACCAATTGTGACCTTGGCGATGACTACGAAGTTAGAAGATGGTCCGGCCTTTGACCTTGCCAATGAAACAGTGAAACCGATCTTTGAACGGCTCAAGGACGTAGGGCAGGTTGAGATCTATGGCGGTCGCAAGCAAGAGATTCATGTTTTAATTGATAAAAACAAACTGCAAGATCGGAAGATCTCGATGTTGCAAGTGTCTCAACGGGTTTTGGAAACATCCAAAGATATTCCGATTGGGAAAATTGAAAATCCAAAGGATGAAACGACTCTACGTACCAGTGGAGAGTTTGAGTCTTTGAAGCAAATCGAAGAAGTGAACGTAAATTTCATTGGCTCGGATCGTCCGGTTTTAATTCGCGACATCGGCCGTGTTGTTCGCAGTCTTGAAGATCAAAAGACCATCGGTCGTGTTGAGGGCGAAAAGGCTTTGTTGTTGCAAGTCTATAAGCAACGCGGTTCAAACACGGTTGAGGTGGCCAATAACATTAAAAAAAGTATTGAGAAGGCTAACTCCTACTTAAAGGACAAAGGCATTGCCGCCGAAGTGAAGCTTGTTCGCGACACCTCCCGTCCGATTAAATTGAATGTGGAAGATGTTAATGAGTCTATTCTGATAGGTATTTTCCTTTGTATTTTGGTTGTGTTTTTCTTCCTCGGGTCAGGTCGTTCGACGTTGATTACGGGGATGGCTCTTCCGAACTCGCTTTTAGGTGGGTTTGTGATTATGTTTGCCATGGGCTTTACGATTAATTTGATGACGTTGTTAGCGCTGTCACTGGCTGTGGGGCTTTTGATCGACGATGCCATCGTGGTGCGAGAAAATATCTTCCGTCATTTGGAGATGGGTAAGCGTCCTAAAGATGCGGCTCTGGACGGCACCAAAGAAGTGTCGATGGCGGTTGTGGCTACCACCTTAGTGGTTATCGCCGTGTTTGGTCCGATCTCGTTTTTGCAAGGGATTGTAGGGCAATTCTTTAAACAGTTTGGGTTGACGGTTGTGTTCACGATGTTGATCTCATTGT
>JBLMWG010000051.1:0-5379 GCA_050257115.1 Bacillota bacterium
CGAGTTAATGCCACGGTGTCAGGAATTGCATGCAGCCAAATGCCAGAACCAGTTTTATTTTGGCGTCTGTCGAACAGGTTTGGATAGTTTGTTGTGAAAGCTAAAGCTCCGTAAAGATTGAATGGAATATCTGGCTGAGAAAGGCGCTTTTCTAAAAAGTAAATACCTTCAGGGGTTCTGGCGTCGTCACGTTTGGTTTTGTTTCCACCATTTTTGCCGATGTCTGCCGGATATTCTTCGACTTTTTTAATTTTTTCGCCATCGCGTTCGAAAACTGTCAGCTTACGTTGTTCTTTGTCGACCAGAAAAACGAACTTCGAAAAGGCTTCAGTTTCAGAAATTTGCAGAAGTGGAGCCGGCAGCAATTCTGACGGAATCTCAGATTGAGAAACGCCAGGGGCTGTTGGTCCCGCAATAGCAGGCAAGCTTGATAGTAATAGGATGCATCCCGAGAGGAAATTTCTCATATCCTATTATGTCGGAAGACTCTCGAATTTTGTCAAGGCCCAGAGCCTTAATGTTCAAAGCATAGACACTTTCTGTGAAATTCCTTGGTAAAAAAAGTGAACTCCCGCATTAAGACCTAGGGCTGTTGCTCCGATATCTTTCCTGTAAGGTGAGGTATTGAATGTCTGGTCCTACAGAACAAAATAGTGCTCCCAAACCGAGAAAAAATATGGGGATGATTCTCCAGGTTGTATTTGCGGTGATTAATCTATCCGTGATGGGTGGAGGAGCCTATTTGGTTTATGCCTCGACAATAGGGTGGGAAAGCCCCAAAATCACGGAACAAGATGCCTCTCGAGAGTTGGCTTCTGTTTCCTCAGGTGAAGCAGAGTTGGCCCCGATGGTTTATACTATGGATAAATTCACTGTGAACCTTGGTGGAGAGCCTAAAAGGACGATCCGCCTGGAAGTGAACTTACAAATGTTGGGTAAAGACGGCTTTGAAGAGGTTATGGAGCCCGAAAATCGTGCCAAAGCCCGTGATAAAATTGTCCGTGTATTGAATGAGCAAAGCTTCAGCGATCTTGAGAGTATTCAAGGGAAGCTTTTTCTGAAGGACAAAATTGCGATGGAAGTAAATGGCATCCTTCATAAAGGTGTTGTTAAAGACGTCTTTTTCTCTGATTTTGTTGTGCAATAAAAGATTTTTTGAGGCGGTCTTCTTGGAAGCCTCCTCGGCCGAAGTCCATTCCCGTCATGTCTGTCTTAAGTCTTAAATGACCGCAAATCGTTGTCATCGTCTTCATACCAGCCCAAAATTAACTCTATTGCAATCAAGTACAGTAACAGAAAAGAGTAGTACCATGAAATGGATTTCATCCTTGTTGGTTGGGCTGAGCTTGTCAGCAACGGCAGCTCAAGCCGTCGATCCCACGCCAAAAAATCAAACCCCTGACGTGAACGGTACGATTCGAAACGAGCCCGGGCCATCGAACATGAAGATTTCATTGCCGGTCGCAAAGTTCACTTTGAAAAATGGACTGACAGTTTTGCTTTTGGAAGACCATTCTGTTCCCATGGTGAGCTACCACACATGGTATCGTGTCGGATCTCGCGATGAATCCCCGGGTGTGACCGGTGCTGCGCATATGTTGGAGCATATGATGTTCAAAGGCGCAAAGAAGTATGATGGCAAATCCTTTGATCGCATTTTCCACGAGAATGGAATTTCCAATAATGCGTTCACGACAAATGACTACACAGGTTTTTATGAAGACGTTCCAAGCGACAAATTGGAGCTTGTAATGGACATGGAAGTAGACCGTATGAGTTCTTTGGCGCTGAAGCCAGAGGATCTTATGAGTGAAAAGGAAGTTGTGAAAGAAGAGCGTCGCTGGCGCATTGACAACAATCCGATGGGCATTGTGCGTGAAACGATGATGGCGACGGTTTTTAAAACCAACCCATATCACTGGCCGGTCATCGGCTATATGAAAGATATTGAAAAATACGATGTTGAAAAGCTGCGCTTTTTCTACAGCACGTACTATGTTCCCAACAATGCCGTATTGGTTCTGGTTGGTGACTTTAATACGGATAAAGTAAAATCCTTGATTGAAAAATACTATGGAACTCTACCATATCATCCTTTGCCGCGCAGAGATTATCCACTAGAGAGGCCACAAACAGTTCAACAGAACGCTATTGTTCGAAAAGACGTGCAGAACAGTTCCTTTGTCGTTGCTTTCCAAAGTCCTCGTCAGGGTGATCCTGATATGTATCCTTTGGATCTTGCAGCCAATATTTTGGGGAATGGGACCTCCAGTCGTTTGCATAAGCGCTTGGTTTATCAAAAGCAGGTTGCAACCTCTGCCTATTCATTCAATTTTGCGATGAGAGACGGCGGTGTTTATGCTGTCGGTGTTAATTTAAAACCGGGTCAACCTTATCAAGAGTCCTTAGATATTGTTTACAATGAACTGTATAAGCTTAGAAAACAAAATGTGACACCGGTGGAGCTAGAAAAAGCCAAAACCCAAGTAATGAAAGATCTAGTGGATAGTTTAAAAACCATGGATGGTAAGGCCCGAGCTTTGGCTGTTAACGAAATCGTAACTGGCACTTATGAAAGTCTCTTTACAGATTTGGATAAATACCAAGCGGTGACTGCGGATGATATCAAACGCGTATCTGATAAGCTCACGAATCAAACTCAACGCTCCATCATCGTGTTAGAGCCTAAGAACAAAGAAGGAGCCGCTAATGAATAAGCTCAAAAATGTTGTCGCTATACCGTTGATCTGTGCATCACTTTCAGCGTGCATGACTTCTTCTAAAAAAGATATGAAAGCGGTACCAGCTGGCTACACGGCAAGCAAAGGAAATGGTTCTTTTAATCTTAGACCATTTAAAGAAGTGGTTTTAGATAACGGTCTGAAGATCATCTATGTTCGTGATGAAAGTCTTCCACGTGTCAGCTTTACGATGTTGGTTAAGACTGGAAACATGCAGGAGCCCGTGGCTGAAGCTGGCTTGAATGCCATGACGGCTTACTTGCTAGAGCAGGGCACCCAAAGTCGTGATGCCATGAAAATTGCGGATGAATTTGGTCAGATGGGGTCTTCTTTGGATATCAATCCAGGCTATGATGTGACAACGCTCTATGCGGATTCCTTGACGTCTTCTGCAGAAAAAATGTTGAATATTTTTTCTGACGTGATGATGAATCCGTCTTTCAAAGACATCGAAGTCTCTCGCATGCGATCTCAAATGATTTCTTCATTGAAAAAGAAAGTAGATAATCCGTCCGCGTACACGGATGAACAGATGGATTTGTTCCTTTTCGGCGAGCACCCCTACGGACGAGATGTCAACGGGACTCTAGATAGCGTTAAAGCTTTAACCAAGCAGGAAATTATCAAACACTATCTGACTTTCTATCGCCCAAATAATGCGACGATGGCCGTTGTTGGGCAGTTTGATGACGCTTTTGAAAAGCAGGTCCAAGATGTTTTTTCTAAATGGACTAAAAGAACCATTCCGGTTGTTGCTGTGACAACGCCTCCACCGGTTGAAGGTTTACAGGTGAAGCTGATTGTTAAAAAAGGTTTGAAACAGACACAGATTCGTTTAAGCCAATTGGGAATTGATCGGAAAGATCCGGATTTTATTCCATTGCGATTGGCGAATGAAGCCTTGGGCGGAAGCTTTGGAAGTCGTTTGAATCAAAAAGTGCGTGATGACCTGGGGCTGACCTACTCAATTTACTCATCATTTGATGTTCGTAAAGAGCGCGGAAGTTTTGATATTTCAACCTTCACTAAAAATGAGACAGCAGCGAAGGCTTTGGATGAGACTTTGAAAGTTGTGGCAGATTATGGTGTTGGTGGCGCGACCGATGCGGAAGTGACTGCTTCACGGAATCAATTGGTTGGACAGTTCCCAAGAGCGATCGAAACAGCTGACCGTTTGGTTTATAATTTATTAGTTTTGGACTTCTACGGAATTTCAAATGATTACCTGGTTAATTATGTCAAGAACGTGAACAAGATTAAGCCCAAGGAGATCAATGCGGCATTTAAGCGTCACATAGATCCCAAGAACTTTAAAGTGATTGTTTACGGGAATGATTCAATAGTTTCGCAGTTTGAAAAGTATAAGCCCGAAGTTGTAAGATTAAAGTAAAAAAAAGAAAGCTCCCGGAGGGGAGCTTTCTAAAAAACTATCTACTTATCTATCTACCTTTCTATCTTTTCTTTTTACGTGCGCGAATAAAGATCAGCGCACCCAGAGCAGCTAGTAAAAGGGCTCCAAATAAAAGCATATTTTTGTTGCTGCTCTTACTGGAATCAGCACCTTCTTGGTACATATCAGCTGGCATAGCAGAGCCAATCGGTGCGCCTAAGGTTTCTGAGCCCGGGCGAAGTGGACCAAGGTCTGGTTTTGCTAAAAGGTTCTTCGAGGCGATTACACGTAAGCTCATAACAGCCTTAAAGAAGTCTTGGCTGTATTTTGTGTAGTATTGCTTATGGGCTGAGAATGTCACAAGAATCGCAATTTTATCTTTGATCGTCGCCAAATAGCGAGTGAAGTAGTTGGGAACTTCAGAGCCCAAATGCAATGAATCCAGCCAAGCTTGGTCATTGATGCTGACATTTTTACTTTTATAAACGATTTTAGATTCTGCGGAACCACCGGTTTTCAAGGCGATAGGAATTGGCGCATTCAGGTGCGCTTCATAAAGAGGGAAGGTGTCCGTTGGGCCCACTTCTTTAGCTGTCAGGACAATAATGGCCTCTTTCGATTCTTTGCCTTGTTCACTACGGCAAACCCATTCAGTTTGTTCTAGATTACATTTCCAAGTTTCAGGCATTTCAAATGCTATATAGGCATTACGAAAGACTTTTGCATGGGCGCTAAAACTGAGTAAGATAACTGCCAGTGGTAGGAACATACGATACTTCATGCAGACCTCTAAAGTGGTTGAATGTTGTAAGTATAATAACAATTTTCCTCGGGATCAAAGCGCAAAGGAGAAAATAATCATGAAGAACCTCTATCAGTTGACCACCTTTGTGACTGTTATCAGCGAGGGCAGCATGACTGCAGCGGCTGACAAACTGTATTTAACTCAGCCGGCGGTCAGTCAGCAGATCCGCAACCTAGAGGAAGATCTAGGTGTTGAGTTGCTGGTTCGTGGAGTGCGGCAGATCAAAGCAACACCTCAGGGAGAGGTTTTGTTCGATTATGCGAAAAAGATCATTCATTTGACCCAACAGGCAGAGATCGCAATTAAGTCTATCGGGAATCAAATGAAAGGCCAATTGCGAATTGGTACGCTGAATTCTATTGGTTTGCACTTGATGAGTCCTATTGTGGGGCGTCTGATGCGCCACAATCCCGATCTTTCCTTGAAAATTGATTACGAATCGG
>JBLMWG010000052.1:0-7117 GCA_050257115.1 Bacillota bacterium
TAATCGACTCTTTAGGAGAACATGGAATACGACGAAGAAGCCGGAAATGTTGGCGTTACACTTATCAATGTATGTTCTATTTCATAATGAATATCTTATCTGGAACAAAGCCAGATAAAAAGTCCCGAGATTTTCTCTCGGGACTTTTAGTAGCAACAATTAAAGGGTCCAGTTTAAATTAGTCTTGAGCTTCTAAACGATACCCCAAAGAAGGAACAGCGACAATACGCCCCTTAAACTTAGCAATCTTCCGTTTTAGATAGTTTATTTGCGAGTCCACATTGCGAGAAGTTACCTCTGTGTCGCCCCAAATCTCTGTCAGACATTTTTCACGAGTCACAAGATGATTCTTACCCGCAACTAGCATCCTTAAAATATCAAACTGCTTCGGAGTCAGACTGACTTCTTCCCCTTCAATGTAAACCTGGCGAGAAAGCAAGTTCATAACCATGTTTCCTGCTTTAAGCTCCGAAGTTATTTCTGGTTCTTTTTCCGACAAGCGTGCACGAATACGCAAGATAAGTTCTTTCACATGGAAAGGCTTAGAGATGAAGTCATTCGCCCCCGTTTCAAAGGCATGAATTCTTTCATCAATCGTTGCTGCACCAGAAACAAAAATAATAGGAGTGTTTTTTGTGGATTCGCTTTCGCGAACTTCACGACAAACATCAACCCCCAGCATCCCGGGCATTTTATAATCCAAAAGAATAAGATCCGGCTTCTGCTCATTGATCAGCTTAACAGCAGCGGTGCTATCAGAAGTATAAGAACAATCATAAGCTGAGCTTAGAATCTCCGCCAGAAGCTTACAACTTTCCTCGTAGTCATCTACAATTACGATTTTTTTTGCAGCCAAGTTAACTCTCCTTGCGGAATCGCATGTAAACATTTGCATATTTAATATATCCCTGAGATCCAATCAAAATACAAGACATCAAAAGTCCAGGTTTAAACACCTTTATATTTGATGGACTTAGTATCAAGTATTTTCTTTAGAGGTTCACGCTTATCACCCTGAATTTCTATTATGCCGTGCTTTTCACCAATAGCAAAGGAACCTCCTACCCCGCATTTCGCCTTGAGTTCTTTTGAAAGGTTCTTGAGAAATTCCTCATTGCGCGGGAGACCGTCTAAAACCGTGACAGTTTTTCCGCCTCGACCATTTTTTTCGAGACGAAATATCACTGTGAATTTTTGCGAGGGATCATCCTCAGGCCGGCAGCGGCATTCAGCTTTAAGCTGCTTGCACTGAGGGCATACGACATTATCTTTGGGATCAGTACTATAAACTAAGCGAGTATTATTCATGAATTCGAGCTTTCTTGATTCGATGGATTTGGACTTGGGCCCTCACCACCCAAACTGTGCTGAGTGTACTCCTTTCCGTCGAATCTAAAAAGCTGCGGGGTTTCATCCATAACCGTCGCGATATTCACTGGACGCTTCCAAATCTTGTAAACGTTTTTGAGCGTCTCACTCATGAAATCAGGTTGCATGTCGATACCTTCATGCAAATGAGTTAGCAACAGCTCGCCGCGATTTTCAAAATTGGCGTCCTCGATACGAATGATCGGCTGACCAAAATTCGTCATGTGGAACAGCAACTGAGATTTGATAGCCTTAAAGTTGCTTGTATCCACCTCAAACTTTTGAGTCTTCTTATTAAACTTATAAACGAACAACTTATTGCGAACACAAAAGTCTTCCGTCAAAAACTGATCAATAAAGGTCACGTCATTGCAGACTTTACGAACTTCAAAGATCTTCTCACGACCCAAGTTCAATTTTTTATCCCAATGCTTGCGCTCCTTAACGTCGTCACATTGTTCCCACTCGCGACCGAATTGACCTCTATTCCAACGCTCTTCAATATCGCGGAAAAGCTCAATTCCTACCTTGTAGGGATTGTAACCATTTGGCGCCATAGCCATCGTGCCCGCATGGTGATCTGCGAAATCGATGATTTCGGAGTCATTCAAGATCTTAGTTGTCATCAATTTCGAATGCCAATACGACGCCCAACCTTCATTCATGGTCTTCGTCATACCTTGAGGTGAAAAATAATAAGCTTCATCGCGAATAATCGTCAGAACATCCTGTTGCCAATCCGCAAGTGGCGCATGATGAATAAAGAAATTCAAAATGTCTTTTTGCGGTTCAGATGGAAAACGTGATGCCTTCGCTGCCGCTTCTTCATTTGCTTTGCGCTTTTGTTCCGCAACAAAAGATGGCGGATTGATGTAGTCGCGCATGTAGTCTCGTTCCACGTGCAAAAGATAATTTTTCTCCTGCGGTGGAGTTTCTGGTTTAGCCACAGACTTTTCCACATAAGGACTATAGCGATCGATGAGATTTTCAAGACTCAAACACACATCGATAAAGCTTTCCACGGTGTCCTGACCATAGCGATCCATATAGCGACGAATTCGTGTCGCATGATTCGCCATCTGGTCCATCATTTTTCGATTTGTTTTTGAAAACCAAATGTTGTTCTTAAAAAAGTCACAGTGACCATACACGTGAGCCATCACGAGCTTCTGATCCATCATCGCGTTTCCTTCCATCAGGTACGCGTAACAAGGATCGGTATTAATCACCATTTCATAGATTTTTGAAAGGCCGTATTCATAGCTCTTGGAAAGATGTTCGTACTCCATGCCGAACTTCCAGTGTGGATACCTCACCGGAAAACCGCCATAAGCGGCAAATTGGCTTATTTGATCATAAGTAATGAGTTCAAAGATTGTCTCGAAGAAATCAAGACCTGCGTCTTTAGCAATTTGGCAAATGCGCTTTCGCTCCGCTTCTAATTCAGGGGTTAAATTTGCCATGGTAGTTCCTTCTCTCTAAAGGGCTTTGCCCTTCTTTCTACGACCGCAATCGAAGGTCTTTCGGTTAGCGACCCTTACCAAGGAAGTCTTTGATGGAATCCAGAATCTTATCTCGGCTTTCAATTTGGCTCAGAGTGATTCTTTCGTCATCGCCGAACTCCTTTTGCAAATCCTTCAGAAATTGACCACTGCCGTATTTACTTTCGACTTGGCCATAACCAAAGACGTTACAATTTGGCAGGAAAAACTCCTGCAGCATCTTCACACAAAGACGCGTATCTTCCCCACTCCAGTTATCTCCGTCACTAAAGTGGAAAGGATATATATTCCATTCATTGGTTGGATAGTCCGCCTGGATGATTTCCTGGCAAAGTTTGTAAGCCGAACTGATCAACGTCCCGCCGGATTCACTTGTTCGAAAGAACGTATCCTCATCCACTTCTTTTGCCGCAGCATCGTGGATGATAAATCGAGTCTCTAGGCCCTTATAGTGCTTCTTCAGCCACATATTGATCCAGAAGCTTTCAAGGCGCACGATCTCTTTTTGTTCCTCACCCATAGAACCCGAGACGTCCATCATATAAATGATAACCGCTTGAGTTTGTGGCTGATTCACCTTTTTAAAAGACTTGTACTGCATATCTCGACGGATCGGCAGCACCAAGGGTTCTTCGGCATTGTAAGTGCCAGAACCCACCATACGCTTTAGAGCCCGTTTATAAGACGATTTAAAATGACGAAGTCCCTCGGGCCCCACCGGAGCAAGACCTGTGAATTTCGTTTTGAGTGAATCAATATTCTTATGACCCTTCGGCTCGATACGCGGCAGTTGAAGCTTTTCACCAAGAATGTCGGCAAGCTCTTCCATGGAAAGTTCTACTTCCACCATATGCTCGCCCGGCGCTTCTCCGGCTTGACCTTGTCCACCTTCCCCTGGATCACCGACATCCTGGCCGGGCTGACCCTCACCTTGTCCAACGCCACCCGTTTGTTTGGGGCCATAGCGAAAATTAGGAATATCAATACGCGGAAGCGGAATTTTTACTAATTCGTTTTCGCGCTTCCCAATCATTTCACCTTGCGAGACGTATTTACGCAGGTCTTCTTTAACCTTGCCCTTAACAATCTCTCTAAATCGGTTTTGATCTTCGCGTATCGACATTATTTATTCTTTACATCCCCTCGGGCGAAGATACTTGCTACGTAATGCAGAACATCCGTGGCAGAGATTTCATCGTATCCGAAGTCCTTGATGAGACGAGTTTTAACGATATCAATCTTTTCTTGCGTATCTTTATCAACAGCATTACTTACCAGCGTCGTAAGTTTAATACTGTCTTTTTGATCTTCAAACAGCTTCAACTCAATCGCCTTGTGAAGGCGTTCGTTCATCTTGAAGTTAAATTTCTTGCCCTCAAGAGCCAAAGCCCCGATGTAATTCATGATCTCTCGACGGAAATCATCTTTGCGAGATTCTGGGATTTCGATTTTTTCTTCAATCGATCTCATCAAACGCTCATCTGGTTCTTCGTCGTTACCTGTAAACTGGTTACGAACGCGCTCTTTTTGCGTGTATGCTTTTACGTTATCGATATAGTTCGAACACAATCTTGCCATCGCGCTTTCATCAGCGCTAATGGCACGTTGCACTTCGGCTTTAATAATCTCTTCATATTCTTGCATCACCACGCCCAAGAGTTCTTTGTACTCGGCTTTCAACTCTTCATTGGAAAGCAATGAGTGACTCTTCAAACCTGATTCCAATTCTTTAAAGACCATGAATGGATTCACGGAACCTTTATTGGATTGCTGAGCAGAAACCAAAGCATTCGAAAGCTTATCTTGGATATAACGAGCCGAAATACCTTCAAGACCCTCGCGATTTGATTCTTTGCGAAGTTCGCGCACGTTGTCTTCGGTATAGTTTGGCAACGTTTTGCCATTATAGAGTTTCAACTTTTGCAAACGAGTCAGATTTGCCTTCTTTGGCTTTTCCAAACGTGT
The DNA here is from genome assembly GCA_050257115.1 of Bacillota bacterium. Classification (GTDB taxonomy): domain Bacteria; phylum Bdellovibrionota; class Bdellovibrionia; order Bdellovibrionales; family Bdellovibrionaceae; genus Bdellovibrio. Next base: position 4,836 of record JBLMWG010000052.1, read on the forward strand.
GAGGATCGCCCACATCGCGGCCATCTCAACTGTGTGAGGCGCAATCGAAATGCCACGAACTTTTTGGGAGTTAAAGTCGCGCTTATAGATATTGACTTCATCTCTCCAGCGCGTGATGTACGGAATGTCAATTTTGACCGTACGGTCACGGAGAGCTTCCATAAACTCATTATCTTGCAAACGACGGTATTCCGGTTCATTGGTGTGACCAATGATCACTTCGTCGATATGTGTTTGCGCGAATTTTTTCGGTTTTACTCTGTGCTCTTGTGAAGCTCCCAAAAGGTCGTACAAGAATGCCACGTCAAGTTTTAAAACCTCGACGAATTCAATCATTCCACGATTGGCAACGTTGAATTCCCCGTCAAAGTTAAAGGCACGAGGATCTGAGTCCGAGCCATACTCTGCGATCTTACGGTAATTGATATCGCCAGTAAGTTCTGTGGAGTCCTGATTCTTTTCGTCTTTCGGTTGGAAAGTACCAATACCTACGCGGTCCGCTTCAGAGATAAACAAACGTTTTACACGAACATGCGACAGCACCTTCAGCAAATCGCCATCATACTTTTCCATCAGATTTTTGAAGATAAAGCGCGAAGGCGGAGACAACTCTCCATCAACATGCACTCGATAAGAACCCTCTTGGCCTTTGTTGATTTGATCATACAATGCCGGACGCATCTCTTCAGGAATCAATAAAAGAGGTTCTTCGTTCATTGGTGAGTGGAAGACTTTGACGCCTTTACCCAGCAATCCATCCAGCTCCAATTTTTCATCAATCCATTCGAAAGTGTAAAGGGCACCTTGAGGCTGGTGTGAGTAACGCTCCAGCCCTTTCTTGAGCATGCGACAGATCGTGGATTTCGCGCTTCCCACCGGACCATGTAGCAAGATCACACGCTTTTCAGTTCCATACCCTAAAGCGGCTGCTTTGAGAACATTCACTAGTTTCATCAACTGCACATCCAGTCCGAAGACTGCATCTTTGCCGTTATTAAAAGTATCGTTGAAAAACTTATAGCGAATGACTTCTTTTTTGAAATCAATGTAGGTCTCAGTACCCTCTTCAACGATCATGTCATACATGCGCTGGTAGGCGTTGCGGGTGATCTTGGGATTTTTTTTCACAAGATCTAGGTACTCTGAGAAAGTACCACTCCAGTGCTCTTTGGCAGTTGCACTAGAACTTTGCCAGTTGCTAATCAGTGAGTGAAGGTCAATCTTAGAGGACATAAAAAACTCTCCCCGGGGTGATTGGTGACACACCTAACTACTTAGATTATGCCTCAATACTAGACGGTTAACGAGTTTTTTAATTTTTTTAATTAATCTGTATTGCCTTGAAACCATCAGGCTGTTTCAAGGTGAATGTCTCAGGTTTGATCTGGACTTCAGTCTGGACTGGCTTAAAGAGCCATTGCATTTCGAATTGAGGCGCCGTGATCACAACCTTCTTGCCACCCTCAATACGGTCCTTCCAAAGAACTGTAATAGCTTTAGCTTTGTTTTCACATTTAGACAAGAATCCTGCCATATCCATTTCACAACCCCAGCCCACTCCACGTACGGGCTCGTCAAAAGCAATGTTCGCCAAATTCATAGGGTGTAAAGGCAGGCCGATAAGTTTTTCCATGGCTCTTTCAGAGCTCTTTCCAAAATAAAATTTCTTCTCAGGATAGACGATATAAGAAATTTCTCTGGGACTCATAACCAAACTTGCTACTTGATACCCCAGAATTGCCGTGACATCAAAACGCACCCTTTGGTTTTTAATCGCTAAGATATCTATATTAAGAGACTGTGATTTGTTTTCCTTAAGATTTTTAACCAGAGCTTTTGTTTCCCATTGAGCTTTTTGTTGAGGTCCCACTGAAACGACCTTCGTCGTCGCGCAGGCAGAAACAAAATAACCCGCCGCCAACAATAAAAGTCCCTGCATCAATGATTTTAATTGTCGCCAAAGAATTTTCATTCCATTAGCATAGTTGCATGCATCCACTTACACAAGCCTTGATGATATATAAAGAGAATTGGAAGGAAAGTCTGCTCCTAGGAGTTGCGGCGACAGCCTTCACATTCTTCTCTCAGATTGTACCGACTATCGGCGCCTTGCTTATTTCCGTAGGACTTTTGATTTTTCAAGAGCTTGCCAACCTTCGCCTGCAAAAGGGCCACTGGGAAAGAGACCTGAGTCACCTGAAAAAGGATTGGGTCTCATGGATCATCACGGCAATTATTCTGATGCCGACAGGAATTTTAATGGGTTCCGCCTTTGGCCTGCT
>JBLMWG010000053.1:0-13062 GCA_050257115.1 Bacillota bacterium
TAAGCAAGAATTCAGAGGTGTTAAGCTCCACCAACTGCCCAGGAACTAAATCACCGCCAGCTTTGACGAGTACTGGATACCCAACTTTCAAACGATAGGCTGTGGCTTTAATTCTTGCAAAGTGCAATGATTCCAAGAAGTTCTGTATTTTCGAAAAGTGAACCATCCCCTCACTTAGCGAACCATACACGAAAAAACGCGTTGTAGTCATAATCCCCCCCGGTCTGACAACAATAATGGTTTTCCCTTTGATGTGGGCCACTGTGTACCAAAAACAACTATCCTTCGCAACCTGCTTTGGGGCGCTTACTGGTTTGCGTTATCAGCAATTAAAAAAATAAAATTGCTTGAGTCATTTTTTGATTTCCTCCCTACGTTTGTTATCCTTTGTATGAGCGAATGTAGGACATCTTTTTCAGAACGAAGAACTCCATGAAAAAAATTGAGGCAATTATAAAACCCTTTAAGCTCGACGATGTGGTTGATGCACTGGCTGAAGTTGGTGTCGAAGGCATCACGGTCTCTGAAGTTCGTGGATTTGGTCGCCAAAAAGGTCGCACCGAAGTCTATAAAGGCGCAGAGTACGTTGTCGACTTTCTCCCAAAAATTAAACTCGAAGTGGTCTTACCCGATGCCCTTATTTCCAGCGCCGTCGAAGCCATTCGAAAAACAGCTCACACCGGAAAAATCGGTGACGGAAAAATTTTTGTGATCCCAGTCGAATCTGCCCTCCGCATTCGTACCGGAGAATCCAATGAGGAAGCACTTTAGTTTTATATTTCGTTTTTAGATTTTATATTTACAAAGGAACACACAAATGACTGCTAAAGAAGCGCTAAAGTTTGCCCATGAAAAGGGCGCAAAAATGGTTGATCTTAAGTTCTGCGATATGATCGGAACTTGGCAACATCTTACAATTCCACTGCATCAGTTGGAGGAAGACTCTTTCGAACAAGGTTTTGGTTTCGATGGCAGCTCTATCCGCGGTTGGAAGGGGATCGAAGAATCTGACATGATCATCAAGCCAGATCCGAAAACGGCTATGATGGATCCATTCATGGAAACACCAACATTGTCTCTGATCTGCGATGTTTGCCTGCCTGAAACTTTACAACCCTATGATCGTGATCCTCGTCAAATCGTAAAAAAAGCAATCGCCTATATGCAGTCAACAGGCATTGCCGAAACAGCTTACTTCGGGCCAGAGACGGAATTCTTTATCTTTGACGATGTCCGTTTTGAACAAACTAGCAACTCGGCATTTTACATGGTGGATTCCAATGAAGCCGTTTGGAATACAGGCCGAGATGAAAACAACAATAATCTTGGTTACAAAATCCGCAGCAAAGAGGGTTACTTCCCAGCGCTTCCTACGGATACTTTGCAAGACATCCGCTCTGAAATCTGTTTGGAAATGGAAAGATGTGGGATGCGTGTGGAACGCCATCATCACGAAGTTGCTTCTGCTGGTCAGTGTGAAATCAACTTCCAATACGATACGGCGCTTAACATGGGCGACAAAATGATGTGGTTTAAATACATCGTTAAAAACGTATGCGCTCGTCATGGTAAAACAGCGACGTTCATGCCAAAACCAATCTTTGGCGATAACGGTTCTGGGATGCATATTCATATGTCTTTATGGAAGGATGGCAAAAATCTTTTCGCGGGCAATAAGTATGCAGGTCTTTCTGAAATGGCTTTGCACTATATCGGAGGAGTTTTGAAACATGCTCCAGCTTTGTGTGGAATCATTAATCCGACGACAAACTCATATAAACGCTTAGTTCCGGGCTTTGAAGCGCCAACCAAATTGGCATATAGCTTCAAGAATCGTTCTGCGGCAATGCGCATTCCGAACTCAGGTCCAAATCCGAAAGCAAAACGTATTGAATTCCGCACTCCAGATCCAACCGCAAATATCTATCTGGCTGAAGCCGCGATCTTGATGGCGGGTCTTGATGGGATTATCGATAAAATTAATCCAGGCGATCCGTTGGATACAGATATCTATGGTTTGCCACCACAAGAAGCAGCCATGATTCCATCTGTTCCGGGAACCTTGGAAGAGTCACTCAACAATTTGTTAAATAACTGCAGCTTCCTCAAAAAAGGTGACGTATTTAGCGAAGATCTCATTCAGACTTGGGTCCAGTACAAAATCGACAAAGAAGTTCGCCCTGTACAACAAAGACCTGTTCCTTATGAGTTCCATTTGTATTACGATTGCTAAAAGTATTTTTGTTGGAGAGTAAATGGGATCAGACGACGTAAGAAATTTTATGGGCTACTTATGGTTTCGCCAAGAAGATGGCGTCATCACTATTGGTATTAACGAAGATGGCCTTGAGGACTTTGAATCAATCAGTTCCGTAGATCTTCCTGCTGAACAAGAAGAAGTTGATTCAGAAGCAGTCATCGGAACTATCGAAACAAGTGACGGTCCTTTGGATATTTACTCCCCAGTTGAAGGAACTGTCATCGAGGTGAACTCTCAGGTGATCGACGATCCTTCTCTTATTATGGAAGACCCCTATGAAGAAGGATGGTTGGTTCGCATCGAGGCGTCAGAAGATTATGACGATGAAGATGAGGACGAAGATGAAGATGAGGATGATGAAGACGACGAAGATGATGAGGATTACGACGACGAGGACGAAGAGTAGTTCCGTCTGAAAATTCAGATACTAAAAAAATTAAAGCCCCGGTTTTCACCGGGGCTTTTTCTTTTGGGAATGAAGCGAGGGAGGGGCCAACGCTCCATTTTAACATATAAAATCTATTTACAAATTCCCTGGTAATTTGATTCTACCAGCATTAATTCACTGCTTTCCTGAGAGAAGGCATTTACTTTTGCAAACTTCATTCGAACAACCGGCTTTTCTTCACCGACATTTGCCGCAAGCTGTACCGTTACGACAATACTGTCATCGGTCTCAGTGAATTCAGAAACAGAGAGGTCTGTCTCTTGATCCATCTGCAAACCACAATGGCTTGTCAAATAAGATGCAACCCGAGCGCGAACCTCTGCTGGAAGCTCTATACGCTCCACACCGTTGCCACCATCAGCCCAAGACTTCAAAGAGAGCAATACCAAAGTTGCGATAATCAAATGCTTCAAACTGTTAGATCCTTTTCAGAGGTTCAACGTTCGGTGGGACAGCTTGTATCAATGTGATACAAAGCTCTCAAGTCTCATATTAGGCGACAATCTTCCGATAAGAGACTTATGGGGATTCTTCACTCAACACTTAAAGATATTCGCTCGGGTCTAGGGTATACATCAGCAAAAACTTTCTTTAAATACCTGCAAAGTCGCGGGGTTGAATGCAATTATCCCTATTACATGAAAATCGAAGGCGGCAATGCCTTTCCCTCTTCCGCACTGATCAATCAAATCGCTAAGGCGTTACCGGGCAATGAATCAGTAACCCTGATTAAAGTCTTCTGTGCTGATCAATTTGCAGACTTTAAATATCTCTTTGAAGTTGATCCACCTATGAAGAACGACCATTCCGCGGATACCTTAAATGAAGTCGCCCCTCAAGGGCGTCGCGAACTGTCCATGCGCCAAATATCTGTTATTGCAAAGTCCATGGCTCACTATCACACATTCTTACTCTGCACATTGGCGCGCAGAGCTTTAAAGATCAATGAACTCCAAGAATACTTTGCTAAGAAAATTTTAACGAATTGCCTTCAGGATTTTTTGGATGAAGGACTTCTTGTGGAAACTACGGAGGGATATCGGGCCTTTTCTACCGACGTGATCTTTCCGACGGAAAAATCACCTGCTCTGCTTGAGTACTATAAATTATTTGATGAATGGGATATTCGTTTTGGTGAACAATTCGAACTCACAGAAGTCATTGGAAAGATGCAGATTCGTAGGATTTCATTTCGTTATCTGGGGCTTATTCAAAAACAACTGGAATTGCTATTTGAGACAATCAGGTCTTCGGATGAAACTGATCTTCGCCACAATTCTCAGGTCATTCAACTGCAAGTAAATTTAAAAAAAGGCACACTCCCCGGCTAACCTAAACCGGGGAATTTTAGATTACTTAGGAAGTAGCTGTTGAAGGCTGCTAACGCTTTTTTCCAACTCTTTAAATCTTGCCGAATCAGTACAACCCTGCTCGGTGACACTTTTCTTCTTACCTTTCGCAACACGCAACGTATATGACTTGCCGGCGGCACAAGCTTTTTTCTCAGACGCATAAGTGTTAGTAAGAGATTTGATTGCAGCCTGACCCTTTTTCCAATTTGCTTTCGGAATCTCTAAAGCATTAATGCGCACAGTTTTATCTTCAACATGTAAGGATGCCGTTTGCTCCAGACCCTTCGCATCTTTCCAGTGCAAATAGCTAACAGCCCGGTAAACTGGCAGGCTGGTTTCAGCCATCGCACTCACAGAAATGAAAATCATAAATAGAAAAGCTTTAACCACAAAATACCATCCCGTAAAAGTTTGAGCCTACCCATTTTAGCAAAAATTTCGAACAATAATCAAATCTGTCAGGACCTATGCATGGTGCTTATTGATTGTTTTGCCTAAGAATTTCTGCGAATGATGTGATAACCAAAACGGGTGCGCACAGGTTTTGATACAATTTGGCCTACTTTCAAAGCAAAGGCAGCGTCTTCAAAATCAGAATCCAAGCGACCTTTACCAAAGGTCCCTAACTCTCCCCCATGTTCTGCAGATGGGCATTTGGAAAACTTTCTAGCGAGCTCTTCAAATGTTTTTCCACTCTGCAAAGAGCGCAGAATGTCTTGAGCTTCATAGTCATACTGAACCAAAATATGGCTGACATTAATCTTCATAAGATTATTTTACCATAGACGGTATGATATTCGACACTGATTTTATTTGGACCCCGTTGCTTCCAACACTGCGTCTTACTGCTTTTCCTTAAAAAAAATCTTATTTCATGTCACCATCAGATTTTACAAGAAAGAGGTATCCCTATGATTAAAGCAAAAGGTTTTGCAGCTCCGGCTGCGAATGCTCCCTTGGCTCCATTTTCATTCGAACGTCGCGACCTTCGTGACAACGATGTTCATATAGAAATTCAATATTGCGGGGTCTGCCACTCTGACATCCACCAAGTTCGTGATGAATGGGGTCGTGGAATGTTCCCCATGGTTCCAGGTCACGAAATTGTCGGCAAAGTTATTGCTGTGGGATCTAAAGTTAATAAATTTAAAGTGGGTGACCTCGCTGGTGTCGGTTGTATGGTTGATGCTTGCTTAGATTGCCACTCCTGCAAAGATGGGCTTGAGCAATTCTGTGAAAATGGTTTTGTTGGCACTTACAATGGAAAAAATAAAGACGGAACGCCGACCTATGGAGGTTATTCAAACTCTATCGTCGTACGTGAGGAATTCTGTTTATCCATTCCAAAAAATCTAAATTTAGCCGCCGTCGCTCCTTTATTATGTGCTGGGATTACGACTTATTCACCACTGCGCCACTGGAAGATCACAAAAGGTCAAAAAGTCGGTATCGTAGGTTTAGGGGGATTGGGTCATATGGCAGTAAAACTTGCCAACGCCATGGGTGCTCACGTGACTGTTTTCACAACGTCTCCGGCAAAGATCGAAGACGCTAAACGTCTTGGAGCCCACGAAGTGATTATCTCCAAAGACATGGAGCAGATGAAAAATCACGCCAATACATTTGATTTTATCCTAGATACGGTTTCAGCTCCGCATGATTATAATTTGTATTTAAGCCTACTTCGTCGCGACGGCAATATGGTCTTGGTTGGACTTCCGGACAAACCACCGACATTGCAAGCCGCAGCCTTAATAATGGGCCGTCGCAAATTGGGAGGCTCTTTAATTGGGGGGATTGCGGAAACTCAAGAGATGCTCGACTTCTGCGCCAAACACAATATCGTATCTGATATTGAAATGATCCCAATCCAAAATATCAATGTCGCCTATGAGCGCATGATCAAAAGCGACGTCAAATACCGCTTTGTGATCGACATGAAGTCATTGGCTTAAAAATATCTTCACGCCTCGAGATGTCTTCAATTTCGAGGCGTGAGTGAGCCATCAGCGTAAGTTTGGCAATTTTGATTGCATCATTTTTTTCCGATCTAAGCGCCGTCCGTCTACTATGAAAGTGCCATCACCGACAGCATGAATGGTTCTCTTTTCTTTATGTGACGGATTAAAGTAAGCCGCTACACCTTCAAGAATCACAATGTCGTGCTTTGCGACGATATCAATCACTTTGCATTCTATGTTTGCCAGGCATTCCCGAATCAACGGTGCTGCGACGTATTTTCCCGGGTCGGAAGTTAAGTTGAATTTTTTAAACTTATCAATTTCAGAACCTGAGCACGTCCCTACCCCAACGACCTTATCGATCATTTCCACGGTAGGTATTGCGATGACACATTCTCGATTTTTCTTAAGTGCTTTAAACGAATAGTTCCAAGAACCGGTAGTTATTGCAATTTTAGGAGTAAAGTCGACAACCATCGTCCACGAGATGGTCATAATATTGTTTTGACCCCCGTTATTAGTGGTCACAAAGACAACCGGGCCTGGCTCAATCAAAGTGAATGCTTTATTCAAGTTCATTGGCTTCATGAAGGCCATTATCGATTATCTTGTGTGCGAATTGAAGTTTTAAAAAACCGATCCTTAACAAATCAGTTTAGATACATGCATTCTAACATGGCTTTAGAATTGAAGTGCAGCTTAGCTTAAACACTGATGGTTTGAGAGATAGGAAGTGGTAGGGGGCGAGGGACTTGAACCCCCGATCCCAGTGTTATGAGCACCGTGCTTTAACCAACTAAGCTAGCCCCCCACTCAGATGAACAGCCTACCAAACCAGAAGGCCCTTTGCAAAACCACACCGCATTAGTACATAAAAAAAGGGACCATCCGTGAGGATGATCCCTTGAAGTTGCTTCAGCTTGCACACCTGCCGGTGCTTCAGCTCTGCCGGCTGCCGCCGACTAGCCGTCAACAAACGATTTAAGTTTGTTGCTGCGAGAAGGATGACGAAGCTTGCGAAGAGCTTTCGCCTCGATCTGACGGATACGCTCACGAGTTACGTTGAAGTCCTGACCTACCTCTTCAAGAGTGTGGTCGGATTCTTCACCGATACCGAAACGCATACGAAGAACTTTTTCTTCTCTTGGAGTCAAAGTCGAAAGAACACGGCGAGTTTGCTCTGCCAAGTTCAAGTTAACAATGGCCTCTGCAGGATTGATAACCTTTTTGTCCTCGATAAAGTCACCCAAGTGTGAATCTTCTTCTTCACCCACTGGAGTTTCCAAAGAGATTGGCTCTTTAGCGATTTTAAGGACTTTACGAACTTTATCCACTGGCATGTCCATTTTATCTGCGATCTCTTCAGGGGTCGGCTCACGGCCTAGTTCCTGGATAAGATAACGAGATGTACGAACAAGCTTGTTGATGGTTTCGATCATGTGAACAGGGATACGGATCGTACGCGCCTGATCGGCAATAGCACGAGTGATCGCCTGACGGATCCACCAAGTCGCATATGTCGAGAATTTGTAACCACGACGATATTCGAACTTATCAACGGCTTTCATCAAACCGATGTTACCTTCTTGGATCAAATCCAAGAATTGAAGACCGCGGTTTGTATATTTTTTCGCGATAGAAACAACGAGACGCAAGTTTGCTTCAACCAATTCAGATTTTGCAGCATCCGCCTCACGCTCACCTTTCCAGATGGCCGTGTATGTTTCTTTCACCCATGTGTGGTTCATCTCAGTTTCAGAGTCCAAACGCTTGATACGGACTTCTGCTTCCTGAGCTTGCAATACATAGGATTTATATTTTTGATAGTTAAGGCCTGTCTCGCGAGTCATGCGAGTCAGTTCTTTTTCATTGCTTTCAACAAGCTTCATGCGCTCAACCATCGACGCCACGTCTTTAGAGAACGTGCGCTCAACACCGTCTTTGATACGACGACGAAGAGTTGCCGTACGGTTCACCAAGTTTTTGAACTTGATAACAACACGGTTGATCGTTTTACGGTTGAAGTTCACGGATTCAAAGACCGCCATCAACTTGTCATTCATCGCGACAAGTTCTTTCATCGCCGCTTGACGAGCCGGTGTGTTCGTTTCTTCTTTACGAAGAGTTTCGAACTGTTTCTGAGCCGCTTTTTGGTACTCAGTCACACGACCGATCAATTCATGAATTTTGTCGATGTATTCCTTTTCATCATATTGAGTTTCTTCATCCTCAAGACCACGGAAGATCGATTTAACTTTGATACGGCCTTCATCAAGACGCTTACCAAGTTGAATGATTTCGTATGTCCCTAGAGGTGACAAAAGGATCGCACGAACGATTTCACGCTCCCCTTTTTCAATACGACGAGCAATTTCAACTTCACCCTCACGAGTTAGAAGCGAAACGGAACCCATTTTACGCAAATACAAGCGAACAGGGTCATTGCCCTTGATATCTTCGCTTTCTGCTTTTTCTTCTTCATCTACTTCTTCGTCTTCAGAATCAGGGCTTTCAAGGAATGATCCTTCGCCTTCTTCATCTTTCGAAGTTTCTGACAAGTCTGAAATTACTACACCCGCACCCTCAAGGCCGTGCATGAACTGGTCCAATGCTGCCGGGGCAATAATCTCAGGGGGAAGAAGCTCATTGATCTCTTCGATCGTCAGAGCACCCTTCTCCTTTGCAAGCTTAAGGAATTTCTGGATTTCTTCCTTAACGACAGCTTCCTGTTCTTGCAAAGAAAGAACCTTAACGGGCTCTTTCTCTTGTTTGTTTGGTAGGTTTTGTTTCATCAATACCCCGCCTTTACCCTTTATTCAGAGATAGTCTATCTCTGTGTGCTTTCATAATCTGTTCCAACTTTTCTGAACTTGGCTCGGACTTTAATTCCAGAGCCAATTGCTTTGCTTGGTCGCGCAAGAAATTATCGCGCACGCGCTTAAAGCAATCGCGCAGAAGCTTCGCCTCAGCTTCTTCATCAAATCCGGGGTCACCTTCACTAGCTGGTGCCGCTACAAACAATAATTCCGGATGATCTACATAGGAGACAAGGAGACTGGTCAATTTATCAAACTTATTTAAGTCTTGTCTATAGACATCGCTTGCCTTTTCAAGGATCTTTTTCACTCCGGCATGGGCGACACTCTCCAAAACTTTTTCATTCTCAAATTGTGCGAAATTGGCACGACTTTTGAGTACCAGCCCTATTAGCATTATTTCAGCTTTGGAGGCTCCTTTAAGGGCAATTTTGCCACCCTCTCCACTATCAGACACCGCCGAAGGAGATGCTGATTGGGCAGCAAAGTTTGGCTGCACCGTCCTACCGTAAGACTGCCTATTTTGCGAATATACAGGGCCGCTACTTTGCAAACCAACAGCCTGGCGCAACCATGGCAGAGTCACGGACATTTTCTGAGCCGCCTCCGCCAAGTACAAATCACGCAAACGCTGATCCGGGATCGTTTCAAACAGAGGCTTTAATTTATCCGCAAGCTTAACCTTTTCAGGAGCGTCACCGCGATAACCTTCCATCCAACGGGCCAAAATCATCACAAACAGGTCTGGAGCACGCTCGAGCTCAACTTTCAGGGCCTCAGCGCCGTACTTTTTCACGTAATCGTCGGGGTCCATGTTGTTTGGTAACGTCAGACCCTTTGGATACAAATCAGCTGCCAGCAAGATCGGCAGACTGCGTTCCGCAGCTTCCATCCCCGCAGAGTCCCCGTCAAACAGAGCCACTACGTTTTTAGTCATACGCTTCAACATTTTCCCATGATCCGGCGTTAAAGCCGTACCCATCGTCGCCACGCAATTGCGGATACCCGCTTGATACAAGGACACCAAGTCCATGTAGCCTTCTACGATCAAAGCTTGATCTTCAGAGCGAATGTAACGAGCTGTTTGCGACAAACCGTAAAGCACACGGCCTTTGATAAACACCGGTGTTTCGGGAGAATTTAAATACTTCGGTTCCGTTTCTTTTTTCTCTAAGTAACGTCCACCGAATGCAATAGGCTCACCCATTGGAGAAAAGATCGGGAACATCAAACGATCACGGAAGAGATCGAAGTAACCTGGTTTGCCATTACGAGCTTTTACCAGACGCGCTTCTTCAGCCAAGGCCATTGGCACTTGTTTGCTTTGCAAAACTTTTTCAAGGCCATCCCATTCAGCAATCGCGTAACCGATTCCAAACGTGTCGATCACTTCTTGAGACAGACCACGACTAGCAATGTATTTTTTCACCGGGTGATCGTGAGGGGCGCGACGAAGTTGCTCTGAAAAATAATCAGCAGCGAGCTTATTTACTTTTAACAACAACTTTTTCTTATCGGCGACTTGGTCGCGATTTGGATCTTCTTTTTCTGGAGCTGGAATTGGAATACTGGCACGGTTTGCAAGATACTCTACGGCCTCAGGGAAACTCATCCCCTGATAGTCGCGCAAGAACGAGAACAAGTTCCCACTCTTGTGGCAACCAAAACAGTGGTAAACTTGCTTTACTTCCGAAACCGAGAACGACGCCGTTTTTTCGGCGTGATCTGGGAACGGACAGCGCCCCATCAGGCCGCTACCACTCTGTTTGAGCTGTGTATATTGAGAGATGATGTCGACGAGGTTATTCGCCTCAGAAACTCTCTCGATAAAGTCTTGGGAAAAACGCATGCAACTCCAACAAAAAAACTAGTTCGTATAAAACACCAAAAGCCTCAGTGTAAACTTGAGGCTTATTGGGCTTAAAGCAAGGTCCTGATTTCTTGTGAAATACTAGGCAAGCTTAGCTTTAATAATTTCGCTAACTACTTTGTTGTCTGCGGCACCACCAGATTTAGCAATGACTTCCTTCATGACAGGACCCATGTCTTTAACTGTTTTAGCACCCAATGCTGCGATGACTTCCGTAACTAGAGCTTCGATTTGTTCACGGCTCATTTGCGCTGGCAAATAAACTTCAAGAACTTTCAACTCTGCAGTTTCTTGATCTACAAGATCTTGACGGCCTGCTTGTTGGAATTGATCGATTGATTCTTTTCTTTGTTTAACGAGTTTTTTAACTACGTTCATCACTTCGTCTGATGTGATTGGATCTGGACGCATATCGATTTCACGATTTTTGATCGCTGCTTGGAGCATACGAAGAGCTCCCAACTTTGCAGATTCTTTAGCGATCATTGCGGCTTTAACGTCAGCGCTGATTTTATCTCTGATTTCCATTTAAAACTCCCGATCGTCGGATAGAACAGAGGCGACCAGTGGCCGCCTCTATATAAGAAAACTAACATTCCTTAATTAAAAGGAGTTATTAGTCGCCCCAGCTCTTTCTAGATTTCTTAACTGCGCGCTTACGAGCAGCGATAGATTTCTTTTTAAGTCTTACAGAAGGCTTTTCAAAGTGTTCACGTTTTTTTACTTCAGAAAGAATACCTGCTTTTTCGCAAGATTTTTTGAATTTTCTGAATGCAGATTCGAAAGACTCACCGTCTTTGATCTTAACCAATGCCACGACAATCACCTGCCTTCCAATGTGGAATAAAAGTACAAAATAAGAATGAGAGTGTATAACAAAGAGGCATCGACGGGGCAACCCTTCGAGGTCTTAACGCATAGCTTCCTTGAGATATTACCAAAAGCTTTTACATGACCTTATTAAGAAAGCCTCGATATCGTTTGTTTGTGAAGTGTATCTATCTAATTTTATTAGGTTTATTTATAACTATACCGAGGTTGCCAAAGATGGTCGACCTCATCCATCTCGCTCCCGATTTCGTCCTGGGAACCCCTCCGGTCCTAGAAAAAGTTCTAAATCCCCGTCCCCCGACGCTTCGAAACGATTGTCGAGCTCGGATTAGCCACATTGCCTGTGTTCTCCCAGATGGATCCCGGAGAGTGGACGTGGCAAAACCTTAAAAGGGAGAACAATTGGATTGAGGATTTCTATGGGAGCCCACTAAAATACCCCGAGGTATCTCAATAGCTTTGGAGTTTATTTGATGACACATGCTCAAGATGAAAAATGGATGCACGAAGCACTTAAGCTCGCGAAAAAAGCCGCCTCTCAGGGAGAAGTTCCTGTCGGTGCGATACTTGTGTCTGCGACAGGTGAATTACTCTCCAAAGCTTCAAACGTCCGAGAGACACTGCACACACCTTTAGGACACGCAGAACTGCTGGCCATGCACCGAGGCTCGAAGAAGACTCAATCTTGGCGCCTAGAAGAATGTACTTTATACGTAACCCTTGAACCTTGCATCATGTGCGCTGGAGCTATTCAACAAGCTCGCATCGGACGAGTGGTTTATGGTGCAAAAGATCCCAAAGCAGGAGCGGTGGAAAGTCTCTATCAAATTCTTGCAGACTCTCGCTTGAACCATCAAGTCGCCGTGACATCAGGTATTTTAGAAAAGGAATGCTCTGAAATCATCTCAGCATTTTTTCAAAATCGACGCGCAGAAAACCGCAAAGAAAAGATCGACAAGGTTTTTCGCAAACGCAGCTCCGTTATCGTCGTCTACAACAATGAAATTCTGGGCTTTCACGCCGTAGACCCCACTTCAGGGACGCGATACTTTTTTATGCCTGGGGGAAAAATCGAGGCGGGTGAAACGGCTCTAGAAGCAGCCACTCGCGAGTGTCTGGAAGAAACAGGATATAAAATCCGCATCTTCCCAGAAACAGAGTTTCACAGAAAGTATGACTTTACTTGGGATGGAAAAGTTCATGCTTGCGACACAACCTTCTATCTTGCGACGCTGGATGAACCTTGGCATGGGACTACTCTGATTCAGGACGCTGATTATCATCGCGGTGTCGATTGGCTCCCACTCAAAAGTATTGATAGGGTGTTTGCCTACAACAATGATATTTTGTGGGCTG
The DNA here is from genome assembly GCA_050257115.1 of Bacillota bacterium. Lineage (GTDB taxonomy): Bacteria > Bdellovibrionota > Bdellovibrionia > Bdellovibrionales > Bdellovibrionaceae > Bdellovibrio. The sequence continues at coordinate 12,895 of JBLMWG010000053.1, forward strand.
TTCAGAAATTGGCAAAAACAGCCTTGAAGAAAAAATTGTAGAAAAATAAAACTGGACCCTTTAATTGTTGTTGGCAAATCAATTGCAACTTCGCCAACAACATGTCGATCCAATGCCCCTATTGCCATTCAGCCAACTCATCTTCCGCCGATCGGTCGTTCATCGTTG
>JBLMWG010000054.1:0-6014 GCA_050257115.1 Bacillota bacterium
ATTACCTGCGTTTACTTTTTGAAAAAATCGGGAAATCTTACTGCCCGACTCATCATTGCCCGACAGAAAAAGAAAGCGTCACCGAAGCCACAGAGAAAGTCATCAAAGGCTTTCAAGGCAAACGTGGTTATATTCTGGTTGAAATCTCTGAAGCAGGCCGTGTCGCTCAAGGAAAAAAACTACACTCATTACTTTTGCAAGATGGATATCTGCGTATCTATGTTCCAAAAGTAATTCCCTCTGAAAAACCAGCTCCCACCAAGGCAGCCAAAAAAACTGCCGGCAAGAAATCCTCTAAGGCTGAAGTAAAAGCGGAAACTCCGAACAACCCACTTGGTTTAACAACCGAAGAAATGGGCACGGTTCTTGAGATCGGCGATGCGGCTGCGATCAAGAAAGGTCTTCCTAAAGAGACTTTCTATTTGGTTATAGACCGTATGAGCTTTAATGAAGATGAGCGTGGTCGCTTGGCGGACTCCTTAACTCAAGCTTACGAAGCCAGCGTTAAGTACAATTCAAATTTGATCACGCGCAAAGCCACCAGTTTGACAACGGAAGGTCAACGCCTGCAGGTCAGCGAAGAAGCTTCGTGCCCGATTTGTGGTTATACACCGCCACTTTTAAGCTCTCGGCTTTTTAGTTTTAATTCTCCGATTGGAGCGTGCCCAACATGTAAGGGCTTCGGCAATATCTTAGATATTGATGAAGCTAAAGTGATTCCGAATCCTGCTTTGAGTTTAGCTCAAGGAGCCCTCAGTCCCTTCTGGATGCCAAGTGCGGCTCATGAGAAAAAGCAACTCCTTGCTTATTGCAAAAAAGCGAAGATCGATATTCACTCGCCGTGGCAGGATTTGCCCAAGCCTCATCGCGAGGTGATTTGGAACGGAAATAAAGAGTTTTTTGGAGTGCGCGGTTTGTTCGAGTATCTTGATCAAATCAAATACAAAATGCACGTGCGCGTTTTTATCGCTCGATTCCGCAGTCCTTTTTTATGCCCGACTTGTAAGGGGGCTCGACTGCGCGAAGAGGCGAATCATGTTTTAGTTTCCAATGCGAATATCAACGAACTGTCAGCAATGACGGTTGAAGATTTGTGCGCGTTTTTCCATAAATTGGAATTACCCGCCCATCAAGTGGAAGTTGCGGGTGAAGTCTTAAAACAGATTCGCTCCCGCTTGGAATTCCTGATGCGAGTCGGAGTTCATTATCTTTCCCTCAGTCGCGAAACCAGAACGCTGTCTGGTGGTGAATACCAGCGTTTGATTTTAGCAAATCAATTAGGCATGGGATTGTCTCAAGCACTTTACGTGCTGGATGAGCCCACCGTCGGCCTACACCCTCGCGATAACGATCGTCTGATTTCAATTTTAAAAGATCTCAAAGAACTCGGTAACACGCTGGTGATTGTGGAACACGATCATGACGTGATTAAGTCCAGTGAAAATATCATCGAGATGGGGCCTGGATCGGGATACCTTGGTGGTGAAGTCGTTTACTCTGGCACCACTAAAGATTTTTATAAGTATGACAAGTCAATTACCGCTCCTTACTTGCGTGGGGACAAGGGTCATGCGCCCTTGCGTGTGATTCGTCCCGTTGATGTCAGCAGTTATAAGATGAAGATCGAACTTAAAGGTGCAAAGGGACACAATCTTAAGAATCTTGATGTGATGTTCCCTCTACATCGACTTGTCACAGTGACGGGCGTCAGTGGATCTGGAAAATCAACTTTGATTTCTAAAACCTTGTATCCCGCTTTAGCGCGCGCTTTAGACCTGGAGTATTTACCAGCCCAAGAATATGCTGGCCTTGAAGGCGTGGATCATATCAAAAATGTTCTTTTGATTGATCAGTCACCAATTGGCAAATCAGCACGCAGTTCACCGGTCACTTATCTTAAGGCTTTTGATGCAATTCGTACAATTATGGCGGGAACCCCAGAGGCTCAAGCCCGTGGCTATACCCCTGGAACATTCAGCTTGAACGTCGATGGCGGCCGCTGCCCTGCTTGTAAGGGAACCGGCTTTGAAGAAATCGACATGATGTTCATGGATAACGTCGTCATCCCGTGTGACGTTTGTGACAGCAAAAAATATCGTCCCGAGATCCTTGAAATCACTTACAAAGACAAAAATATCTCACAGATTTTGGGAATGACGGTCAATGAAGCAATGAACTTCTTTGTCGCTCACCCCAATATCCGTAAGCCGTTAAGTGTCCTTAAGGAAGTGGGCTTGGATTACTTGCAACTAGGCCAACCGGCAAACTCTTTAAGTGGTGGGGAATCCCAACGCCTTAAAATCGCCAAGGAGCTTTCTCAGGTTCAACAAAAGGCGACGCTTTATATTCTGGATGAGCCGACAACGGGTCTGCATTTCCGTGAAGTAGAGCTCCTCATGAAGGTCTTGAATAAACTGATCGAAAGCGGCGGCAGCGTCATCGTGGTTGAACACAATTTGGACGTCATCCATGGTTCTGATTATATCATTGACCTGGGCCCGGAAGCGGGTAAAAAAGGCGGAACTATTGTGGCTCAAGGCACCACCGACGACATCATGAGGGCTAAAAAAAGCCTGACGGGGCAATACCTAAAACGCTATCTCGATAGCCACGCACCCTAATTTCGGCTCAGCCGGAGTTTATATAAACGCGAATTGGAATAAGAATGTTAGTTGAAATCAAAAAGCTCATCGCGGAACTAAAACCTCATAAAAAAAGACTGACGATTGTCGCTATCACCGGCATCACCAATGCCATCGCGACAGCTCGTATCGCATTCTTAACGAAGATTTTGTTTGATGCGCTCTCTGCCAGCAACCATAAGGAACTAGTTCATCAAGTACCGATTGTGATTGGCCTCGGCCTCCTCCAGGCATCAGCTCGATACCTTCATATCTACAACATGAACGTCGTTGCGGAAAGTGTCGTTGCCTCAGTTCGTGAAAAGCTTCAAAGCAAATTCATGCGGTTAAACCTGACGTTCCATAACAGCTATCATGCGGGCTCAGGTGGTTTAATCAGCCGTATTTTAAATGACATCAAAACGATTCAAGATGGTTTACGTGTGGTAGCGGATATTTTCCTCTATCCTCTTTTGTTGATCGGTCTTTTAGTTAACTTGTTCATCATCGACTGGAAGCTGACTTTAGCTATCATGATCATGGTTCCAATCATCGGTTCGATTTTGAAATCCATCGCGCGTAGTATGCGTAAGTACATCCCGCAAGAGCGTGATGTCCTGGAATATATGACCTCGACAATCAAAGAAAGTTTAGATGGCGTGCGCATCATCCAATCCTTCAATCTTGAAAAGGACATGGAAAAGCGCCTCACAGATGACTCCAATAAATATTTGAATATCCGTAAGACAGTTTACAAGCGCCAAGAAGCCGGCGGACCTGCGACTGAATTTATCGCCACGGCTCTTATTCCGATGATCCTTCTTTACAATAGCTATGAGATCGCTGCGGGACGTGGAACTCCGGGTAACTTCATTGGCTTTGCCGCATCACTTCTTGCCATTAATGCTCCAATCAAAAAGATCCAGGAAGCCTATGTGCGCATCCAAGAAGTTGTGATTTCTATCCGTCGTATTTTTGAAATCATCGATGCAGACGCCGAGGTGCCAGAGGTTGCAAACCCAATTCCGTTCCCCAAAGACTGGAAAAAGATCACCTATAAGAACGTCAGCTTTAGCTATGGCAAAGAACTGATCCTTAAGAACGTCAATCTCGAGATCAATCGCGGAGAAGTCGTCGCCCTGGTTGGCGCCAGCGGAAGTGGCAAATCAACGATCGTTAATTTGTTGGAAAGATTCTTCGATGCTACGTCGGGAGAGATCCTGGTTGATGGCGTGAATATTCAAAACATGGGCTTGAAAGAGCTTCGTCGTAATATCGCCCTGGTGACTCAAGATGTATTCTTGTTCTCTGATACTATTGAAAAAAACATCTGGGCCGGTGACTACACCCGTACTCGTGAAGACGTCCCTGCCATGGCCAAACTTGCTAACGCCCATGACTTTATCATGAAAACCCCTCTCGGGTATCAAAGCCGTGTGGGCGATCGCGGAAGTCTGTTATCAGGTGGGGAGAAACAACGCGTGAGCATTGCCCGCGCGATGTTTAAAGATGCTCCGGTATTGATTCTTGATGAAGCAACCAGCGCCCTTGATACCGCCAGTGAAATCGAAGTCCAAAAAGGACTCGATCATCTGATGGAAGGTCGCACGGCACTGGTCATTGCCCATCGCCTTTCAACAATTCAAAAGGCTCATAAAATCGTGGTCATGAAGGCCGGTGAAATCATCGAGATTGGAACTCATGAAAGTCTTCTAGCCAAACAAGGCGAATACTTTAACTTCCACTCTCTTCAACATACGTAAACAGAATCGTGAGAAGGCTGCCATTTAAGCGGCCTTCTTCCGCGCCGCCACAGCAACATATAAGCTACTGAATTTGCTACCATTCATCCGAACATCAGAAAAGATCATCCCACCAGACCATCGTCCGGGACTGCATGAATTTTCGACAGCCCCCTCAAGTCCGTCTATTTTTTTGACGATAAAAACATCGACACTTTTTACAGTCACTGATTTGAAAGGAACGGTTATATGATTAATTGGGATGAGTTTGAACATATACATGTTATCAAAAAACTCAAACATATCCTCAGCGCGTGGTGGAATATCGACGTTGTCTTCACTGACGAACGTGGTGCCCTGAGAGGCTTTGATTCAGCTAAAGCCGGCTTCAAGAACCCAGCAATTGCCAACCTAGTCAACAAAGAAGCAGGCCAAGCTAGTATCGCTGAACTTGTCACTAAATCTTTGGAAGACCTTCGCACTTCTCAAAACCGCTTCAGCCTTCGCAAATGGGATATGGTAGGTTTTGATGTTGGTATCTTCCCGATCATGATCGAAAATGATTGTGTCGGTACAGTTGTGGCCATGGGCTTCTTCCGCGAAGCCAACTTCACAGCACGCATGTCTGAAATCCGCGAACGTCTTGCGGCCTTTGGAATGTCCGGTGAAGTGATCGAAAAATGCTTGGGGAAATTAAAATTCTTGGATGACCAAGAGCGCGCGCACTTCACTGAAGTTTGTGAGTTGGTTGCCCAGGAGATCGTGACTCTTCACCTTGAAATTTCTTCCCGTGAAGATCGCATCAAAGAGCTGAATAAAGAACTCGGCAACAGATTTAAATACGACAACATGATTGGTAAATCTAAGCCAATGCAATCGTTGTATGCTTTGCTTGATAAAATCAAAGGTGCAGATTCCACAGTTCTTGTTCAAGGGGAAAATGGTACTGGTAAAGAGTTGATCGCTAAATCAATCCACTACAACTCTCACCGTAAAGATAAACCGTTTGTTATCCAAAACTGTTCTGCCTTCAATGACAACTTGTTGGAATCAGAATTGTTCGGTCACGTTAAGGGATCTTTCACAGGTGCTTTGAAAGACAAAAAAGGTCTTTTCGAAATGGCAGACAAGGGCACATTCTTCCTGGATGAGATCGGTGATACCTCACCACAAATGCAGGTAAAACTTCTTCGCGTATTGCAAGAAGGCACCTTCACTCCAGTCGGCGCCACGGAAATGAGGAAAGTTGATGTTCGTATCGTTGCGGCGACGAACAGAAACCTTAAAGAGATGGTCGAGCAAGGCACATTCCGTGAAGACTTGTACTATCGCTTGAACGTTATCAACATTCGCGTGCCACCTCTTCGTGAGCGCAAAGAAGACATCCCGTTCCTAACGGATTTCTTCTTGAATAAAATTAACGAAGCTCAAGGTGGTCCGAAACACCAATTGACGAAACGTGCTTTGGAAAAGTTGTATGATTACCCATGGCCAGGTAACGTGCGCGAATTGCAAAATGAAATCGAAAGGCTTTGTGTTCTTTCCGGTGAAGAAACAAAATTGATGGCGGAACTTCTTTCGCCAAAAATCTTGGAAGCTGGCGAGAAAAATAAAGTTCAAGGTTCTCGCTTACAAGGTAAGTTGAAAGACG
>JBLMWG010000055.1:0-8049 GCA_050257115.1 Bacillota bacterium
CACTACGGGTTCCCCGCTACGGCACCCCTAAAGCCGGAGCATTGCCAGATCCACCTTAATTCAAACCAGCCCCTCCAGATTAAAAAAAACTTATCTGTTTGCGAGGTCTTCTTTAAAGATGTAACGCCCCCCAGACGACCCATTGACGCCTTGCTCAAATTGAATTACAGAAGTGTCAGAAAATTTACTGGGCGTAGCCCTATGATGGTGAAGAAATGAATTTCATTCGAAGCACAAGCATTCTCCTTTTGTTTTGCGGTTTCTTCGCCCATGCCACTACTCTTGAAAAATCAACGACTCCAAAAAATACATTCATAGCTCTTTGCTATCACGATATCAGCAGTGGATTCGCAGGGGATGCTTATAGTGTTCACAAAAAAGACTTCATCGACCAACTTGATTATCTGAAAGCCAATTACAATGTCGTCAGCCTACAGGACATTTTGGATGCTTCTAAAGGGAAAAAAATTCTCCCTCCCAAGGCTGTTCTCATCACGGTCGATGATGGCCTGGCTTCATTTTATGAAAATGTTTATCCCCTTTTAAAATCCTATAAGTTTAAATCCGTTTTCAGTATCGTTGGAAAATGGATTGATGATGGCTCAGCCCCTAACTATGGCTTTAAAGATTCCAATCCAAAAATGGCGACCTGGAAACAGATCAAAGAAATGCAAGACTCCGGATGGGTGGATATTGCTTCTCACACCTACGACTTGCACCAAGGGCAGCTTATTAATCCGCAAGGAAATCAAGCTGCAATGGCCAGCTTTTTTAAATATGATCCCGCTACAAAGTCTTACCAGTCTGAAGAAGATTTTATAAATTACGTGCGGGCCGATCTCAAAAAAAACAACGAGCTTATCAAAAAGAACTTAGGCAAAGATAACTCCATCGTCGTTTGGCCCTATGGCGCCTTTAATTCTTTATCGAGCAAAGCAGCTATTCAAGCGGGCCTCCCAATTCAGATGACTCTGCGTGCAGGCCCCAATAATGCACGGAACATTTCTTATATCGGTCGCGGGCTTGTTCTTACAGAAATGACCATCCAACAGTTTGCAAAAGCTTTAGATCAGGCTTTCGTTGATAACACTCCCCTCCGCATGATTCGTGTCGATATCGACGGCCTTTGGAAAAATACCGAAGCTGAAACAGAAATTGAATTGGGCGACTTGCTAGATCAATCCTTAGCTTTAGGAGCTAATGGCGTCCTCGTCCAGGCGATCTCCGATAATGGAGAAGCTTACTTCCCAACCTCTCACCTCAAAGTACGTGGTGATTATTTAAATCGCACAATTCATGCCCTCAAGTACCGCGCCCGTGTCGATTACGCTTATGTGCGCCTTCCTCAGTCATTTCTTAAAAACACCGCCACAGCGACTGCTGCCATTCGTGATTTAGCTAAATTCACTGATATTGATGGCATCTTCTTTGAAATTTCCTCCAAAGAAAGCTTAAAGACTCTGCCTTTCAAGGCATTCATGGCCTCGGGCCGCTCAATACGCCCTCTCTTGCAATTTGGCCTTATTGGACAAAGCCCTACCAAGACAGGGTTGTTTGACTACGAGATTATGACAACACCACAACTGGAAAAAGAGAAGCTCGCAACCTCCTCCTCCAAAACGCCTAAAGTTATTGTGGCCTTATCACACGATTACAAACAGCAAGTGCCCCATCTCTTATCTCAAGGCTATACAAATTTACTCTACGACGTGAACTTTAAAGGTTTCGTTCCCGATACTGATTTCAAAAACTTATTTTCGGTTCGTCAAATCGTCTCGAAGCAGAACAAGGGAGATTCTAAATGATCATTTCTTATGTACCTGCGATTTTGAAGTTCTTATTTGTGGTGATTCCCTTTGTCCTGCCGTTGATCTGGATTATGGGAGCTTTCTTTTTTTACTTTAAAAGAGAACACAAGCGCACGATCCTTTCAGACTTTTCTGATCAGCCATATACGATTCTAATCCCTTGCTTCAACGAGGAAAACACCGCAGAGGACACCATTCGCTCTTTAGATTGTCTGCCTGCAGATAAATGCGAAATCATAGCGATCAATGATGGCAGTCGCGATAAGACTCAACTTGTCTTGGAAAAGATGGCGCTGTCTCGCCCCCACATGCGAGTTATCAATTTGGTGCAAAATCGCGGTAAGGCAGCTGCCCTGACTCTAGGAGCTATGGCCAGTCGCTATGAATTTATTCTGTGCATCGACGCGGATTCAGAATTGGATGTTAATGCTCCACGCTTAATGCTCGAACATTTCCGCGACCCCCACGTTGCCGGTGTAACGGGCAACCCGCGGGTGAAAAATCGCGGTACCTTGATAGGGCGACTTCAAGTCGGAGAATTTTCTGCCTTAGTCGGCATGATTAAACGTTATCACCAATCTCTCGGTCGCTTATTTGCCTTATCAGGTGTTTTGGCCATGTTTCGTAAGTCTGCCATTGAAAGCATTGGCTACTGGGACACAGACACAGTCACAGAGGACGTGGGTATCAGCTGGAAACTCCAAACATCAGGCTGGGTATTGAAGTACGAACCTAAAGCCACTTGTGATGTTTTGATGCCGGATACATTGAAGGGCTTATGGAAACAAAGACTTCGTTGGGCGCAGGGCGGGTTTGAAGTTGTTCTGAAGCACGGCCGATCTGTTTTAAAAGGGAATGATATGGGGCTTCGCCTGATCCTTTTAGAATACATCTTCTCTGTGACCTGGGCTTTTTTACTGCCGGTAACTATTGCATGCGCAGTGTTTGGTAAGAACCTGCATGATATCAATCTGAATTATGCGATTTTGCTGACTGGAATTATGAGCTTTTTGCAGTTCGTCGTGGGGCTTTTCCTCCACGGGCGCTATGAGCGTTCAACGGGACTGGGCTTTATCGCCATTTGGTATCCGTTTGCTTATTGGATGATTAATAGTTTTGTGTTATTTGTGGCGATTCCAAAAGTTCTATTTGGCCCAAAACGCCAATTTAGTTCTTGGGTCAGTCCCGACCGTGGTGGAGTAACGTATGCGAAAAATAATTGAAACAACAAGCACTCTCGTTTTGTGGGTCATTTGGATTGTCGGAAGCAGCATTGCTATTTCTGACTTCTTCGTTAATGCCCAAATCTCACGAAAGATTTTACTACATCTATCATTGATTGCATGGTCCCCTGTGATGGCAGTCGGTATTTTTGCAGCAATGTTGCTCGCAGTTCGTTTCTCTAAAAAAGAAACGACAAAGAAGGCCATCCCTAACGAACACAAAGTTCAATGGACAACTGAAGAACTCAGCAGCGCCCAAAGCGGCAAAATGGTAGACCTTTTCTTCCAAGGCACAGGCATCGAGTGCCAAGTAGTCATCCGCGAAGAAGCAGCCTTAGTCCTACATAACGAAAACCAAACAATGCATGTGACAGTAGCTTCAAGCGAATCAACCATCACCCTACTTCCACACGCCCTCTAAACGCTGGAAAAAATAAAGGCGCTGAACATTCCTCGTTCAACGCCTACCCTTCGCTCCCAAAGCCCCCCAACGCTCCACCAGTGTTGGGGTTTGTTTTTTTAAACTCGGCCTTGAAGGAACTCTATCAAGCACTGAACCGGCTGCCCCGATCCACCCGCAGAGCCAATGGCTCCGGAGGCCTTATCAGCCCATGCGTACACATCCAAATGCGCCCACTTTTTGCCGCCAACAAATTTTTGTAGGAACAACGCCGCAGTGATTGCACCACCAAAGCCGCCACCAGAATTTTTGCAATCAGCAAATGGTGAGCTCATATCGGCCCAGTATTTTTCAAACAAAGGCATACGCCAGTTCAAATCGCCCGCACGTTGTCCCGCTTGAGTCAGCAAAGAAGCCAACTCATCGTCATTCGAAAAAAGACCTGCGATCTCTGCACCCAAGCCGACCTTGATGGCGCCAGTCAAAGTCGCCACATCAATCACGTACTCAGGCTCATCGGATCCCTTTACCTTACACGCAACGTCCAAAGCATCCGCCAGGACCAAACGACCTTCCGCATCTGTATTATCGATTTCAACTTTCATACCGTTACGAGCAACAATGATATCGCTTGGACGGAATGACTTTCCATCAACGGCATTTTCTGCCAACGCCAAATAGAAATCCAATGGCCCTGGGTATTGGCTTTCTGCGGCCCACAACGCCAAAGCGATCACGCTGGCGGCACCCCCCATATCCTTTTTCATCAAGCGCATTGATGATGAAGGCTTGATATCCAAGCCACCCGTATCGAAAGTGATGCCTTTACCAACAAATGCAATGGGCTTCAGAGGAGACTTCTTCGTAGGTCGGTATTTGAGGTGAATGAGGCTTGGGCCGTTTTCTGCACCTTGCCCTACAGCTAAATGTAAACCCATTTTTTCTGCCGCCAATTTTTTAGTGTCCCAGACAGACACTTTCAAAGACGACGGGAAAGAAAGTTTTTTGGTTGCGATCTCGGCAAAAGTTTTTGGATTCAAATCATTTGGAGGCAAGTTCACAAGGTGACGAGCCAAAGTCACAGCACGAGCACGCACGGATGCGTCCTTCAGAAGTCCTTTGTCCAAATCTCCCAGGGTTTTACGCAAAGATACCTTGGGCAAGTCAGCCAATTGCTTACCATCGACGAACTGACGGAAATTATAAGGAGCCATATCCAAACCGACCAAGGCGCCCAGATCTTGTTTTTCATCAGTGCCGTGGAATTCAATTTGTACGGCCTTTAACTGATGAGCGCGAAGTTGACCGACGAGGCTACCAAACTGATCGCGAGCCCAAGTGTAGCCAGCTTCGTCCAAAAGACCTTCGTGGCCCACGGAGTTTTTACCGCGAGGACGCAAGATCCAAACCGGCCCCTGCAATCCTACAAAATAAATGAATTCACGTTCGTTCTTTTTAAGAGCGTCCATTTGCCATGCCAAAGCATGCTGCTCCACCAAAGATTGAACTTTGTTGGAATCATCTACTCCCAAGAAATACACATACCCTGTGAGTTCATTTTTATTTTTAAGTTCTTTTCCAAACTCAAAAGTTTCGATCCAAGATTTGATTTGAAGCTTTGTCGACACCTTTGTTGCGGCCGTCTTCTTTTTTGCCACGATTTCCTCGCTTTTTCATTTGAGCTTATGCCCGAAAGTTCCCTAAAATCATAATATGATGGGGACAGAGACCACAAACCTAAAATTTTGCTTACTCAATGCAGAGAATCTCTTTCTTTTATTTGATGAGCCTCCGACGATGGAAACACTGAAACTGAACGAACGTCAGTGGCAGGGACAATCCAGTTCGATATATGAGAATAAGTCTCTGAAAAAATGCGAGGATATCGCTAGAGCCCTGATCGAAATCAACGCTGACATTATTATGCTCTGCGAAGTGGGTGGTTTTGAGTCTCTTAAAAACTTCAACCACCTCTTTATGAATGAGGCCTACTCGCCTTGTTTAATTGAGGGAAACTCTGACCGCAATATTGATGTGGGTTTTTTAATCAGAAAAGGTCTGCCATTTTACTTTGATGTCCTGTCCAACAAAGCACGGCCTATTAATTACCTCTATCCTCACGAGCGTCAGAGCCTGGCTAGTGGTTATCCGGTCAAAGGTGGCAAGGTGACCACCAGCCATAAATTTTCCCGTGATGTGGTGGAACTTCGCCTCTTTACGAAAGACAAAGAAAAGCCTTTTTTAATTTCGCTTTTAACACACTTAAAATCACGCTTGGATCCTGAGCGTATTGATCCCAATGGTTTTGAGCGACGCCAGGCAGAACTACGGACTCTTTTAGAAATCTATCGTGAGCTTGAAGAAAAAAATCCACAAATACCCATCATCGTGGCCGGAGACTTCAACGGCAACGCTGGCAAAGTGAACACGGATGAAGAATTTAAAGAGATTTACACGGCGACAGAACTTAAAGATGTTTTTGAAGTCGCAGGCTTAAAACCAGAACAACGTGCCACCTTTTATCAAGTTAAAAGCAGCGCACGCACAGAGGGGAGGCAGATCGACTTCGTATTTCTCTCCCCACTTGCACAACCGCTCTTAGACACACAAAGCGCGAAGGCTTTTCGCTACCGAGATGAATTTGGCAGTGAGCGTGGGATCCCTCAAACCATGGAAGCAAAAGCACGAATACCGTCGGATCACTATCCTATTGTGTTCGAACTCAAGAACATTAAATTAGGCTAATTTGAATCCATAGCTTTTCATTGATCAGTGACAGGCTTCACGGTAGGATTTTTTTATGGCGATGCAAAAAGCAACAACCCCTGATTTTCAAATTTCTGCGAAAGTAGTTTATATTCCCTCCGAATCAAATCCGGAAAAGGGTTATCATTTCTTTGCTTATAAAATTTCGATCACAAATCTTGGCAGCACCCCGGCGCAATTGATGAGCCGCCATTGGATCATCACAGACGCCATGGGCAAAAAAGAAGAAGTCCGCGGCCCTGGCGTTATTGGCATGCAGCCAAAAATTCAACCGGGCCAAACTTTCGAATACGACAGTGCCTGCCCACTCAACACCACAACGGGCAGCATGCAAGGCCGCTACTTTATGTCAACAGAGGGTGGCGACAGCTTCACTGTCGAAATCCCCGAATTCTACTTAGTAGCCCCCACTTCATTACACTAAGCAAAAACACCTCCTCCGGCGGAGCCGGGGTGCAAGCAGGTCTAGTTTTTCAATCGTAATTGGCATTTTTCAATAAAGCCATGATAGACCCTTTTCCGCAAAGGCGGAGGGCCCCATGGCTTGGTTTAAAAATCTACGTGAACTCATCGGCGCACCAAAAAAGGAAAATGGTCTTTGTATGGTCGTTTCCGAACAAGAGGGTGCGGAAATCTGGGTAAATGGGCAAAAAACCAAGCTCGTAACTCCCAGCCTGATTGCCCTCGTCAAAGATACGGAAATAGAAATCGAAGTTTGCTTAACTGGCCACGAGCCACACAAAGCCTGGGTGCGCAGCTCCAACACCTTGAGCTATTACTATTGCAACCTTAAGCGCATTCCCCTTAGACTGGTTCCTAATGAAATCAGCCACTCTTCCTCTTTCAAAAAAAACTTCGCGCCTAATAATCCGAGCTCTGGAACTTTATGATTATGAAAATTGGGCACAAGCTCACGCAATCCTTCGTCCCCCGCAAAATGAGTGGGACGAAACCAACTGGGTGGAATCCGAATTGACCCTACAAAAATTCAAGACCCTTCTTAAAGAAGAACAACAACTTCGTTTACATGACAAAACATATCGCTTCGGCATCTTCCGCAAAGACGATGGGGTCCTCTTAGGAACTGTTGCACTGATGGATATTTCTCGCGGTATTTTTCAAAATGCTTATCTTGGATACCGCATCTTCAATATCTATTGGGAACAGGGTTATGCAACCGAAGCTTGCCAAGCAGCGATGGAAATTGCTTTCAAAAAACTAAAACTCCATCGTGTGGAAGCAGGTATCGCCCCAGCAAATAAAGCCTCCATCAAAGTCGCAAAAAAATTAGGCTTAAAAAAAGAAGGACTCAGTCGCCGTCGCATCTTTAACAATAAAAAATGGTGCGACCTCATTCTTTTTGCAGCCACGACGGAAGACTTTGGCATTAAGTTTAGATTCTCTCCACACTGAAATTCTTTAAACCAAGGTCAGATCTAAAACTCTGAACCCTGACATCTTTCAAAAGTATCTCTGGCGCTCTTTGCTGTCTCGATCCAAAAATAGAGACAAAAGATCACTCGCAAAGGGAGGTATTTATGGCTGAAGCATCTCGCGAAATTATTAACGACATGAGTAGCCCTGGAAAACAGACTGCTTCTTTTGGCAGACAGGCCTTAGAAAAAGCGTCCGAAAAACTCCACAGTCAGAGCGCCGATTGGGAAGAACGTTATAAAGCCGTTCAAGAAAAAACACGTCAAGCCGTGGACTCAACAACGGACTTTGTAAAAGAGCATCCATTCAGCACAGTGCTCGGCGCAGCAGCCGTCGGCTTCCTCGCCGGGGTCATCACTCGCAGTCGCCGCCACTAATCAAAAGGTACGGACATACTTTTGGTAGCAACCATGCGTCA
>JBLMWG010000056.1:0-3389 GCA_050257115.1 Bacillota bacterium
AATGGTGCCAGCAGTGGGTTCATAAAGACGAATCAAGGTGCGACCCAGGGTGGACTTTCCACAGCCGGATTCTCCGACGAGTCCTAAGGTTTCACCTTTGCGAACTGTCAAAGACACATCATCAACAGCTTTAACGCTGGCAACCTCTTTTAGAAGAAGACCTTTTTTGATCGGGAAGTACTTTTTAATATTCTTTGCTTCAAGAATGATTTCGCTCATTACAACCACCCTTAATTAATTGGATTGAAGCAAGCCACAGTGTGGCCCGGTTTAATTTCAACAAGAGGTGGCTTGATAGCAGCACACTCTGCCACGGATCTTGGGCAGCGATTTACAAACGGACAACCCGCTGGCAATTCATGGGGAGCTGGCACGGAACCTTCAATCGTTTTCAAACGGCTGACGCGTTCACCAAACTTCGGACGAGAGGAGATCAATGCCGCCGTATAAGGGTGGCGAGGATTTAAAAATAACTCGTTCGTGTCGGCTTGTTCGCAGAATTGACCACCATACATCACCATCACGCGATCAGAAATTTCAGAAATCACGCCCAAGTCATGGGTGATAAACTGAACAGTCATATTGAACTTTTCTTGCAGATTTTGGATCAACTCCAAAATCTGCGCTTGGATTGTCACGTCCAAAGCTGTTGTAGGCTCATCGGCGATCAAGAATGTCGGCTCGCAAGATAATGCCATGGCAATCATCGCACGTTGTCTCATACCGCCGGATAATTGATGCGGGAACGATTCGTAGCGCTCTGACGGGGAGGGAATGCCTACCAGGCGAAGCATTTCGATGGCGCGTTCGCGGGATTCTTTTTTGGAGCATTTTTTATGGCGCATGATCTGCTCGTCCATCTGATAACCAATGGTCATCACCGGATTAAGTGCCGTCATCGGTTCTTGGAAAATCATCGCCATCTCGCCGCCGCGAACGTCTTGCATTTGTGCTTCTGAAAGCTTCAAGATGTCACGACCGTTGAGCAGCACTTGACCGCCAGTGATTTGGCCGGGTCTTTCGATCAATCTCATCAACGAATAAGAAGTCACAGACTTTCCGCAACCAGACTCTCCCACGATACCAAGAGTTTGGCCTTTGTTGATGCTGTAGCTGATATTGTTCACTGCACGGAAAGGCCCAGCCTTTGTCGTGAATGTGGTCTCAAGATTTTTAACTTCTATAATAGGAGTTTCTTGCACGAGTTCAGTTTCCTTTAAAGAAAGCGGCGGGTTTCAAGATCTTCAACGAGAGAAGCGCCACCCTTGCGGATCGCTTTACCGAGAATTCCTGTCAGTTTGTCGCTGAGAGAGGCCTTTTGTTCGAACTTCACTTTGATCACTTGATGTTTGTCTGCCAAGTTCATCAGGTAATCATCACTGGTTTGGATTTCGTCAACCAAACCTTTGGTGATAGCGGTTTCGCCGTACCAGTACTCTCCAGTGGCCACCTCGGCAAGATTTAATTGCGGACGGAATTTAGAAACAAAGCCTTTAAACAAGTCATGGGTTTCTTCCAGTTGTTGTTTGAACTTTTCTTCACCTTTTGGTGTGATTTCGCCCAGAAGGCTGACGGTGCGTTTGTATTCACCTGCCGTGTATTCTTTGTAGTCTACATCATGCTTTTTCAAAACGCGGTGAAGATTCGGAATTTGCGCGACAACACCAATAGACCCAACAATAGCAAATGGGGCGCAAAGTATTTTGCTAGCAGTCACAGCCATCATGTAACCACCACTGGCTGCAACTTTGTCTACGCAAACAGTCAGAGGTATGTTTTTGTTTCGAACGCGCATAAGTTGAGACGCGGCCAAGCCATAACCATGAACAACGCCACCCGGGCTTTCGACGCGAACGACAACTTCGTCTTCTGGAGTTGCGATCGTAAGAATCGCCGTGATTTCTTCACGGAGGTTTTCAACAGCGCTAGCTTTCAGGTCGCCATTAAAGTCCACGACGAAGATTTTTGTCTCGTGTCCGCTAGGTTTACCTTCTTGGGCCTTACGTTCTGCTTTAAGTTTTTTCTTCAGTTCTTTGCGCTCAGATTTAGTGACCGTGTGCGCTTTAAGAAGATTGCGGAAGTTCTTGTATTTTTTATGTAAAAGCTCAACTTCAACTTCTGGTTTGTGTCCCGCCTTTGCTGCGATCATCGCGATCACAAGGATGACGGCGATAATGGCGAAAAGAACCAAGAAGGTTTGGGCGGCGAAAACTCCGATGCTCTGCAATGCGTCCATGAAGACTCCTTAAAACAGGGGTCTACGTTATTATAGGTATTGGACAAAGGTCGAGCATCTTTTTTGTTTGCTCAAAAAAAAGATAGGGGACTGATAGACTCAACCCTAATGAAGTCAGTTTCCCCATTTGTCGCCATTCTTTTTTGCTCTGTGGTTTCCTCTGCTGCCCATGCCGTGAGCAGTGAGGAGATTCGTCTGCTTGGTTTTGCTGAGCATCAAAAGAATAATAAACAATTCGACAAAGCCCGTGAGCAAGGGGAGAAGGCCTATCTGGAAGAAACGGAGCAGTGGGAGTTGGGGCGCAATCGGGATTTGCAGGAGTACCGCAAAACCAAAAAGAGCCAGGCTATGGCTGACGATGGCCCAGAAGCCCGCGCTGACGAAGTTGAGCGAAAAAAGTATCAAGAAAATTACGACAAGGTTCGTCGTGAATATGTCCTTGAAAAGTCCAAAGATCAGGCTCTTGAGCGCAGCGCCAAAGGGTTGCCCACCGAGGCCCAAGAGTTGGGTTTAGACCAAGAACGCCCGCGTTATGACTATAAAAAACGCGCTTATTTTGGCGCTAAACCCGGAAAACGTGTTCCCTCTCCATCCTCTGGGGGCGGCAGTGGTAGCGGTAGCGTTGGTGGTGGCAACAACAACGCTACGCCGTTCCCGCAACCTCCAGCCTTCGATGATTTTGACAATGGATACGTCCCGGCTCCGAATATTTCTCCTGAGGATTTTGGTGATGTTCCGCCACCGCCACCACCTCCAGCGCCAATTCCGGGAACTTTTGATAATGGATTTGGAGGAGAGGGAGTGCCGGCGCCGCCAGCTCCTTTCCCAGAAGAATCCGATTTCTAAACGCGACTCGTGAAAAGCCGCCAATCGACTGCGTTGTCGAGGCTTATCCTCGCTCCGACGTGCTATCAGCACGCCTGCGCTGCGGGCAAGCCTCTCCGCCTTGCGCTTGACGGCTTTTGACGAGCCGCTCGCGCTCCGAGAGTATTCAGCGCCGCAGTTTAAGTTTTTTTTAGGCTGAAAAAATCCACACCCATGACGTACAGATCTTTCTCGGTGGCTTGTTCGATGTTCTTGACTTGCTTGGCGATATTTTTCAATAGTTCCTCTCTGATAATCTTTGCTGTTTTCTCATCCAAAGAAAAAATTC
>JBLMWG010000057.1:0-4806 GCA_050257115.1 Bacillota bacterium
TGTCGAAGAACTTTGGCTTTTCCAAGTATAAGTAGCCACCGTTGATTTGTTGCCTGCGTTGTCGATGGCTTGAACTGAAAAAGAATGGGTTCCTTCAAGTAAGCTAGAGTAAGAAATGGGAGATGTGCATGCGGCGAAGGAAGCTCCATCAAGAGAACACACGGTTCCAGCGATACCACTGCCACTGTCTGCGGCAACAAAGTTAAAGACGGCAGAGGACGCCGATGAAGTCGAGTCTGGTTGAGAAGTGATTGCGATCGTTGGAGGGGCTGTATCCACCACCCAGCCGTATTCGACGGTGACGGAGCGATTTCCCGCTCTGTCGACAGCGCGAACTTGGAAACGATTTTGTCCGTCAGGCAGGTTTGAGTAAGTTTTGACATCAGTGCAATTCGTAAAGTCTTTTTCTCCTACCAGGAGACATTCGAAATGATCGAGCCCACTCAGATCATCGCCGATTTTCATTTCAAATTGAGCAGTAGCTGCTGCGGTTATTGCTGCTGGTTTTTTGGTGATTGTGACAACAGGAGCAATATCATCATGAGTAATGGAGGCCATTAAGCAGTCAGAGTTAAATTCTGTTAAACCAGTTTTCTTTTTAAATTTTGCATAAACATTATTAAGTGCATTGGCTGACTTTAGGATAACTTTTTTGGTTGGAGCAATTTCCTCCCACGTACCACCGGTTTCACACCCGGCATCGTTCGTGAGGTAAATATGAGTTGCCTCCTGATAAGTGAGGTTTGCAGTTACTGCGATATCTGAAGTAAATTGGGCGCCACCATTCAGGAGGATCGAGTTTGCTCCGAGACCGCGGCCTTGGCTTGCAAGTTCTTCTTGAGAAGGAGCAAAAGTCAGATTTTGAGGGGCACAATTCTGATAGATCACGCCGACCGCTAGCAGACCCAATCCCATTAATCCAGATTTAATAAATTTGGCTTTCATTTGTTCCCCCAAAACAGTTCTCTTTTAGGCATTTGCAAAGCCCAAACCAGTTATGAACATTTCGGTTATCGTGAGGGAAACTTAAATTCTTTAATAAATTTATAACCTTAAGGGCTTCTTCGAAGACTATATCGTTGTGAGAATAGGCTAAGGAATGAGCACATTTAAAGATGGAGAGGTCTTTAAAGGCGATAGGATTGTTTTGACGGAGTATTCATGAAGTTCATGGGCTTTGACGTCACATATGTTGAGAGCTTCAACATGGTTAAAGAATAAGCGGATCAAATTGAGATTTTTTTAACCCGAAAAGTAGAGGTCCTGGTCTTACCTATAACAGGAGGGCACGGATGCAATCCTTCATAGTAATGGCAGCCATTTTAGTAGCAGGATCGAGTTCTTTCGCAGCAGTGAAGAACTTTAACGGAATGATAAAGGAGGCTTCAGTTAGTGAAAAAATTCTTCGTCGAAGACTCTTACAAAGTCTTCAAAGCACAGAAATTGCGATAGCGGCAAACAACAACCAAGGAGTTCACAAGGTCAATAGCCCCTCCCAAGATTTTGAAGTCCGATTGATAAAAAGATCTGCAAACTAATTTGAAGGAGAACCGCACAGTTTCACGAAAATAAATAATTCCCTAAGGAGCCGGGCTTTGAAAAGAACCCGGCTTCTTCTTTAGGAGACTCTTATGGTGAAATGGATTTCACTAGGATTTCTGGTTTTAGTATATGGACAAACACTTTTGGCGGCGACGGAAACTTCACCCTATTACAAGCCATCTCGCTCTCTCTATTCAAAAAAAATAAAGGCAGAGAAAAAAGTGACATCCAAAGGGTTTAGCTTGGTCATTCCCTCTGTAGTGTATCACGGAACGAAGCCCGGAGTGGATGCTTCGTCTTCGATGCCACGGAAAGTGGACAGTGGGGGTAACACTGTGGTCACACCCGGATTGGGCCTTCAGTATGTCAGTGATAGTGGCCTGTTAGTTCTGGGAGCTGTCGTGAAGGATTGCTATGACAACCTGGCGGGCACTTTTCAAATCGGGGAGCTTTTTGAGATTTCAGATAGAACCAATTGGGGGGTGACTTTTGGAGTTTATGCGCGGCAGACACCCATGAAGTGCACATCCTATTCCGATGGTTTTAACACGGGAACAGATTGCTATGAGTTAGACAGCTATCGATTGAAGTTTAATTCTTCAGTGAACGGGTACCCGATTGATATTATTCCTATGCCATTTTTGCATTTCACGACAGCACTTTATAAATCCCGGGAGTTTCAGGTGAACTTTAAGGTGATGAGCAATATTGTTTTAAATGAGTTTGGAATTGCGGTTCCATTTTAAAAGAAAAAGGCCGATGTTCCATCGGCCCTTGCTGTTTAATACAGAAGATACTTTTTTCTTTCTTTAAGCCAAGATTTTTCGTCTTTATTCAGTTCACGATCTAGGTCCTTCGGGGTGGCTTTTGGGTTTTCAATCCAGTTTTTCAAAGCCGGTCCGCCATTGATCACATCAAAAGCTAAGCGATCTTTGACGTACTCATAGGCGAAGTCCCGGTAAATAGGATACTTCGGATGCATTTCGCGAATCACTTTCAACATCAACGCGGTTAAGCGGAAAGGTTTGAACTGATCGTGCTTATAGCTCACGCCATCGGTGTGGAATTGGAACCCATGACAAAGCTTTCCGACGTGTTTGTGGAAGGTTGGCTCGAAATAACATTCACGTAAAGTCACACCTTTGAACCACTGCGGAGCTTTCTTTTTCATGCGCACAATAACTTCGGCGTAGTCGATATCAGAAGCTCCGATGATCTCCAAAGCGCGAGTAGTGCCACGCGCTTCAGAGAGTGTCGTCCCTTCAATCAGAACCGTTCCGGAGTAGGCGCGAGCCATGTTCAAGGAAGCTGCATTTGGAGACGGATTCACCCAAGCGCGTTTCATGTCCCAGCCAAAACCCGGGCCCTTATCCGGGTTGTAGCCCTTCATTTTCACGATCTGCAGATCTAAATCCATTTTATAATAGTCAGCAAAGTACAGAGCCAACTCACCGACGGTCAGACCGTGGCGCATGGGAATAGGAGCAGCACCAACAAAAGATTCCCAACCAGGCAACATACGATAACCTTCGATTGGCCGGCCGGCTGGATTAGGGCGATCTAAGACAATCACAGTTTTGTCGAGCTTGGCACATTCTTCCATCACATAAAGCAATGTCGTGATGAATGTATAGATGCGGCAACCAAGATCCTGTAAGTCAAACAGGATCACATCAAAGTGGTTCATCATCTCAGCAGTCGGTCTGCGCACTTCTCCATAAAGACTGAAGATGGGAATCTTGTGGATAGGATCGATAAAATCCTGACTTTCAATCATATTGTCTTGCTTATCGCCGCGCACCCCATGTTGAGGTCCAAAAGCGCAAGAGAGTTTGATTTTTTTAGAAAGCAAATCCAGGCTATGCTGGAGGTTTTCATCGACGCTGGCAGGGTGGCAGACTAGGCCGACTTTTTTCCCTTTCAAGGACTTTAGCATTTTGGGATTTGCCAACAGAACTTCAAGACCGAGTTTCATTCAGAACTTCCTTGTTAAAGCAAAATTGTAAACTGAAGGAAACAACGACGACAAGGATTCCCTCAAAGATCTTAGTCTGGGTATTGGAGGAAATTTGTGTTAGTTCTAAAGCCATTCCTCCATGGTCTTTCGGGGGGAAATTTTGTATACTTATTTTGTAAGTGAGGTCTTTATGGAAACGAGCATGTGGGTTATTGGTGGCTCTATCGTTATCACCATTTTCAGTTTTCTAGCATATGCCATTTTGGCATTCTTCTTTCCGGAGTGGGTGGGTATCACGGGTAAGGTGGCCTTGGATGCAGAACAAAGTCACCGTGAGGGTGAAAAAGCCCCAGCGCACTTTACGGATTCTTTTTAGGGCTTTGGAGTTTAAGAGCGGATTATTTCAACATAAAACGAATAAGTTCTTCTTTGTGAGCTAATCCGTCTTTACGCCCAACTTCAATCAGATCAGAGCAGAACTCAGGATCAAAAAGCAGGTAGCTGATGATTTCACTGGCATCTTGCAGAGACCCAAGCCCTTTTATCAAGAATCGAACTATGCGAGGTAGTTTCGATGCTTTTTGCACGGCCATTTCACCGATGTCCTCCGACGGAGAGATAAAGAGATAATCCAGAGGGCGCAAAGCAACTCGTCCTTGTTGTTCTGGAGAAATTGCCAGGGCATACTCGTTCAAGCGACGTAAACGATCTACATCTTGTTCGACAGCATCTAATAGCACACCATTCAAAATAGTGTTCACGACTCTGGCAACAGATGGAGCCGTTCCATTCGCGGCCCGCTGCTCATGGGCCGTGGACGACTGCATGCGCACCCCAATGACTAAGAGCTTTTCCGCTCCTAAATAAATAACCGGACTACAGGGGGCATGATTGCGAACAGCCCCATCGCCAAAGAAACGTTCGTCAACTTTAATTGGAGGAAACAAAAGAGGAATAGCTGACGAAGCCATAATATGTTCTGTTGTGATGGTCGTGCTTTCACTGCGCTTACGGCCTTTATCCCAAGAGGGGAGTGTGTCTTTACATTGCACGAATGTTGTCGTTGCAGATTTTGCATAGTCGATCGAAGTGATACAGAGAGCAGTTAGATGACCATTGTGGATGTTTTGTTCGACTTTGCCGTAGTCCATATTGCTATCGATAAGGCCTCGCAAAGGACTTGTATCCAAAAGACTGCGCCCGGGAGTGGTTCCTGTGAGTCCACCGATGGAAAGCTCCTTCAGCCACTGGAAGCCAATTTTACTCATGGTCATAGAGTCTGTTGAAAACACGCTTTCGAAATTTAG
>JBLMWG010000058.1:0-7800 GCA_050257115.1 Bacillota bacterium
CAACCATCTTCGCGTAGGCGCAAGTGATGACGAATCATTCCCGACTGAGACAATGTAAATGATAAGAACACACCCACGGCATACAATGGAATCAGATGATGGGTCACTCCACCAAACAGAACTAATAAAAATATCGCTGATAGACTTAATCCAATAATACCATTCGAAAAGACCAGTCGGTCTCCCACACTGCTAAGTTGTCGTGGCAAATAGCCGTCTCGGGCCAGTAAGCTCGCCAAGCGTGGGAAGTCCGCATAGCTGGTATTGGCTGCCAAAAACAAAATCAATGCCGTAGAAATCTGCACGAAGTAATACATGAAATTCATTCCGAAGATTCTTGATGCCAGAATTGATACGGCAGTTTGACCTTCATGAGGAATGACACCCATAACGTGCGCTAAAAAAGTAATTCCCAAAAACATAAAGCCCAAAAGACTCGACATCCACACCATCGTAATTTTGGCATTTCTTTGCGCGGGCTTTTTAAATATCGGAATCCCGTTCGAAATAGCTTCAATACCAGTCAACGCAGAACAACCTGATGAAAAGGCTCTTAATAAAAGGAAAATTGGAATCTCGGGATAGACCTCATGGATCAATGGCGCCTTACTCATTTCGTAGCCCATCATCAACTTAAAACCACCTACTACAACCAATGCGATGATTGAGAAAACAAAGAAATATGTCGGAAGCGCAAAGACACTTGCTGACTCCTTAACTCCTCGCAAGTTCATCAACATCACAAACAGAATCACGGCTGTCCCAATAAGAACCTTGTGCTCCGCCAGTCCCGGAAAAGCAGACGTGAAGTTTTCAACACCCGCAGCCACTGACACGGCAACGGTGAGAGTGTAATCAATTAATAGCGACGCTCCGGCCACGAGGCCCGCTTTCCTTCCCAAGTTTTCTTTGGCAACGGTATAGGCGCCACCACCGTTAGGATACGCATCGATGGTTTGACGATATGAAAGAGTGATAATGACCAATAAAGCCGCAACTGCAAATGCAATTGGTAAAGACCACGCTACGGCACCCGCCGCAAATAGAGACAAAGGAATGAGAATCTCTTCGGTGGCGTAAGCGACTGAGGAAAGAGCATCAGAAGCTAGAACCGCTAAGGCCTTCCACTTGGGAATCAACTCATGTGAAAGATGCTCTAAAGTTAGAGGATTACCGACAAGGGTTCTCTTGATACGACGAACGACGCCCACTTAGACTCCATAAAGACGATATTAAAAAGCACATTGGCGCTCAACATATTCCAATTTCAAATCACTGGCGCATAAAAATAATATAAAAATTGAAGCAGTAAAGCTCAAAATATAAGCAATCGAGATAGGCCTTTCCGCTGAACCGCGATTCCCACAATGAGATCTCCTGAATCCCATAGGATTACTTAACGCGCCGTCCCCAGCAGGGTTCCCCTTGGATTTTTAATGCCTAAACAAAAAGCTTGCTCGTTACGACCCCAACCGCCAATCCGAAGATCCAAAATAAGCCCATCAACCAGTAAACCTCCACCGGAAATTCCAGAATGAGAAATGCACATGCGACAATAGCGAGCGCGGGTAAGGCAGGAAAGCGTCCAATGCGAATCGGAATTAAGAATGCCCGATGTTCGTGTGGGTGGCTGAACCGCAGAACTATGACTGCGATATTGACGAGAATGAAGCTAATGATCGTAGCGAACGACGCTAGACTTGCAACAATGTCGACGGCTCCAACCGGAATTAGGCAGAGTGCAGTTGCCATGACAAGAAGACAAGCAAGCCACGGAGTCCTTCGCTTGCGATGAATTCTTGCAAAGACCGCAGGGGCACCGGTGCCTTTCGCCATTCCATACAAAATTCGGCCTCCAGTAAGTAGCGCAATCAAAACCGTATTCGCCGTTGAAAACAAAGCGATCGAGCCAAGAAGGTCACCAAAGAGGACCGATCTCGTGGTGGCAGCATCCATAAGCGGAGCAGTGCTCTTTGCTAGATCAGCGGGGTCAACGAGGGAAACAGCAGCTATGCTCACAAGGACATAGAGAATCATCGATATTCCGAGACTCAGCAATATGGCTTTGGGAATATCTCGCACAGGTTCCCTAGCTTCCTCGGTGAAGTTCACCAAATTTTCAAATCCCAAAAATGCAAACAAGACCAGCGAAGCAGCGGGAAAAATTCCAGACGTAATTGTTGAAGAAAAAATTGCACGCCCAAACCCCGCACCAACTCCCAACCAGATGATGACGATCAGGCCGAATGCCTCGATCAATGTGAAAAGCACATTCAGTCGGCTGGACTCTTGAATACCGTAAATGCTTAGGCCCGTGAAAATGATTAGGAGTAATGCCGCCGTCACTTCTGGTGGAAAATCCAAAAAGCGTAACAGATACCCAGCGAAAGCCAATGATACGGCCGCCGCCGTGGCCGCTGAAGAAAAGAACATCATGAATCCGCTTGTCGTTGCGAGCCACTTTTTGCCGGGAAACGTATACGATAGGAACGCGTACTCAGCACCAGCTTTTGGTACCAGTGTTGAGAGTTCGGCATAAGATAAGGCTGACAGGCCCGCTGCAATCCCAGCAATCACAAACGACACCCAGAGAGAGTATCCCGCCAATCCTGCGGCTTTTCCGATAACGCTGTAAATACCTGCGCCCAGTATCATTCCAACGCCGTAAAATACCAATGAACTAAACCCTAAGCTGCGTTTTAACTTCATAAGCATTCCTTCTTACTCTCATGCATCCATTCTTCAAAAGATGTCGGATTTTATGCATCCCCTTTTGTAGAGATACAAATACATCTGCGCATGACTTAATGGCATGATAGCTCTATCGAAGGAAGAAAGAGTTAGCGATGGATGCTGCTCACATTCACTTAATGTTGAACCATATTCCTGTTTTGGGAGGCGTCGCAACGCTTTGTCTGGTCGCTTTAGCTGATCTCAAGGAAGACAAGACGCTCGGTAAACTGTCACTTCAACTGATGGTGCTGATAGCAATCTTAACGTTACCCGTTTATTTCACTGGTGAGCCTGCTGAAAAAATCATCGAACACCTTCCTGGCGTAGCTGAATCATTTATCGAGGAGCATGAGAAGTTTGCGAATTTCGCTTTGGGTCTGACAGAACTCCTGGGCATCATTGGACTTGTAGGCCTCTACTCATTCAGAAAAAATCCAAATTCAATCAAACAATACTGGCGATCAATCCAAATCATTGCGTTAGTAAATGTAATGATCATGGTTGCAGTCGCAAACCTCGGTGGACAAATCCGCCATACCGAAATCAGAAAGGCGGATTCCGCGTCTCAAGCCCCGGGAGGGATCCAGTCCCCAACTTCGGAGCATGATGACTGAAGCCACGAGGGATAGTTACCAACTAAAGAATTCCACCGCGAGCGCCGCGGACCTACACTCTTCAGGTGGACTTTCGCGTTCCTTCGTCCTGAGACGTCAAGAAGAAGAAGGGTTCAATGAACTTCCATCAGCAAAGCCTCGCAGATTGCACCACATTATCATCGGAGTTTTCAAAGAGCCGATGGTGTACTTACTTTTGGGCTGCGGAGTCGTCTACTTCACCATAGGGGACCAACAAGAAGCTTCGATGCTTCTTGGCTTTCTCTTTCTCATCATCGCGATCGAAGTTTTCCAGGAGAGGAAGGCGGAACGAGCTCTCGAGGCTCTTAAAGAGCTCTCAAGCCCGCGTGCTCTTGTTCTAAGAGAAGGAGCAAAACAGCGCATTCCGGGTCGCGAGGTTGTTAGAGACGACATTATTTTTATCAACGAAGGCGATCGCGTGCCTGCAGATGCAATCGTATTCTCGACAGACTTGATCTCTATTGATGAATCACTACTCACCGGCGAATCGGTGCCAGTCGAAAAGACGTCAGAGTCCATGATCTATGCCGGCACCACTTTGGTAAGAGGGCAAGCCTTGGCGATCGTCACTGCGATCGGCTTAAAAACTGAGATTGGAAAGATTGGAAAATCAATTCAACGCGAGAACAGAGAGCGAACCAGACTCGAAACTCATACCCAAAAGCTCGTGGGTCGCATTGCGTGGATTGCGGGCGGCATTTGTGTTATCGTTTTCTTAGTCTTCGCTTTGACTCGGCATGATTGGCTACAGGGATTCTTGGTTGGCCTGACACTGGCGATGGCGATTCTACCAAATGAATTGCCGGCAGTCTTAACCATTTTTCTTGCACTCGGAGCATGGCGAATATCACAAAGGCGTGTTCTCACCCGGCGTCTTCCAGCAGTTGAAAACCTTGGCTCAACAACCGTGTTATGCGTCGACAAAACGGGAACACTTACGCTGAATCAAATGAAAATCCAGCGGATCTTCTCGAATAACCAATCACTCGATCTTAACGAGCTGGATAAACCTTATCTACCCGAGGATTTTCATGAGGTTCTCGAGTATGGAATATTAGCGAGTCGCCAAGACCCTTATGATCCAATGGAAATTGCCTTTATCACTGCAGGCCTCCAGTATTTGCGCCAGACTGAGCATCTTCATCACGATTGGAAGTTTGAAAAGGAGTACCCACTTTCACCTAAACTTCTCGCCATTACTCACGCGTGGAAGCCTCGGCCCGAAGGTGGCTACGTCGTTGGCGCAAAGGGTGCTCCTGAGGCCATTATAGATCTTTGTCACATGGACAGAGAACATGCCTTAGCCACCGCACAATCAGCCGAGAAGATGGCGGCTGAAGGTTTTCGAGTCCTGGGCGTGGCCAAAGGCACTTTTCCGAATGCGTCCTTACCGCAAGTTCAACACGACTTTGATTTTACATTTTTAGGATTCATCGGAATCGCCGACCCGATACGCCCGGAGGTTCCTCAGGCGGTTGCCGAATGTCATTCGGCTGGAATCCGAGTCGTCATGATCACTGGAGATCATCCGATCACTGCAAGCAGCATCGCCAAAAAAATTGGCCTTGCTTCTCCTGATGAGGTTGTCACTGGCCAAAACTTAGACGGCTACTCACCAGAAGAGCTTCGCAATGTGGTTAAATCGGTCAATGTTTTCTCTCGGGTTTCACCCGCACAAAAACTTAAGCTCGTCGAAGCATTCAAGGCGAATGGCGAAATAGTTTCAATGACTGGCGATGGAGTGAACGACGCTCCGGCGTTACGAAATGCGCATATAGGCATTGCGATGGGAGGCCGAGGCACTGATGTGGCAAGAGAATCCGCCGCACTTGTCCTTTTGGATGATGATTTTGGTTCGATCGTCGAGGCGGTAAAAATGGGACGACGAGTTTATGCGAACCTTAAGAGTGCGCTTGTCTATCTGTTCGCGGTCCACCTGCCGATAACGGGTATGTCCATCATCCCTGTCGTTTTTAAACTACCGCTCGTTCTGCTTCCTGCTCACATCGCGCTTCTGCATTTGATTATCGAACCGGCTTCTTCGATTGCGTTTGAGGTTGAGCCTGGTTCGAGCGACTTAATGAATGCGCCACCACGCGATCCGAAGGAACCGCTCTTTGATCGAAAACTTTGGGTACCGAGTCTGACTAAGGGAGCCAGCGTCTTATTTTCACTGACGATCATTTATCTGATCGCGCTTCTGCGTGGCCAAGGTGAAGAGGATGCCAGAGCTCTTGTTTTCACTACGCTTCTTATTTCAAACATCGCCCTGATATTCACCAGCCGCAGGTCTCATAAGACTCTAAGGGAGAGGTTCTTTACTGGGGATAACACCGTTGTCCGTTGGATAGCTCTCGGATCGATAGTCCTGCTTGCGTGCGTTTTGTATGTCGAACAATTAAGGCAGCTCTTTCGGTTTTCGATCCTTCATCCACTTGATATAGTCCTTTGCTGCCTTGTCGGCTTCATCAGTGTTACGTGGATGGAGTTGTTTCGTAGCCATCGCTGAGCTAGCATCGTCGCCATTTACCCATGGTCAGCGCGCATCGGAAAGTCACATAAAATTTCGGGTATGAAGCGATGACATCTCGCTGGCCTCGGCATTTGAAAAACCGAGTCGTTGCAATCTTACACGTCGCCCCTCTTTCATTTCATTCAGAAGCTTTTGCACTTCCTTAAAACCTTCCGAAATATTTGAAGGTGTTAGGTCCCCAGCAGCTAGCACAATCAAAGAATCAAAAACTTCTTCATTAAGACCTGAAGTTGAACGAAGGCCCTCAAAACGGTCCTGTACTGCCTTCTTAAGCTGATATTTAAACTCAGGGTCCTTCTGTACCTTATCGAGGAGATGGCTCATCCCAAAGGAAACATGCCGCGATTCATCTTTAGCCGCAAGCAGGGCAATTTGTTTAGTTGCGGGATCCGGCCCAAAGCGATGAAGGAATTGCAATAGATCGACAAATGTCCCTTCACCTAAAACAGCCAGCAAAAACTCAGCAACGCCAAAGTCAGACTCATCGAGCAATGTTTTTAGAGAAGCTTGCCCTCCGGCTGTGGAGAGTGCCGGAGACTTTCCGTAAAGCTGAATGCGACGATTGAAAACATCAATATGTCGTGCCTCGTCGGCAATTTGAATGGACAGAACAGCCTGGACCTCACGAAAGTGAGGATGAAGTTGTCCTAAAAAACGCGCTGGTAAAATCAGCGCTGCATTCTCGTTCTCAACCATGTAAGTCATGAGTTGTACGACTGCATTTTCCAATAGATCTGAATGTTCTTTAGGTTGCGACCAGTCAATTGCGGTATTCGCATTCCATTGAGCACTCAGGGCCTGCTGGTAAAGTTCAGCGGCGTTGGAACTCCAAACATCTTCCTTTTTGTTGAGCTTAAAATGAAATTCAGGACTTCCAATCTCAACTTGGGCACCGCGTGCGGCAAGACCAAGTGAAGCCGCAGGCTCACTCAAAACCTCATTGTTCATCGGGATCGTGGTATCCCATCTTTGCATTTCGGAAGAGCGCTTGCGAATAAAAGTCTTGTCCTCTGTAATCCGCAACTCGTGCCCCTGTATTCGACACCAAGCACTCGCTTGGGTTTGCCATTCCAAAGCGCGACCAACAATTTCAATTTCTTCACCAGCAGCAATCTGTGAAAGACCCTGCTTCACTAACAAATGGGCTCCTGAATCAAAACCAAGACTTTCAATATCGATAATTGGTTTCAATGATGTTCCCTTTTTGATCATAAAACTTTTCTTCATCCACGGCTTGCGCAAGTTGCAAAAAACCACTGGTACGCCCAGGACGCCACTCCTTCAGCCCTTCAAGCTCAAGGAGATATCTAACCTTTGGATCAGACCATTTCATTGACAAAAGCAATTCTGAGAATCGACTTGCCTGTGCCTGGAGTTCCGAATTTATTGAAACTTCTGGTGCCATTGTAAAAATACAATGATCGTAGGGTTTTGTTTTTGCTAAAATTCGAGTTGCACCAGGAGCTAAAGCTCCATCCGCAGAGAATGCCTGGTAATTACTATCAATCATCCAGCAGGCATCCACTTCGTTAGCCATCAAGGCCCGGGCGGCATCACGCTCACCACCAATATGATCACCGTGCTTTCCACCTAAAACATCAAAACATCTGGCTTTAAATGTTGTGACACTTTGCAGTCGCATATGATGCAGTGGAATCAGGCGCGCTTGCGGGGAATCATAGGCTCCAAAGCCTACGATCTTTCCTTCAAGATCTGATATTTTTGCAAAAGAGGAATCCTTCTTAACAACAAGCACCGAGGTCAGGTCCTGGTCAGAATCCCTCATCGGACCAAAGCTCACTGGAGTTCCGCGAGCCTTTCCCATTCGCTCCGCGCGAACCCAAGCCAATGGTGAATTCCACGCGCTGTGAATGGAGCCACTCAGCAAAGCTTCATTTT
>JBLMWG010000059.1:0-3503 GCA_050257115.1 Bacillota bacterium
CGCTCTTGGATAGAAACCACCGGCGTCCCGGATTGATGATACCAGCGTTTGAATTGAGTAAAGTCTTTGCCGTTCGGCTCAGAGATCGCCGCTGCGAAATCGTCCGTCGTCACCGCTTGGCCATCATGACGTTTGAAGTACTCGTCCATCCCTTTGCGGAAGCCTTTGCGGCCCACAATGGTTTGCATCATGCGAATCAACTCAGATCCCTTTTCATAGATCGTCATTGTGAAGAAGTTATCAACGGCCATACAAGATTCAGGGCGAACCGGGTGAGCGTTTGGTCCCGCATCTTCTGCGAATTGGCCGGCGCGAAGAGCATCGACGTCTTCAATACGCTGAACTCCGCGGTCTGTCATATCGGCAGAAAATTCTTGGTCACGGAAGACGGTGAGACCTTCTTTCAAAGAAAGTTGGAACCAGTCACGCAAAGTCACACGGTTGCCAGTCCAATTGTGGAAGTATTCATGGGCGACAACAGATTCAATGCTGTGGAAGTCGTTGTCGGTTGCAGAGTTTGAATCCGCAAGCACCAAGCGAGAGTTAAAGATGTTCAAACCTTTATTTTCCATGGCGCCGGCATTGAAATCATCAATCGCAACGATCATGTATTCATTCAAGTCATACTCGCGACCAAATACTTCTTCATCCCATTTCATGGATTTTTTCAAAGAATCCATCGCGTGCCAGCAGCGTTCTTGTTTGCCGTGGGCTGCATAAACTTCAAGATTTACTTTGCGACCAGATGATGTCGTGAAGGTGTCGCGAATAACGCCCAGATCTCCAGCAACTAAAGCGAAAAGATAACAAGGTTTTTTGTGTGGATCACTCCAGTAAGCTTTGTGGCGTCCGTTACCAAGATCTTCAATCTTGATGCGATCACCATTGGAAAGAAGCACGGGGTACTTTGCTTTGTCGGCTTCGATAGTCACAGAGTAAGAAGTCATTACATCCGGACGATCTAAGAACCAAGTGATCTTGCGGAAGCCTTGGGCTTCACACTGAGTACAGAAGATGCCGTTGGATTTATACAAGCCTTCTAGGGACGTGTTATTTTGCGGTTCTAGTTGCGTTTCAATTTCTAATGTGAAAGAAGCAGGAACTGTGGGGATGATCATTTCTTCAGCAGCGAGTTGATACTGAGAAGGTGATAGGGTCTGACCATTGATTTTAACACTGACTAACTTCAGATCTTCGCCGTTTAAGTGTAAAGCCGAACCCGGCTCGAGTTGTTTAATTTGTGACTTTGCAACAACTCGACAAAAGTCCTCATTAAGGTTGAAGTCGAGGTGGATTGAGTCTACGGAGAAAGCAGGAGCTTTATAGTCCTTGAGATAAATTTTTTCTTGTTTCATGAGGCCTCGCTTCCGATAATAAAATTCATGAGTTTGGTAATCACTTCTATCACAATAAACACCCCGCATCTACAAGACATGCTGGATTTTTATCGCCTTATTGGCTTTCAGTTCAACGTCACCAAGGTTGATAAAGGAAGTGAAGTCTATCGCGCTGTGCATGATGGCGTTGAGTTCTCATTGTATTCAATCAAAAGCGCTCAGAAGTCCCAGATTCCCAGCTTACAGCTCGGGTTTCAAATTACAGAAATAGAAGCAATCGTCGCAAAGCTGAAAAGCATTCCTGGTGCTATGTGCATTCTTGATCCTACCGATATGCCTGACGGGAAAAAGTCGATCATTCTCGATCCGGACGGCCACTCTATTGAGCTCTGCCAAGTATAGCAGAATTTTGCCGTTTTGTGTCATAGGGCAGGTGTGGATGTGCAGGACCCTTTAAAGAGTCCTGCTTTCATCAATGGCAGTTTTTATCGTGATATCAAAGCCCCCATTGCTTTGCCGCCAGTAAATTATGCGTACGACATAAAACCCGTAAATTGCTTTCCGTATTAGAACCACCGCGTGCACGCGGAATACGATGATCAATCTGCAGTTGATAATGACTCTGGCATCTGGCGTTCGTCTTAGAGTCGACAAACTCACAACAGTGGGAAGCTTTCTGTAACAGCTTTCGACGAAGCGTGATCTTAATATGCTCCCGTTTTCGCGCAGTCGTGAAGCTTGGCGTTGTTTTGATCAGAGGGGGAGACGTTGTCTTCGATGGGGATGTGTCAGTCAATTGATTTGTCTTTTCATTTTTAGAAAGATTTTTCCCAAGCGCTTTTTTGCAAATGTTTTTCAGCTAAATGAACAATCACATCAGCCCAGTTGCCATCGGGCAGGGTGTGTGACAAAAGAGCTTTTACTTGCTCCAGAGTTTTCATTTGCCCATCGGTAAAGGTCACTTCCAAACGAACGCTTTCATCGCGTTGAGGTTTTACAACTTCATGAGTTTGAATAGGTTGATTAAATTCTACGGCAAGCACTTTCTTAGTTTCGAAAGAAGACTTATTCTCGATCTGTTCAAGAATGTGCAGGGTCTGCTCTGATCCAATAGAAACACCAACTTTGATTTCCTGCTTCAGGCACTTTTGCACTTGAGTAAGTTGCGTAAGATTCAAAGTTCCATTTTCGAGTTTTTGGGCAACTTCAGGAGTTTTCTTTAATAGTCTTGCAGCCTGCAAACGGCGGTAGGCACTATCCTCACCATAACCACAATGACGAGTTAAATACTTAAACATCGAATCAAACCCAAGTTCCGCGTAAAGACGTCGGGATTCCACTTCGTTGATATGGCACAAGATCACATGGGTTAGTTTTCTTTCGGATTGAACCAACTTGTTCATGCGATTTAAAAGTTCATGATTAGATATTTTTGCAAGTTCCATTTGCGACTCCTTGATGGAGTACTTGTATCATGAGTTTTAAAAAGCGATTTTTGTGATTTTCTTAGAGTGAAATTGCACTTGAGAAGGTCGTATAAATGCCATCAGAAAAGATGTAATCGCTCCCTCAAGGTATTTAAACTTTTAAGGCATCTGGCGGGATTGTCTGGATAAATAACGCTTCTTAGTGGGAGTTTTAGAAACTCGAAAACATCGTCAAAGAAAATATATTTAAACTGTGGTAATGACATTGCGTTTCTTGTTAGAGCGAAATATCTATCATTCCGCAGCGATGAATAAAAAAAAAGGGGCTTTAATCAAGCCCCCAAAATTCTTAGTGCTGTGATTCCCCATACATGCGATCTTCAAACGCGGCGAGAGCAGCTTTAGCACCTTCGCCCATCGCAATTACAATCTGCTTGTAAGGAGTCGTCGTGACGTCACCAGCCGCGTAGATTCCTTTTTGAGAAGTGCGGCCTTTACCATCAACAACGATCTCACCGAATTTAGTCAACTCAACAGTGTCCTTCAAGAACTGGCTGTTGGGAACCAAACCGATCTGCACAAAGATACCATCCAAATCCATTTTCTCTGCCGTATTTAATTTACGGTTGGTGTATTGGATTTGATTGACCTTTTGTCCGTCACCGACGATGCGATCTGTTTTTGCTGAAGTCACAATCGAAACATTCGGCAATGATTTCAACTTATCAACCAAGATTTT
>JBLMWG010000060.1:0-15499 GCA_050257115.1 Bacillota bacterium
CTTCAATCGCACGGATGGATTCAGACATCACTTCGTATTCGTCTTTAGAACGAGCTGCTTGCAATTTCAATTGCTCAACTTCATCCAAAAGGCGTTCAAATTCGATTTTCTTTTCTTCCAAAGTCACTTGGCTCTCAGTCATCTGAGAGTTGTATCCTTCAGCCTCTTCGCTCATACGAGCCAATTGCGCTTCCAGATCATTCAAGGACTTCGTCACCATTTCAAGCTGTCTCAAGACACCTTGGTATTCTTGAGTCTTTGAAGCTGATTTAACCTGCAAATCAGTCACTTCCGCTTGAAGACCGTCAAAGCCCAAACGAACAGAGTTCAATTCAGAGTTCAAGGCTTCAACTTCACCCTCAAGAATAACTTTCTTCTCGCGAGCTTCGATCAAGGCCGAGTTCAACTCTTCCAATTTCTGTTCTTGAGCTTCGAGCTGTTCAGTCAGTTTTTTGACTTCGCGTTCTTGACGTTCAACGGCTGCTTGAGCGTTTTGAACTTCATTTTCCGCACGTTCTAGGTCTTTTCTTAGCTCCGTAACTTTGATCTCTTGATCAATTTTACGTTTTTGTGCGCCTTCGAAATCATTCAATACGTTCGCCAATTGCTCTTCTGTTTTCTTAAGAGCCATTTGCGCCAATTGAAGTTTTCCAGCGTATTCATCTTTTTTCTCTGACAATTCTTTGATCTCACGGCGACGTTTCAAAACGCCAGAATCCGCAGATTCAGAAGAACCACCCGTCAAAACACCGTCAGCTGTCAAAGTGTCACCGTCAAGAGTAACAAATGTCC
Source organism: Bacillota bacterium (assembly GCA_050257115.1). Lineage (GTDB taxonomy): Bacteria > Bdellovibrionota > Bdellovibrionia > Bdellovibrionales > Bdellovibrionaceae > Bdellovibrio. The sequence continues at coordinate 793 of JBLMWG010000060.1, forward strand.
AACCTTCGAATTTTGCACGAAGGTTCAAAGCTGTGCGGATAGAATCAACGATCGCAACACCGTCCAACATATAAGTGACAGCGTTTTGGAACTTATCAGCCGCTTTAACTACGTCTTTCAAGATAGCTTGAACGCCATCTTGACCCACGGGGGCTTCTGCGCGGTTGAAAGAGTATCCGTTGTCATTCGCAGCTAGGAAGCTTGAACGACCAGTTTTGTTTTCCTTAAGATGAGAAACCGCATCGACTGCGATATTGGCATCAGATGACAACAACATTTGAAGGCGTGAGCCCAATGCTGCTTCCATTGCCACTTCGTACTCAGCTGGAACTTCCACAACCTCAGAAACGGGTTGGAAGTGAGTGACAACAGAACCATCCGCCATCATCTCTTGAGTGCGAGTTTTTTGCCACAACATCACTTGCTTCACACCTTCTTGGAAACCCTCGAAGTTGTTTTGCAAGTTTTCAAGACCGTACAAGCGAGAAGCCACTTCATTCAAAGAGTCTTTGAATGATTCAACTTCTGCTTTTTTCGCTGCCGCTGAATCCATAAGGATTTTTTTGTTGGCTTCGAAAGAGTCTACGTCGCTTGCCAAATCCAATTGCATTTGGCGTTCTTTATCTAATTCATTTGATACTTTTTTACGGCGAGACTCGAACTCAACTTGTTTTTCACGAAGTTCGTTCAAAACTTGTTGTTCGTTATCTTGACGGTCTGTCAAATCAGCGATTTGCGCAGACAAAGAGTTCACACGGGCATCCAAAGAAGATTCAGACTGACCCACTGCGAACAACTCGCGACGTTTTGTCGTCAAATCTTCATCAACTGTCCCGATACGAGAGTTGAAGTTTTGGAAGATTTCGTTTTTCTCTGTGAAAGTCGCTGTCAGTGTTTCAGCTTCTTCCTTCAATTCTGTAATTTGTTCTTCTAAAGCTGCTTTGTCACGAGCAAGCAATTCTTGGCGCGCTTGCTGTTCTTGCAAGATCGTACCAGTCATTTGTTCGTTACGACGAGCCTGTTCGATTTCGAAACGAAGTTCTTGAATCTCCATCTCTTTCTTTTGAACAGTGCTTTGTTTGTCGAAGTGAAGAGTTTGGTGCTCTTCAACCATTTTCTCTTTTTCAAGGATTTGAAGTTTCAAAACCTCCAATTGACCTTGAAGAGTCGAAAGGTTCGCATCGCCTTCGATTTCCATGCTTTGTGCTTCATTGAAGATCGCTTGCGCTTCTTCAGCGGCGCGAGCCAACTCTACGTACTGAGCAGTCGAAATCCACAAATCCAAATCTTCGATTTGGTTTTTGATGTTACGGTAGCGTTCCGCACGTTGTGCTTGTCTTTGCAAAGAATCGATCTGACGCTTTAACTCGCCCACGATGTCTTGCAAACGAAGCAAGTTTTGGTCAGTTTGAACCAATTTACGTTGAGATTCTTTTTTACGCGCTTTGAACTTGGTGATACCCGCTGCTTCTTCGATAAGCATACGACGATCTTCAGGTTTCGAAGTGATGATCTTACCGATCATACCTTGAGCGATGATAGAGAAACCTTTAGAACCAGCACCTGTATCCATAAAGATCTCTTGCAAGTCTTTCAGACGAGCTGGTTCTTTATTGATAAAGTACTCCCCTTCACCGTTTCTGTGAAGACGACGAGTCACCATGATTTCAGAGTGCTTGATGTATTTCGCAGGGAAGGCGCCACCGTCGTTTTCAAGTGTCAAAGACACTTCACACATACCGAGTGGTGCATAACCTTCGGCACCGCCGAAGATCACATCCGTCATTTGCGAAGCACGAAGATCCTTCGCGGACTGGTCACCCATAACCCACATCAAGGCATCGACGATATTGGACTTACCACAACCATTCGGTCCTACGATCCCGGTAACACCAGCATCGAAATGAATGACTGTACGATCCTTAAATGACTTAAAACCAATGAGTTCAATCTTTTTAATTCTCAAGGTACATTCCCCTCACACAAGGCCTAGGTCTAGCTAGACCAAAGGCTATTTCACTCTCGCCACACTGAAGAACTATGTCAACTGTAGGGTTTCAAAAGAAGAGCAAACGCTGAAAAGTTAAGCAGAGAATTGGTCACTCTTCGACAGAATGACGATTGTGCGTTATTTGCGGTGCAGCAAAACAAGCCAATACTCAATAATTCCTCCGGCAGTCAGATGTGGGAAAATAGATCTTCAAGAATAAGTGTATGATGAAAACAATCCGCTCCTGAAGAGCGGAATCGGGACCATACAAAGACACGAGAGCCTTCTCGAGACTGTGTACCCCCTAGGAACTTTAAGGGCTTTAACCTTATTATCTTGCAACAAAGCTGGCCTCTAAGCCGACTTCTTAAGATCGGTAGGTACCACATTTGGCACTTACCGATGTTTAAACTAGCCCCTCAGAGTGTGGCCTCCGTGTTTACCAGCTGAGACAGTTATGCGCTCATCCTCCATCCTTGGAAAGCTAAAAAACAAAACCCACAATTCGTTAAAATTGTGGGTTTCGATAAGTCCCGCGACTTCTTAAATTAACGCACTCTTGCTACCAAAAGTATGTCCGTACCTTATGAGTGCAGCTTTTTGGTTAGTAATGCTGCTCTAGCTGCTGCCAAACGCGCGATAGGTACGCGGAATGGAGAGCAAGACACGTAATCAAGTCCAACCTTGTGGAAGAACTCGATAGATTCTGGGTCACCACCGTGCTCACCACACACGCCAACTTTAAGATTTGGCTTAGTACGACGACCCAATTCCACACCCATTTTCACCAAGCCACCTACGCCGACTTGATCAATCGACATGAACGGATCTTTTGGCAAAATGCCTGAAGAAACGTATGAACCCAAGAAACGGCCGGAGTCATCGCGAGATAGACCCAATGTCGTTTGTGTAAGGTCATTCGTACCGAAACTGAAGAAGTCTGCGTGTTCCGCAATCGCATCTGCTGTGATTGCCGCGCGAGGAAGCTCGATCATTGTACCGATATGGTATTCGTATTTGATACCTTTCTCAGCCTGAACTTTTTGAACTTCTTGGTTGGCTTGGAAACGCAACACTTCAAGTTCTTTGTCTGTTGCTACAAGCGGGATCATGATTTCCGGAGCAGAAAGCTTGATGCCTTCTTTCGTAATCATGCAGGCTGCTTCAGCAATAGCACGAACTTGCATTTGATAGATCTCAGGATAAGTGATCGCCAAACGGCAACCACGGTGACCCAACATCGGATTGAACTCATGCAAAGCTTTTACTTTAGCACGAAGACGTTCAAAGTCAGTTCCAATACGTTTTGCCAACTCTTTCGTTTCTTCATCTGTGTGAGGAACGAACTCATGAAGAGGTGGATCCAACAAACGGATCGTCGTTGGCAAACCATCCATAATTTTAAACAACTGATAGAAGTCATCACGTTGCATTGGCAATAATTTCGCCAAAGCTTTTTCGCGATCCATTTTGTTATCCGCAATGATCATCTCACGAACAGCGTCGATACGATCTGCACCGAAGAACATGTGCTCAGTACGGCAAAGACCGATACCTTCAGCACCGAAGTTTTTCGCAGTTTGCGCATCTTTCGGAGTGTCAGCGTTTGTGCGAACTTTCAATTTACGAATGCGATCAGCGATCTTCATGATGCGTTCAAAGTATGCATCCAATTTAGGTTCGACGGTTTTCACTTCACCCAAGAAGACTTCACCAGTGGAGCCATCCAAAGTAATCACATCGCCCTTTTTAAGAACGTAGCCTTTTACTTTCATTGTTTCAGTTTTGTAGTCGACTTCAACTTCACCGCAACCAGCAACACAGCATTTACCCATACCGCGCGCAACAACCGCTGCATGCGACGTCATACCACCACGAGTTGTAAAGATACCTTGTGCTGCCACCATGCCAGCGATGTCTTCTGGAGATGTTTCAACACGAACAAGGATCACTTTTTTGCCTTGTTCTTTCCACTCAACCGCTTCCTCCGAAGAGAACACGATTTGACCATTCACGCCACCTGGAGACGCTGGCAAACCTTTAGCCAAAACTGTTTTTTGGGCTTTAGGGTCCAATGTCGGATGAAGCAATTGATCCAAAGAACCTGGATCAAGACGAAGAATTGCTTCCTCTTCAGTGATCAACTTTTCATCAACCATATCGCAAGCAATTTTCAAAGCTGCGGCGGCTGTACGTTTCCCATTACGAGTTTGCAGCATCCACAAAACAGAGCGCTCAATAGTAAACTCAATGTCTTGCATGTCACGGTAGTGACTTTCGAGTTTTTTATAGATTTCAACCAATTGGTTGTATGCTGCAGGCAAAGCTTCTTCCAAAGACTTCATGCCTGTTGGTGCTGCTGCAACTTTCGTGATCGGCTGTGGAGTTCTGATGCCTGCCACAACGTCTTCACCTTGGGCATTGATCAAAAACTCACCGTAAAAAGCTTTTTCGCCCGTAGATGGGTTGCGAGTAAACGCCACACCCGTTGCAGAATCATCACCCATGTTACCAAAAACCATGGATTGGATATTTACAGCCGTCCCCCAAGAAACTGGAATATCGTGAAGTTCACGATAAGTGATCGCACGCGGCGTATTCCAAGAGTGGAATACCGCAGTGATAGCTCCCCACAATTGCTCCCAAGGGTCTGCCGGAAACGCGTGGCCCGTCATTTGATTAACAAGCTCTTTGAACTTCTTAACCAGAAGTTTCAAGTCATCTACAGTCATTTCAGTATCAAGCTTGTAGTGCTTTTCTTCTTTAAGATCTTCCAAAGTGACATCAAGGAGTGATGAGTTCATACCCATCACAACGTCAGAGTACATTTGGATGAAACGGCGATAAGAATCCCACGCAAAGCGTGGGTTGTTCGAAGACTTCGCCAAGCCTTCAACTGTTTGGTCATTCAAACCAAGATTCAAGATAGTATCCATCATGCCTGGCATAGAAGCGCGTGCACCGGAACGAACAGACACCAAAAGAGGATTGTTCACGTCGCCGAATTTTTTGCCGATCTTAGCTTCCACCTTTACCATGGCTTCCATCACTTTTGGACGGACCCACTCAGGAAGCTTTCCACCCTCTTCATAGAAGTGCGTGCAAATTTCTGTCGAAATCGTAAAGCCCGGAGGAACCGGAATACCCAACGAAGTCATCTCCGCCAAGTTTGCCCCTTTGCCACCCAGGATGTTCTTCATTCCTGCGTTGCCTTCGGCTTCACCGGCAGCAAAGAAGTATACAAATTTCTGAGGAACTGCGGATTTCGCGTTTGGTTTAGTTTCAGTCACGTTCTGGTGCATAAGTCTCCCTACACTCTCGTATTTTCAAAAACATTTAATCGGTCTAACCCTTTAATATCAATGAAAAATTACTTATATGTCGCCCATTGCATTATAGAGCCCCAACTCGAAATCATACTCCTTAGAAATATAAAGAAAAACGACTACTTAGAACCGATAATTTTATCGATCTTTTGGACAGACTTCGGAGATTTTACATGCTGACCAAGTCTCTCCCGATCCCGAGCCAGGGGTGTGCTACAAATTCACTGATCGCCATCTACTTTTTACGGAGAATTTCATGAAAAAAATGATCGTTCTTGCGGCTCTTCTTGTAAGCTCTTCGGCCCTTGCTGATAACGCCTGCAAACAGCAGGATGCGCAAATTATCGCTCACGTAAAGTCCATCACCGACCTCGGTGGAGGCGATCTTTGCCTGGCGAAACTTTCGTTTACTGACGGCCATGACATGTTTAATACCAACTATGCCTGCCCTCTTGAGCAACGCGAAGTCGTTTCCAAAGGAGTTATGGTGGAATGCTCTGTTCAAGCTGGGGAACAAGTCGACGGGATGTTATATAAGTGCGATGGGGATTCGACAATTTATCTCTACTAAGAAAAAATTCGTTCTTAGAAACAAAAAAGGGAGCTTCAACAGCTCCCTTTTTTCATGACTTAATAACCTCGTTAGAAGCTTTTAAGTTTCCCCGCGATATAGGAATTCAATTGCGCCATTGGGATGCGCTCTTGCACCATCGTATCGCGATGACGAACTGTCACTGCTTGGTCGTTAATAGTATCAAAGTCTACAGTCACACAGAACGGAGTTCCGATTTCGTCTTGACGACGATAGCGTTTACCGATGGAAGCCGCTTCGTCATAAGTCACATCGTAATCTTCTGCCACTTGATCACGAAGCTTGTCGGCGATTGAAGTCAATTCTTCCTTCTTAGACAGCGGCAAGATCGCCACTTTGTACGGCGCAATTTCCGGGTGGAAACCCATCACCACGCGAGTGTCCTCTTTGCCGTTTTCATCTGTCGTGATCTCTTCACGGTAAGCATCACACATAAACGCCAAGAACAGGCGATCACAGCCCACGGCTGTTTCAATAACAAACGGGATGTATTTTTCTTTGTTCGCTTCATCGAAGTACTCAAGGTTTTTTCCTGAGAACTTCATGTGTTGAGTCAAGTCAAAGTCTGAACGGTTGTGGATGCCTTCCAATTCAGAAAAGCCCATTGGGAACTTGTACTCAACGTCAACCGCTGCACGCGCATAGTGCGCAAGTTTTTCGTGGACGTGAATTTTCAAGTTTTCTTCTTTGATTCCGTATTTTAGGTAGAACTTCCAACGACGCTCTTTCCACTCTTCGAAGAATTTTTCGTCTGTGCCTGGTTTTACGAAATATTGCATTTCCATTTGTTCGAATTCACGCGTACGGAAAATGAAATTCCCCGGAGTGATTTCGTTACGGAAAGACTTACCAATCGCCGCAATACCGAATGGAATTTTATAACGAGAAGACTGTTGGCAGTTTTGGAAGTTCACAAAATGACCCTGAGCCGTTTCAGGACGCAAGTAAACCACACTCGCAGAATCCTCCAAAGGACCCATATGAGTTTTGAACATCAAGTTGAAGTTACGCTCTTCAGATAAGTTCTTGCTGCCACAGTTCGGGCACTTTTTGTCTTTCATATAAGACTCAGTGTTGTCTGCGCGGAAGCGAGTTTTACAGTCTTTACAGTCAACCAATGGATCCGAAAATCCATCGACGTGACCAGAGGCTTTCCACACTGTTGGGTGCATTAAAATCGCCGCGTCCAAACCGACGATGTCTGGTCTGCGAGTCATGGCATTCCACCATGCGCGTTTTACATTTAGTTTCATCAAAGAACCGAGAGGACCGTAATCCCAGCAACTGCCAAGACCACCATAGATCTCGCTCGATTGAAATACAAAACCACGACGTTTGCTGAGGCTGACGAGCGTATTAAGGTCGTCAAGATGCTTGATTTTCATGAGAACTCCATTGAGCTGCCACCTGATGGCTTCAGAGGCAGGAAAAAGTCTTTAAAAACTTACACTTGGGTCTAGATGCAGTCAAGGAATCAGGGTCTTCCTTGATCTGAGCCTGGGTGTTAGTAAGCTATATTTATGCAGCGCACGTTAACAGCCCTCTTTCTCTCTGTAGGCCTTCTGTTTCTTGGTTCTTTCACCGAGGCAGAGCCCGTTTCCAAATTCGTTACAAAAGAAGATAAAATCCGAGATGACATGGTTGTCATCTCCCGACAGTTGGGTGTTACGTGCACCGAATGCCATAACGTTTCCAATTTTGCGAATGACGAAAAGAAAAGCTTCAAAGTGGGTAAAGACCACATGAAGCTGACACAAATGCTGAAAGATAACGGCTTTGATGGAAAAAAAGGCCCGATGGCCTCTTGCTATATGTGCCACCGGGGCAAACTTGTTCCCGAGTACAAAGAACCGCAATCAGCTAAAGCGCACTAACTTTTTTTGACACATTGACGTATCACACTGAGAACGACCCAATGGGTTCCCTTTTATTTTTAGCTTTGCCCAGCATGATGTTTGCTCCCTTGATTGCCATCAGGGAGTTTTATGAAAACGCGGCTTCTTTTATGTTGTCTCATGTTGGGACTTACAATTTCAAAGCACAGCTCGACTGTTGTCGTGGAGTTCGCGTCGACGAGGACTCGCGCAGAAGAGACCACCTCATCTTCCACACGCGATGGATTTTATTCTTTGGTAAATGGAACCCAAGGTTGCCCTCAATCTATTGACTGGATCGAACAATGCTCTGGCTTCGTATTAGATCCTCACGACGGAGCTGAATCACTTGCGACCATTCACTTTTGTCGCATCAATGCAGGCCCGCAGATCACACGTAACGAATTCGGCAAATCCATGCATCAGGTTATTAAGAAGAATCACTACATTCAAAGTATTGAAAAGGCCTTATTCTCCAATGAAAGCATCACCACTGCAGAGGACACGATCATTTTGGACACGGCAAAACAACAATTCCAATGGGAACATAGTCAAGGTGGCAAAGGGTTTAGCTGTCTTTACGCAAAGTAATTCACAGAAGTTTTAGATCTTATTGATAATCGCCTTATAGGCCGTTTCCAGAAATTCCATTGAAGATTTATCGGAACGACGCAAAGCTGTTTGATAAGCCTCAGTCACAGTTTTTATCGAAGCCCCGGCTGGCACTCCCAAAACCTCGTACGCATCCCAACTGTGACCATTATAATTAAACATCACATTTAGATTTTTAGTCTTTTTATCAGCCAAATCCGGGTGAGCAACCTTGCGAACGAGCACGGTTTCCGGCTGTGGATCAGGCTCCGCATTTATTAGTGGCGGTGCGGTATCTTTAGCACTCATATCGAGGCGCGTAGGACGGCTGCCACCTCCGCGCGATACAAGGTACCAAAATACGAAAGCCCCAGCTCCCACAAGGTTCAACGTCAAAAAATCTTGGCTATTCATGTAGAATCTATTATTCGTTGTCGGACGCAATTTAGCAAGGAGTCCTCAATATGGCAGCACCGAATCCTTTTGAAAAGCAGACCGGTATTCCCGGAGTGAAACATATTATTGCCGTAAGTTCAGGCAAAGGTGGCGTTGGTAAGAGCACCGTTGCTACAAATTTAGCCATGGCCCTTGGTAAAAAGAGCAAGGTAGGCCTTCTGGACGCCGATATCTATGGCCCGAGTATTCCTCGCATGTTGGGAACTCTTTCTCAAAAGCCAAATATAAATCCTGAAACGAATCAGCTAGAGCCAGTTGTTCGCTATGGGATTAAACTGATGTCGATTGGTTTTTTGATTGAAGAAGGTGCCGCCGTTGTGTGGCGTGGTCCGATGCTTTTCAAAGCGATGGATCAATTCCTTCGTGACGTAAACTGGGGTGAGTTGGATTATTTGGTTGTAGATCTTCCGCCAGGCACCGGTGACGTGCAATTAACTCTAGCACAAAAGGTTCCGGTTTCAGGCGCGGTTTTAGTATCGACTCCACAAAACGTGTCTTTGATTGACGTGAAAAAAGCTGTCGACATGTATCAACGCGTGAACGTTCCTTTGTTAGGTATGATTGAGAACATGGCTTACATGATCAATCCTGTTAACGGCGAAAAAATGCAATTGTTCCCCAAAGGTGAAATCGACACCTACGCGGCTTCGAAAAACATTCCAAAGTTGGGTGAAATTCCATTCAACCCTTCTGTCGGTTTAGCATGTGAAGCGGGCATCCCGATTGTGGAAGCCAACAGCAACGGTGCTGAGGCGCAAGCCTTCATGAAGATCGCGGATCATATTCGCGAAATCATGCCGTAAGAAAAAGACCTTTCATGAAATCCTGGCGCAAAGAAATTTGGCTGATTCTTCTGATCGTAATTTTAGTGATTATGGTCCAACTCTGGGGCTCTCAAAAAGCCCTGGATGTTCGTTTGTATTACTCAGCCCTTGAAGCTCAAGATTTTTTTGCAAGACTTTCGCTTTCTGAAGTGAATGCTTATATCCGCCACGAACTTTTCGATTTGGTGTTTATTTTTGTCTATAGTTATCTATTGCTTTTGCAAGTAAGACGCATTTACAAGCCAACTCTGATGATAACGGCTTTCGCGCTTACTCCGGGATTTTTCGACTTTATTGAAACCTCAACGATCCTCAGTGTGCTGATCGGATGGGTTCAATCCCCTCCATGGCTGGGGGCTATCACTTTTTTAAAATGGATTGCTTCTGCCATTGTCATCCTGGCAATACTCTTTGGCTGGGTTCGCAAGATCTTTTACAACGTCTAAAAACTGCAAAAGTCAGATAACGTGAGGCTGGTGAAGGCACTCACGACTCCCACTTTTAACACATAAGACTTAAAAGCCTTAAAACCTGGCTCCAACTCTATACAATCTTCATTGAGTCCTCACGTGCAGACGTTGAAAATGAATCATTTTACCAAGGAGTTCACATGCAACCGTCACAATCAAGATCGCAAGCCTCACTTCACAAGGGATCCACACCTCAGTCGAAATTGTTACAGATCGAGCGCAAGTTTAATGTTCCCGTGGATCAACTCTTTAATGCTTTTACAACCTCTGAAAGTTTAAAGAAGTGGTGGTGGCCACAAGGACTTTATGCCGACAAAGTCGAAGTCGACTTCCACGAAGGCGGCAGATACTTCATCAACATGAAAGGCAATCCAGATCTCGGTGGTGGGGGTATGACCGGCCAATTTGAAGAAATCGAAACCAACAAACGCATTGTGATGACCGACAACTTTGCCAACGAACAAGGCCAGAAAATCTCGTCCAAAGAAGCCAACATGCCCGGTGAATGGCCCAAACAGGGTTTCATCACTTTCGAATTTGAATCTCTCGACCACAACACCAGCCGCTTCATGCTTTATCAGGAGGGCATCCCCAATGAACTTCAAGACGATTGCATCAAAGGCTGGACAGAATCATTCGACAAGCTCGAAAAATTTCTAGAAATCCTAAAACACTAGCCCCAAAATTAAAGAAGGCGCAAAAATCCTCCGCGCCTTCTTTACGTTTTGCAGACCATTTATGTTTCACGATCAAACGCTTTTCCCAGAGTGAAACGCAAAAACGACATGTTTTGAGAATCGAAAGTAACCCCCTTGAAATTAAAACTTTGGTCGAGCTATCCTGTGAATGTTGAAACCGCATGGCTCGTGAGACTTACAGCCTACTTCAGCTTTGCTGAAGTGAAAAAGGCGTGGGTGAATGCTACAGGGCCAGCTAAGGAGGACAGTGATGAAGTATCGTATTCACGACCATCATGATGAAGCACCAAAATGAAGTGCCGTCACCAGGTTTATTACAGCGAGGTTCAGTGTTCAGGCCTCGATAAAGAAACGATGAACTATAGGTTGGATCGACAAGAATAACTCAAAGGAGGTTCCTAGGGTTATACTCTGTTAGGATTTAGATCCTTCCTTTGCCTCAAGGCAAACCATGGGAAACTGTGGGGCGCAAAACTAGAGGGGCTTCCTCGCAAGAGATGCCAGCCAGTTGCCAAAGGTCATGAGTCACCTGAGGAATCAGAGGTGTGCATATGGAAGGTATCAATACATACAAGGATTGGTTTCATTCCCCTTAGCCTGCGAGTTATCAACGACGATTCCTTGCAGGCACTTTTTTTAAACTTCCCTGCGAAATCCACTCTTCATTAAGCCCAAAGTTTTTTCCTTCGGTAACACACTGATATCGATAATTTTAAGACCCTTGTCATGCTTCTTCATTTCTTCCGCAAGAAAGTGCCTATGACAATCCAGCGCATCGTTTTCATAGCATAACAAAGCCGTACGGCCTTTCTTTTTAAACACCGTCATCAGATAGCTAATGTCCTTCGAATGCTTTGGCAGGATCTTACGAGCGTAATCAGAAAACATCTTAGCGCGAGTGATCTTATGAGCTTTCTGGGCCTTTCGCCACTCAGAAGGAACACCAAGTTCTTTTCCCAAGTAAAAGCACTCGATATCGTGTTTAGCGAGTTCGGCCGCTAGGATATTTTTTGAAAAGCCTTTTTTGCGACTGACAGGCGTCCGGCGGATATCCACGATGCGACGAATTTTGTTTTTCTTCAGACCGGTAATGAACTCATCTAGATCGCAGCCTTCATAACCAAGAGTATAAACTGTTGTCATAACAACCTCCCCCCTTAGGTTAGTGACTTCTTAGATGCATCGTAAGTACTTCTCATTCAGCAGGCTTAAAAACAAAACCCCACTCTTTCGGAGCGGGGTTTTGAGTTCTTACATTATGTCAGAGCTTAGTTTGTTTCAGCTGTCGGGATCACTAATCTTGCTCCCACAATCAGGCTTGCCGGATTTCTGATTTTGTTTCTTTGCTTCAACTGATTCAAAGACACATTGTATTTCGCAGCAATGTCACTCAAGTTGTCGCCTTTTTTAACGACATGAACTTTGTTTCTCGCAACTTCACGAGCTGAAGAGCTATCTACAGCTCCTGGAATTTTCAACTTCATACCCAATTTCAACTTGGTTCTACGTTTAATATTATTCGTACGTTGAAGTTCAGAAACGCTCGTTGAATACTTTTGCGCAATCGAGAACAGAGAGTCACCAGATTGCACCACATAGTAGCGACCACCCGTCATGTCCGCCACCGCTGTATCAACCGACTTTGTAGGAGTTGGTCTTGCACTCCGCTTCGCCACTGTAGATACATCACGAGATGAAGAACGCTCGCGTAGTGGTGTACGATCAGGTACGTAAATTGACATGCCTACCTTAAGGCGCGTTTTACGAGGAAGGTCATTCAAATCACGAAGATAGGCCACCGAGGTTCTATATCGACGAGCGATGGTTTTTAAGTTATCCCCACGACGGATTCTGTATTTTTGAGTGTCCCCACTATCCGCAATGAACTGCAGATCCGTTACAAAAGATTCGTTAGCAGCAACAGTCGCCGCTTCATTCGTTCCGGGTGGAATACGCAAAACCAGATCTTGGCCCTTCAACGGAGCGACTTCACCTTTAAACTTCGGATTCAAAGCTTTGAAGTCTTCGTAGTTCAAACCCATTTTGTCGGCCATTTGGCGCATATTCACAGGTTTGTTCACAGTGATGTGATCAAACTCGATCGGCGGAAGATAGTCGATGTCTTCGAAACCATATTTTGCTGGATCTTTTGCGATCAACTTTGCTGCGATAAATTTCGGAACATAGTTGATTGTTTCTTTAGGCAAGCGATTTTTACGAGCTAGCTCCCAGAAATCACGCGTATAGTGATTCATCACTTCGCGTTTCACGCGGTTTTCGCCCACGTTGTAGGATGCCATCGCCAAATACCAAGAACCAAATACGGAATAAAGACCTTTGAAATATTCAGCCGCTGCTTGAGTTGCAAACACAGGGTCACGACGCTCATCCACGAACGGATTGATATCTAAGCCATAGCGTTTCCCCGTGCCACGGATAAACTGCCAGTACCCCACTGCTGCCGCGTTGGATGTGGCTTGTGAACTGAAACCAGATTCGATCAAAGCAATGTAAAAAAGATCTTCAGGCAAACCGTTGTCGCGAAGAACTTTCTTCATCAACTTTTCATAACGGCTTGAACGCGCCAAATATTTTTCCATGTGCTCGCGACCGCGGCCTTGGAAATAAGTGATCCATTTCTCCACCAACGGATTTACTTCCGTCGGAATTACGTCCAACTCTTGGTCAACGACCTTTGGGCCCTCAGGATCTGACAAACGAAACGAGCTGATGTCCTTAATTTCTGAACCTTCGCCCGCATCCCCAGCCTTGCTGTTATTGCTCATATCCTTATGAGCACAACCTGCCAAAAAGGCTAGGACGATACAAAATGAAAAAAGTCTCCTCATGAGTCCTCCGACACAATTTCAGGCTACAAAACTCAGAGGACTTTTACAATAAAACAACGTACTTATTTTGCCTTTTCTATCAGCAAATCTTGCCAAAAGACTGGTGCCAAAACATAGCTCTCTTGGTCAATCATACGGTATAACAAGACGTTTCTCAGGATCGCTTTCACGTAAAAACTCGTCTCATTCCAAGGCAATTCATCGATCCAGAGCTCATCTCCGGGCGCACTGCTCGGTTGAGTAAGTACACTAGAAATTTCCGCGCGAGCATCAATCCACTTCTTCAGCCGATAGGGTCCTGCGTTATAGGCTGCCAGAGCGAAAGGCACGTTGTTTCCAAACTGGCCTAACATCTGGGAAATATAGTAAGAACCCATCGGAATGTTCACTTCAGGACGGAACATATCATCTGGCAAATTCACCTTCATGCCGAGCTTCTTCGCCGTATCCTGCGCCGTTGGCGGAATCATTTGCATCAAGCCCAATGCGTTCGACGAGGAAATCGCCGTCATATTAAATCCGCTCTCTTGACGAGTCAGACTGCGTAACAGCACGGGATCCAAGCCATAACGCTCACCTTCTTTTTTATAAAATGCCGAGAATACCTCCGGATAGCCAATTTTCAAAAACTCCTGCCGGCGCAGTTGGGGTGCATTTTCCATCGCATCATTGATCATACGAATCGCCGTAAAAAATTGACCTCGGTCCGCCAATTTCCCAGCCAGAGTCACTTTCAAAGAGGCATCCTTAATGAACGGAAAGTTCACCGATTCTTTTTGTGCTTCACTGACCCAACCTGCTTGTGAAAGAACTTTAAATCTTTCCCAGGATTTTTTCTGTGATCCAGCCAAATATATGACAGACTCCATCACTGGTGCTTTGTCCGTCGTCTTTGGCCAAGTAAGCTTGTTGCCCGACTGCTCCGCTTTCAAACGCAGACCGTAGTATGAGAACGGATATTTTTCGATAAGCGCATCTTTTGCTTTTTGAGAGCGCTCGCTGTTGCTTTGCTCTAAAGATCGCACCAACCAATACTG
>JBLMWG010000061.1:0-7446 GCA_050257115.1 Bacillota bacterium
GGATCCACAAGATTCTGGGCAAATTCAAATTCGCCTCTAAAAGGCAGTGAGAGGTAAGGAACAAAGTACGTCCGTCCTGTGAACGCTGAATTCCGCGCATCGTGCGCGGAATTGAAAAAAACAGATGGGATTCCCATCGCCGAGAGTCCAATCAACTTATAAAACCGAGCAGGAAGCTCGGTTTTCGGCTTTCCAAGGATGGAGGAAGAGCGCATAACTGTCTCAGCTGGATTAACACACACCACACTCTGAGGGGATAAATGTCCTCTTATGACACGCAATTAACATTTTTTAATTCCATTCTCATTTGGGGTTAATATCTGTGAGTTAAGCTTTTATTTAATAAAGCTTTCCGTAGGAGGAGTGTTCTATGAAAAATCTAGTTATGGCTCTTGTAGTTCTTGGTTCCGTCAGTGCCTTTGCAAATGAAGGCAAAGGTCATCCCTGCAAAGAAGTGAAGTCAGCTTGCGAAGCTGCGGGCTTCAAAAAAGGCGATCACAAAGATAAAAAAGGTCTTTGGAAAGACTGCATCGATCCAATCATGGAAGGTAAATCAGTCGCGGGTGTGAATGTGGGAAGCGACGTGATTGCCGCTTGTAAAGAAAAACACGCTGAGAAAAAAGCGAAGTAATTCGGAAACTCTTTCTGAATGAAGAAATAAAAAACCCGATCTACTAATAGGATCGGGTTTTTTATTGAAGTAGCATGATAGAACTAATGCAGCTCTACTTCTTCAACGTAATCCGGGAATAAACGGATCGCTTCATCTGCGTCTGGGAATGACATAATTGTGGGTATTCTGTCTAGGGGATGAAAATTCTAGCGCTTTGCTTTTAACATGTAATCAAAAGCCGTCGCATAGAGCTTGATTTGCTTCAACATCGAATGCAAACCGTTCGCACGACTTGGAGACAAGTTGCCTTCAAATCCTAAAGCACGCAAAAACTCTGGAGGAGTGCTTAAAACTTCTGCTGGAGTGGCACCGGAATATACACTCAACAATAACGCCACAAGACCTTTCACAATCAAGGCGTCACTGTCACCCACAAGCTCCATTTGTCCTTGTGGATTCAATCCTGCGTGCAGCCACACCTGAGACTGGCAACCCTTAACGATGTTTTGTTCCGTCTTTAATTCTTCAGACATGGGGGCCAAGGCTTTTCCCATTTCGATAATTTTCTTATAACGATCTTCCCATTGAGTGTAGACAGAGAAATCAGAGATGATTTTAGCTTGGCGTTCTTGAATTGATGACATGTCTTATTCCACTTTCAATTGCGGGAGAATTTCAAAAAGTTCTTCTTCCATAAACTGCCCTTGTTCACCGAGCATTTCATGGAAGGCTTTTTTATCTAAATTAGAGACGATCTCAAAGCTCTTTTTATAAAAACCTTCTTGATCATCAAAATAACCATTCCAAAGTTCTTTGGCTTTCTTCTCATCCATGGACCAAGATTTTTTCTCGGCCGCAGTCCCTTTGGTGCGATTGTGATAATCCAAAAGGGTCATCACTTGACGAGGAGAGAAATCCAACATCACCAAAGCTTCTTCAAGCAAAGCCAGCTCTACGTACCAAAGATAATTATTCAGCTTATCCCAGAACTCGATACCTTGATCGCCATAGGAACTTTTGCAGAAAAAAGTCGTGCAAACCACACCACGATTGCGCCACACATTGCAGTTTTGTTTTTCTTTGTTGTAGTACGGACACAACCAATCTTCGCGTTGACCAAATTCCGTTTCAGTGCGGTTGTTAAATTCAACCTGATACTTAACCGGAGCCACCATGCCGATCGGCAAAGCGTATTCGCGCTTCGCTATTTTGTCGCGGAAGATACGATGAGCCTCCGTCGATGAAGATTCGTTAAACAACGCGCCTACCATATAGTTCGGAATGAACGGATGGAAGGTACAGCACTTCAGATCTTCACGATAATGGATCTTCCCCGTTTCTCGCGGACGAGACATCGCACACGTATCACATGTTGCCTTGGTTTCGTTGGGCTCAAACTGCAGAATTTCTCTAGGCAGTAAGTTTTCGTAAATGCGGGGGAGCTGATATTTTAAAATCATTGCAGTTGGCAGCGCTTATAAATCTTCGCCTTAAGATCCTGAAGGATGGGGTACACTAAAATGCTTTGATCCCAATACCACACAAAGTTTTGGCATTTTACAAAATAAGGAAATGCGATGGTTCCTACACGGGGATACTCCGCTTCTGCCACAATTCGGGGAGTCAGCTCGTTGATCAATCCCTCGGTCGTGTCATGCTGAATAAGACCTTGAAACTCAAGCTCCAACGCAATTTCAATGGGCGTCACAAAGAGTTTTTGGGTTCCACGAGGGAGAGACCCTTTGCCACCAAAAATAGGAGAATTGTAAACATCACGGATGTACTGAAAAAATCGAATACCGCTATTGATATATTTTCTTTCAAGCTGATCGTAAACTTTTGAATCTGCCTCGCCATTGTCTCCGACCAAAATTACATTCAAAGGTTTTTCGCTATCGATAATTTTTGAAATGGTCTGAAGTTTATGAGTGTCCGCTGGATACTCGGTGCGAGGATAATAATCCCCTTTGGGAAAATGCCCTTTTGCCAAGAAAGAACGATGCGTTCTGCCCATGAGCCACTCGGGTGCTTTGGACACATAGTAAAACTTCATCTCTGGGTTATCCTGAGCAAGGGCTTGATAGAGAGCATTCATACCCATAAAACGCGTGCGATCGTCGATGGCGTACTTTGCGGCCTCCGGCAAATCGAGCACGTATTGAACTTTCAACGTGTCATCGATATCACTGATCAGAACCGTATCTGTCTCTGCCTTTGCTACCAACGCAAACAAAAGGCATAAAAAAATCATTCCCAGTTTCATAGGCGGCCCCTTTCATAAGCGGAGGTTATAACATAGTTGGGCGCTCTCTAAAACGAGAAGAATTCACAGGGGTGTTCAGTGGATTGACATAGGCGTTCTGAAGAGCGTCACCTGTCTCAAAATTCACCCGCTTTCCCGCGCCCATTAAACGCGCCTCAAAGTGAGATTGATTTATTTAGTATTTACAAACACTTACATGATTTCAATATGAGACAAACAGCACCCTCTGGCACCCCGCTTGCTCTTATGGATTATCAAGAAACTAACCTGATCCAAGGGGGACTTATGAAAGCACTTTTAACGATCGTAATCTTCGCATTCTGCTCGAGCTCTTTTGCCTGGGTATCCCATGATGCCGCAACAAAAGAATACACGTTTAAATACAAGCTTTCCGGTCAAATCCTTGAGATTAAAAAAACAGCAGGTAGCTATGAAGAGGCCTATGAAATGGCTTCCCAGCAGTGTTTTTCATTCTACAAAGGCCCGAACAAAGTCTCGGAATCCCGCGGTCTTGATATTATTGATGTGTGCGCAAACCCTCGCTCTTAATCTCCACGCCTAAGGCACTGCATTGCAGCAGGATTTCCTATTCCCCCAAATGGGATCCTGCTTTATACTCACCTAGATTATTAAGGAGCAGTTCCGCATGGGCATCATGAAATCCGTACTTGAATTTTTAGTTGGTAAAGATCCAGATATCTTTGATGAAAAAGGGAATGTTTCCCATAAGCTCCCAAAGAAAAAATGGGAAGCTTGGCACAACCGCACAAAGACAGACCCACAGTACAACTGGCGTAATCACACGGGCATCACTGGCGCCCCAAAAAAGAAGAACTAAACTTTCAAAACCCACTCTCAAAAGTGGGTTTTTGTTTTTTATCTCTACAGCCATCACCCCAAGGGCGAGAGCCTTACAAAGCGATATTAAATTTTTCTTTAAGATTCTTCACGAGCGCTGAGGAGTCTCCTTGAGCGCGGACCATAAAAATATCATCCACCTGACGCCCCCATGTGTGAACCTGAGCAGACTTGATACTGACACCCTCATCACTCAAGGCATGAGCGGCCGCCGCTAAAAGCCCCGCCTGATCTGGCCCTTTAAAACTGATCACCCATTCTTTTTCGGTGTCACTCATCAGTTGGATGTTTTCAAACTTCACCTGAGGAATTTCTTTAGTCACCAGCGACGCATTTTTTAAAAGATTCCCCAATTGCTGCAAGTTTTTAGATGTCGTTACCTGGAACCAGTCATACACGCCGACTTTAGGAAGTGTATGGATTGAAGCATGACGCACACCAAGTCCCAGGGAATACAACTGCCCCACGTAGTCTGCCAGAATCCCCTTGCGATCGCGTTTTTGATGCATACGAATCCAGATTTCATTCTTTTTGGTTTTAAGAATTTTCGGCGGTAAAGATTCATCACTGTTTTCCGCCAGCTTTAAGTCTTCCACCAACTCATTGGTGGAAATACTCTCGACCAGCACCGGGCCGAGTTCCTCATAAACTTCTTCTGAAATTTTAAGATGCTTTTTCTTTTTTAAAGAATAGAAATCAAAATAGCCTTGGGCTTTTTTTGATTCCAAAATCTCGACCAAATCTCGCAACAGTTTTGCTTTCCACTCATTCCAGGCTTCAGGATTGGTCGCCCGAATATCGACGGCCGTAAACACAGCCAAACGGAAAAGATTTGCACCCGAGACGCCTTCGTCTTTCAGCTCTTGCCAAACTTTCGGATCCTTCGCGTTTTTACGGAAGGCCGCCTGAGACAGCTCCAAATGATGTTTCACCATCCACTTCACGTCATCAGTGAATTTCTTCGGGAAGCCATAGGTTTTAAAATCTCTTTGCACAATGGCCACGCCCGCATCGGAGTGGTCGGTACTGTCCAAGCCTTTTGCCAAATCATGATAGAGACAAGACCATACCAGGACCTTCCAATCATAAGCCGTCAGCTTTTGTGTCACGAAACTCAAAGGACCTAACTCCTTCGGTTTATTGTGCACTCGCTTCATTTCACGACAAGCCTGCATGATGTGAGAATCCGCCGTAAAACGATGATACTGATCGTGTTGCACATAGCCGACCAAGCGGCGAATTTCCGGAACCAGTTTATCAATCAATCGAGATTTAAAAACACTGACCAGAAAATCATCCGACGCTTTGACATCAAGCATTCCATCCAGCATCTGACCACGCTGTTTGGAAAGTTTTTTATTTTGTTTGCCCTCAAAAAAAGTATCCAGATCTTCACGGACTTTCTTTTGCATCAACACGCTGGAATCTTTTTGCAGAGAAGCGGCCAAATCAAGCCCCTGACGAAACTCAACCCGTTCGATTTTTTTCAACTGTTCCTCAGAGGAATCCGCCACGGCGATAATCCAGTCTGAATAAAAATTCACTCTCGACAAGCCTCGCTGCAAATCACGCATAAAATCTTTATGGGTTTTAAACCCCATCCACTTGGCCAACTCAAACTGTGTCGCACTGGACAAGATATCATTGTGGCCTTCTAAGTGAAGCTTTTGGCGTAAAGACAAAAAATAACTGCGATAATAATTCAGAACGTTCAGTGCGTGCCCGGGGTTATTGAATCGCTCCGCAAAGAGCTCATAGATCTGCAAACCTTGTTCAAGATCACGCAAACCACCGGGGCCATATTTTAAGTTCGGCTCAAGATAATTCGTGATGGAATCAAAGCGCTCTTCGCGGGATTTACGTTCCTCGCGCACGGCCTTCAACAATACACGGCGATAGAATTTCTTTTTCGACCAAATTTGTTTTT
Source organism: Bacillota bacterium (assembly GCA_050257115.1). Taxonomy (GTDB): domain Bacteria; phylum Bdellovibrionota; class Bdellovibrionia; order Bdellovibrionales; family Bdellovibrionaceae; genus Bdellovibrio. The sequence continues at coordinate 5,662 of JBLMWG010000061.1, forward strand.
GCTGTTCGTAAAGTCTCTTCGCCCCTTCTGGAGTCAGAGGCTTAGCCTTAAGAAGGGCGAGGATATCAAAGGCCTCAACCCCTTCAGTCCAATCCTGAGGGTTTTGTGGCATGCGATAGCGCAGCTTAAGACCTTGCTTGTTGAGGGCATCCACAAGCTCTTTGGTTTTGATTTCATCACCACAAAATAAAAGATCGATATCAGATTTAGGACTGAGTTCACTGCGTGCCCAGGAACCTAAAATAACGGGATGGCAGTCACGCCATTCAGGGTTTTTCTTAAGCAGTTCTTCGAGCTTGGTGCCTAACCAGTACGAGAAACTTTCTGCAGAAAAGCAAAATACCTGGCGAACGTCTCCGTCCGGAGTCATCAAAGGAGGATTTAAAATCTCTTGGGCTTGAGAGAGCTGATCACTGGATAAAAACGTTTTGTTCGCCACAAACACCTCATTATCCAATGATCTATGAAAGAACTAAGATCGTCAAACCCGACGGCTGCTTCAGCTTACGGCCCGTCCGGGCCTCCAGCTCTGCCGACATCCGTCGATTACGGTGCTTCAGCAGCTTCTTTCCACTTGGCCACCTGGTTCATTACCTCCAATGGGCTCAATTGCATCAATGGGAACTTAGCCAGTTCATCCATCAAGGTTTTCATTTTTTCCGTCTGACGTTGCAGCTCAGGGTCTAGTTCTGGAGTCGCCGGAACTTCATGATAAACAGGAGCATCCTGATGAAGCTGATCTAGCAAAGAAAGCTGAGAACTTGCTTGAACTTTTTTCGATTCAATTTCACGCAACAAGCTCTTCGCACGTTTGGTTACGGACGCTGGCAACCCTGCAAGTTCCGCCACTTGAACCCCATAGGATTTTAAAGCTGGACCTTTTGCAAGAGTATGAAGGAAACGGATTTCGCCATTTCTTTCAGCCACGGTCATGTGTGCATTCGTAATTTGACCATAGCTTTGATCAAGGAAAGTTAATTCGTGATAGTGAGTTGCAAAGAATGTCAAAGCCTTCACTTCACTCAAAAGATGCTCCAGGATGGACTGCGCCAAGCACATGCCATCGAACGTAGATGTCCCACGTCCCACTTCATCTAGAATTACCAAAGAATCTTTGGTGGCATTTTTCAACATCGCCGAAGTCTCAGTCATCTCAACCATGAATGTTGAAAGACCTTCCGACAACTGATCGCTCGCCCCAATACGAGTGAAGATCGCATCGAACACTGGTAAGTGAGCTTCGTCTGCTGGAACGAAAGAACCCATTTGTGCCATGATTGCATTGAGCGCCACTTGACGCATCAATGTCGACTTACCGGCCATATTCGGGCCCGTTAGCAACAAGCAAGAATGGGGGCGCAATTCGATGTCGTTGGCCACGAAGTTTGTTTTCACTGTTTGCTCAACCACGGGGTGGCGGCTGGCTTTCAATTTTATAGACCCGTTCGTTGTGAAATGCGGACGAGCATATTTTTCCTCAAGACTTAGCCAAGCCAAGCTTGAGATCACATCCATCTCGCTGCACTCGTGCGCCAATGTCAGCAACGCTGGACATTGAGTGAGGATTTCTTTACGAAGAGATTCGAAGAATTCAAATTCAAGATCTGCGCGTTTTGTATTGGCGCTCAGAACTTTTCTTTCCAACTCCACCAATTCATCCGTGCAATAGCGTTCTGCATTGGTCAGCGTTTGTTTACGTTGATAGTGCGCAGGTGCTTTGTCTTTGTGAGTGTTAGTGATTTCGATGTAATAACCGAAAACGTTGTTATAACGAATTTTCAGACT
>JBLMWG010000062.1:0-8837 GCA_050257115.1 Bacillota bacterium
GAGTTTCATAAGCAAGTTGAGAAGTCCCGTGAATTGCAAAATCGTTCTCTGCTTTTAGACACGATCTTAGGCAGTATGAGTGAGGGGATGATTGTTATGGATAGAGATGCTTACTTCACTCAATACAATGCGGCAGCACAAAGAGTCATCGGCACTAAAATCAAAGAGGTTGCGACAGCTCAAAGCATTCAGGAATTGGGTTTTTATGACAGCCAGGGAAGACTGTTTTCCAGCACTAATTTACCTCTTTCCAGAGCTTTATTTGGAGAAGAGTTTGATGACGTTGAGGTTTTTGTAAAAAATGATATTCATCCGGAAGGAATGTTTGTCAGCATGAGCAGTCGCTCTCTGAATGATATTGATGGGGGAATTTCTGGAGCCCTGGTGGTGCTTAAAGATATCACTCGTCGTAAACAGGTCGAGTTAGAGTGGGCAAAGGCACGGGAAGCGGCTTTGGAAGCCTCTGCTAAAAAGTCGGATTTTCTGGCGGCGATGTCGCATGAGATTCGTACACCCATGAATGGTGTGATCGGTATGAGTACTTTACTTCAAGACACAAGCCTTCAGCCTGAACAGAAGGAGTTTGTTGGTATTATCAAGCGATCCGCAGAATCACTTTTGATGTTGATCAACGATATTTTGGACTATTCAAAAATCGAAGCCGGCAAGATTCGTTTGGATCCTCAACCTTTTGATCTGAAATTTGTGATCCATGATGTGGTTGAGATGTTCCGCCCCGCTGTCGATGAAAAAAATGTGAATCTTGATTTGCAGATTTCTCGAAGAGCAGCGTACTTCTTTCGTGGGGATCAGGGACGTCTTCGTCAAATTTTAGTCAACCTTTTGGGGAATGCCGTCAAATTCACGACAGTGGGGACGGTTTCGCTGGAGGTGAGTATCTTAGATATTTCAGAAAAGTCTGCACAAATTAAGTTCCAAGTGCGCGACACCGGCCCGGGCCTTCGAGATGATGAGCGACAAGCTCTGTTTCAAAAGTATTTTCAGACAAAAACAGGCCAAAAATTTGGCGGCACAGGTTTAGGCCTGTCGATCTCAAAACAGCTCGTAGATTTAATGCAAGGTAAAATGGGAGTAGAAAGTTCCCTGGGGTTGGGCTCAAATTTCTGGTTCGTCGTTGAGTTGCCTGTTTGTGAGGCCTTGGATATGCCAAAAATTGATGAGAATAATTTTTCGGCCTTTTTCAAAGGCCGTGTCTTGGTTGTTGAAGATCAGTTGGTGAATCAAAAAGTGGCACAAAGTTATTTAAATAAACTTGGCCTACAAGTTGAGTTGGCTTCGAATGGACAAATCGCTATTGAGCTTTTGCAGGAAAATAAATACGATTTGATCTTTATGGATTGCCAGATGCCAGTGATGAACGGCTTTGAAGCGACAAAAAGAATTCGTCAAGATGAAGCTGATTCTGATGTCGGAGTTCGGGTTCCTGTGATTGCTCTGACCGCTGATGGTAATGCTTTAGATAAGCAGCATTATATTGAAATCGGTATGGATGACTATTTGGCCAAGCCTCTGGAGCTACCAAGACTGCTGGAGGTGCTACAGCGTTGGATGAAACCTGTCTCAACCACGAGCTTTGATCCTACCGTGCTAGAAAAAATATTGAAGTATGCTAAAAATGATTTCAACCTAGCGGAAACCTTATTGGAGGATTTCGAATCCTCGTCCCCGGAGCTGATTAAGAAAATGAAGGGCCCGGAGTGGAGTGACGCAGCTCATGCGCTGAAGTCCAATAGTGCCACTTTAGGGGCAACGAATTTGGCGGAGCTTTGCCAAAGATTAGAAAATGAAGAGGACCCAAGCAAAGTACCATCATGGGTTTCGCAGATTGAAGCTGAATACGCTCGTAGTTTGATTGATCTAAAACAATATGTTGGCGGCAAAAAGGCCGCCTGATAAAGAGGACGCACATGGCAAAGATTTTAATAGTCGATGACCAGAAAAGCATTCTCCTAACATTGGATGCTTTACTGAGTGGCGAGGGCCATATAGTTGTTCAAGCGACCAATGCAATAGATGCTCTACATTTGTTGGCTAAAGAGCCTTTTGAATTAGTTATTACCGATGCCATCATGCCGGGTGGGGCCGATGGTTACGCGTTAACTCGAACACTTCGCAAACAACCCACAACGGCCAAGATACCGGTCATTTTGTTAACCGGAAAGCGTGAAAAAAGTGATGTGCAAAAGGGTATTGAAAGTGGTGTCAGTGATTATGTTGTCAAGCCTATTGATCCCGAGTTGCTGTTAGCTAAAATCCGAAATCTTTTGGCCACGGATCAAAGCAAATCGATTCACTTTTTGGAAGCACCTGTTTCTTACAAGGCTGATTGGGAAAATAAAATGGAAGTTGTCATGATTTCTGAATTAGGGCTGACACTACATTCGAATATCCCTGTACCTAAGGGTAAGATTCTGAGACTTAAGAGTTCATTCTTTGATGAAATTGGCATTGATCCCGTCCCTATGAGAATTGATACCTGTGAAGAGCTTAAGAACGGAGATCAATACAAGATTCAAACTCATTTCGTGGGCCTGACGGAACGAGAGCTGATGCCTTTGAGATTGTTTATTCGTAATAAAAAAGCAAAAGCCAGTTAAGCTAGACCCTTTAATCTAGCAACAATTAAAGGGTCCAGTGTCTAGTTGCAGAGAGGGAAGTTTTTAACCATCGACTTGATACTAGCTAGTTTGTTGTATTTGCTGTTTGTCTTGAGGACGGCCCAGTAAGCGCCAGTGCCGATCGCAATCAAACCTTTTCTTTTTACTTGATCAGCCATGATGCCAACACCGCAGTGAAGGTTTATATAGGGATCAAGGATCGTTTTCAAAGGGCTCGTTGGGCTAAGATTTTTATCCTTGCTCCAATCCATTTTACAATAAGGTGCCCACTTAACATCTTGATAAGAGAGTTGCAACAGACCTTCAGAGTACACTGGTTTCTTCGTAACAGGGTCAGTACCCATTGTTGTTTCCTGCATGCGAGCAAGCGGATTATAGCCACTCTCAAACCGCGCCATTGCAACAAATAATTGGGCCCAAACATTTGCACGTTGATTGTTATTGAGGCTGCTGTATTTCGGACAGAAACTTGCCATGTCGTTGGCACCCTTAAGAAGGCTAGACCAATCATTTAAAACAATATTTTGCAGATATTGTGACCAGGTAGCTCGAGCGGCATTCCCGGAGTCCCAAGCCAATGCTGCCATTTGGTATGTTGAGCTTGTGGTCGCAAGAGGAGTGGCAGTAGCAGTTTGTGTTGGCGTTGTGACCACATTCGGAGTCGATAGCGAGCGACTAGTCCCGCCTTTATCTACGACGGCGTAAATCAATGATTTGCCTTTAAGTGCGTTGATAACGGTATCACGATAGCCCATCGTCACAGCCGGGCACCCCCAAGAGCGTCCCTGAATAACACTTGCTTCCTGAACGTAACTCGCTCCATGAATGACGATAGCGCGGGAACGGGCATTGGAGTTTGTCGAAGATAAGCCGTCCAGGCGCAAGGAAAGGCCGTGGCTGCCTTGATAAGTTTCCCCGGTTAAATAGTATCCCAGGGAACTTTTGTTGGAGCCAGGTGCGTTGCTAAATGAATTTGCATAACCATCGTGGTCAGGGTCTGAGCCCTTGCCGTGCGCAGTGTGAATTGCCCACACACTGCCGGAGCTCATGTTGATGATGTAAAAACGTTTTTCTTTTGAACTTTGTGCGAAGTTGATGATCGAAAGATAGTTCTGATTTTTAATAGCAGATTTATTTTTGTCGAAATAGATCAACGCATCAATAAGGGCTTGAGTTGGTACAATATGCTGAGGATCAAGATGGTCGTACTTAGCGAGAATATTTGCTTGCTCTGATTCACTGATGGCAGAGGCAGTGACTGTGGCATCTGGCATCGCAAGAGAAGGCATCTCGGTTGTTTCCATGCTGACCGGTTGCTCGGATTCAGTTTCGTCAGGGAGTGTCGGTTGGCTGTTGTTATCCCCGGCACAGGCGGCGAGGGATGTCATAAGGGTAAGTACTAAAAGTCCAGTTCTAAAACGTACGGAGAAGGGTGGTTGCTTGAAAGCAATCGTCATTATTCCTCCATGTAAAATTACATTGAATGTTCTTCGACAAAGGTTACAGGAGGAAAAATTCGTTCAGAAAAAATACATTACCTTTAAGTTCAAAATTCGACCTAGAACCGGGATTTCTCCAAGCTAAAGTCTGGGATTTAATGATTTTGTATTTGTGGCTGAGATCTACACGCGATGAAATGGCAGCGATATATTTAGGATATGAAAGCGACATTCATTTTACTAAATTTTATTTTATTGTGCGGTTGCACGACTTCACGATTTCCTGTGTTGGATACTGTGATTAGCGGAATGTCTGTTTCCAAAATAGATCAGTATTTTGATCTGTCCCCCGAACAGCAGAAAAAACTGGAAGAGGATGTCAATAGCGACTTGGAGAATTTGCGAAGAGAACGTTTTGTGAAATTGGCTGCGGCTTTGCGAGCGATTGATCGCGAAGCTCAGCATGCTTCGAGGAATGAAAATGTATTAGGCAATGCCTATACAGTGTTGCAGCGGGAATATAAAATGGATTCTGGACAGCTCTCTTCTTCCGCAAAGAAGTTGATGGTCTCCTTAAAACGGGAGCAGATTTTATACTTTCAAACACAGGTTGATAAAGAAATTGCGTCAGATCGGGCTGAGTCTGTCGCAGATAAAAACAGAGAGCTTGTAAGTAGATTCCGCAAGGTATTTAAGTTTTTTGCGGGGGACCTGACGCCAGAACAAAGCAACAGCATTACCACTTTCACGCAGATGAAGCCTTTTCCGTGGAAACAAAAAATCGACAATCGTGAACAGATATTAGTTAGGTTTTTGAAGTTTCAATCCCAACCAGAGCAAAGGGCGAAACTTGTGGGTCAGTTCATGGAGAACTATGATTCGCTCTGCACACCAGAGTATCTTCGGGAGATGACCAATTATGAGAATGAATTTAAAGACTTTTTGAATAAGTTTTGGACAACAATGTCTTCGGAGCAGAAGGTTCAGTTGCATTTGCATTTGGAAGATCAAGCGCAAGAGCTAGAAAGACTAGCGAGAGGTCTCTAAGATCTATATAATTTGATCTTGGAGGTTCTCCATGAAGTTGATTGTTGCCTTGTTTTTGCTGACTATCACCGCCTGTACGACGACTCCGAAGAAAGAAACTGTTTACATACCTCCGACTGCGAAAGAACCTTCTGGGTCAGAGCTTCCGTCAATAGATTACATTTCAATTCAAAGAGAACTGCATTTAGACCGTCCAGCAGAGCAGTTGGGGTATGCTGAAAAAAGCTTCAATACATGTGATATGGGGTATGGATATTCTAAGTCACAAAATTGTCGCAGTCTTTACATGGTCGTGTTGAATGTTCGATTGATGTGTCGTGATTCAGAGGGAACTATTTCGACGATCTTAACAGATGCCGATGTGTCACCGATTGCAGGACGTAAAGTTCGCTGGAATTTGAAGGCCGTGCAGGGGGCTGTGGTCACGGATAATCAGGGGTATGGTCAAATTGTCGCCGTTTCCCCAAGATCGGAACGCAGAGAACGAGTGAAATTAGCTGTCGGTTCAGAATTTCTTTATATGCGGGCTAATGAAATTACAAAAGTCATCACGCCAAAACCTTGGTGTGATGCATATTAGGAATTGAACACAAGAAAATGTGTTCAAGCATCCTCCACTTTGCAAGGTCGCAAAAGGAAGTTTGAAAGGTTGAGTTTGTTGTAGCTTGGTCTCACCCTGAATGGGGGTGCATATGGCCATGGATATAGAGCCCGAAGTTCGCAGAGAAGAACGCCGTCGTCGAGAGCAGGAGGCTCCATCTGCGGTGAATCACGAACAAGTAGAGGGGATGACGGAACGTCCTTTTAAAACCCATGACATCGACCGCAGTCCTCTTCGAGTCTTTGGTGTGGCTGTGGCTGCTTTGTTGGTAGCCGGTGCTTTTGTGGGATTGATTTATTGGGTGTTTTCTCGCGCGACAGGCGGAGGCTGATTTCTCTGCCCATGGGGAAATTTATTTGCTAAGGTCGTTTCCCATGGATACCACATCGGCCCTTTCTGATTTCAAAAAACTTATTTCAGCTCGATTTCTTTTTACTCTGGCAGTGCAAATGCAGGGCGTGGTTATTGGCTGGAGGGTTTATGAGATTACAAGTGATCCCTTGGCGTTGGGGCTTGTTGGTCTTGCTGAGGCGGTTCCGGCTTTGAGCTTAGCGTTGTATGCTGGATATATCGTAGATCGCAGTAAGCCTTTGGGGACCTATCGCTGGGTCTTGGAGATTAGCTTAGTTTCTGCTCTGCTCTTGCTGGCGTCTGCTGTTTTCAAAAATCATATCAATACAAATTGGCAAATTGGTGCATTGTACGTGGCTTCGATTTTATCTGGAGCAGCGCGAGCATTTTCACAACCATCAATGTATGCAATCATGCCTCATATGACGAAGCGCGAGGGGCTGACAAAGGCCTTAGCTTGGATGAGTATCGCGATGCAAGTTGGAAGAGTCGCGGGACCGGCACTGGGCGGGGTGATCTTTGGCTTTATGGGGCTAGAGGTTTCCTATGGACTGATTTGTTTTTTGTTGCTGGGAGCTTTGGCTTCGACATATTTCATACAGATGAAGATTGATGCACCAGCTGCGAATGGAGAGAGACGGGCCATGATCGATGAGTTGAAGATCGGCGTGCAGTATGTTTTCAGTCATCCGATTTTGTTGCCGGCACTATCTTTGGATATGATTTCTGTTCTTTTTGGTGGGGTGACGGCATTGCTGCCTATTTTTGCCAAAGAGATTTTGCAGGTAGGTCCTCATGGTTTGGGTGCATTGCGAGCGGCACCAGCAGTCGGTGCGGCTCTGATGGGGTTGTTTTTAACACGAGTTGAAATTCGCCATAATGCCGGTAAGCTCTTGTTGTCTGCTGTTGCGGGTTTTGGTGTTTCCATTTTGGTCTTTGCTGCAAGCAGGAGTTTTGCTTTATCGGTATTTGCGCTGGGGTTGAGTGGGGTCTTTGACAGTGTGAGTGTTGTCGTGCGCAGCACGGCCGTGCAGTTGGCTTCGCCAGATCATATGCGCGGCCGGATTTCTGCAGTGAACTCCATGTTTATTGGATCATCGAATGAACTTGGAGAATTTGAGTCGGGAGTCGCTGCAAAGTTAATCGGAACAGTTCCTGCAGCTTATTTGGGAGGAATGATGTGTCTTCTGACGGTGGCTATCGTTGGATGGGCTTCACCTACTTTGCGAAAAATGGATCTTGGCAAAGTGACCGTTAAGTAGAGTTACACCAGAGTTTGTAAAGCCACGCCACAGAGAATAATCGCAAAGAGTATCATGAGTTTCATAAAAGCCTCCTTTAGACACCCTTAGCCTAGGCATCTCTTAGAGCAGACTCAATCAGAAAAAGACTGTAGATTTTCAGTGTTTTCCGGTTGATGATATTTTTTTGAGGTTAGTTATGTCCCTACGTTCAATTCCTGCAGTTTATATGAGAGGCGGAACAAGTCGTGCACTTATTTTTCGCCGTGATCACTTGCCTGAAGATTCAAAACTTTGGGATGAGATTTTTTTGGCCGCTTTAGGGAGCCCTGATCCTTACGGCAGGCAGTTGAATGGAATGGGTGGTGGAACTTCCTCTCTTTCTAAAGTGGCAATCGTAGGTCCGTCAGAGCGTTCTGAAGCAGATGTGGATTACACCTTCGCGCAAGTTTCTGTGACGGAAAGTAAAGTGGATTACAAAGGGAATTGCGGCAATATCAGTTCAGCGATTGGTCCCTATGCAATTGAGCAGGGATGGGTTCAGGGTGTGGGAAGTCAGACCACTGTCAGAGTATACAACACCAATACACAAAAAATAATTCATTCGCATTTTCCTGCTTCAAAGGACAAACCCGAATATCATGGCAATCTGTCGATTCCTGGTGTTGCTGGAACTGGTGCCCCCATTCGATTGGAATTTATAGCTCCCGGAGGAGCGACCACGGGACAACTTCTTCCCACAGGTCGGGTTCGTGATGTTCTAACCATTCCCGAGATAGGTGATGTTGAAGTGTCTTTGGTTGATGCCGCAAATGCCTGTGTTTTTGTAGATGCGAAAACAGTGGGTCTTCAAGGTACGGAGCTGCCGACAGATTTTGAAGCACATCCGAAATGGTTGCAAAAACTAGATCTGATCCGTCGCCATGCTTCGGTGAAGATGGGAATTGCGCGAGATATTGAACATGCCAAATCGTTCATCGCAATTCCCTACATAGGAATTGTGAGTGATCCGCAGAGCTTTCAACCCTTGGGAGAAAACTATACCGAAGCGTCCTCGATGGATTTTTCAATGCGTGTCATTGCCAGTGGGCAGCCTCACAAAGCTTTACCTCTGACGGTGTCTTTGTGTGCAGCGGTTGCTAGTCAATTAACGGGGTCTGTGGTCGCAAAGGTCTCGGCCGGGGCGACGGGAGAAGTGCGCATTGGAATGCCATCGGGTGTGTTGACGTTAGCAGCTCAGGTAGAAAATAAAAACGGCCACTGGACAGTTCACAGTGGCAGCTTTTACCGAACCGCGCGGTTGTTGTTTGAAGGAAGAGTGTTTTATTAAGCAGCTATCGATGGCGCCGAATCTGCCTGGGCTTGGCGCGGCGTTGTGACATCTTGAAATACCGAATGCCCGAAGCCTATATACGAATCGTTGTTATAAGAAAGACGATGGTATAAATCGAACTTCATCAGCTCCTTATGCATAGACTTTAAGTTATGTTGAGGAATATGCGGGAACAGATGATGGACA
>JBLMWG010000063.1:0-15787 GCA_050257115.1 Bacillota bacterium
GGGAGTGCAAATTTCCGCCAGGGTGGGAAGGCTAGCGAAAAGACCTAAAATAAGAAGGAAAATTTGCTTTTTAATCATGAGAAACTGTCTTGCGAAATCCGTTCCAGGTCGGGAGCATTTAAGTGTCGTGGAGGCAAGGGAGATGGTGTCTATATTCTGTTAGATTCTGAAATACTTACCTTATGGGGACTGCAAATCCAGGCTGTCTTCGGTGAGGGAGTTGTGCTATGAAGGTGCGCTATGAAACTATCCGATCTTCATTTTGATTTCCCAGAGGAGCTCATTGCCACATCCCCTTCGCGTCCCTCGCGAGTGATGTATGTGGATCAAGGCCATCCTGAGGAAATTTCGTTACAGGAACTAAAAAAGAAGTTCTCCGCGGGCGATGTTTTGGTTGTGAATAACACCCAGGTTTTAAAACGTCGGATTTTTGCCGGGGATGTTGAAATTTTATTTTTAAAGCAGGTGAACGCCACCGATTGGGAAGTTCTTTTTCCATCTAAAAAATATAAAATCGGAGAATCCCTAGAGTTGCCGTTGGGTATCTCTATGGCACTTGTGCAAAAGGGTCGGCCCCAAGTTGTCCGCCTCAGTGAGCAAGTTAGTGAGGACTATTTCCAAAAGGTCGCAGAGCTTCCTCTGCCGCCGTATATTCAAAAAGCTCGTAATGCCCGGCACACAGTAGAGGCAGATGAGTCATGGTATCAGACTGCTTGGGCCAAGCAGCCGGGAAGTTTTGCGGCTCCGACGGCCAGTTTACATTTTAGTCAACAAGATCTGGCGGATTTGCGCGCCCAAGGTGTGCAAATCGTTGAAGTCACTTTGCATGTCGGGTTGGGAACTTTCTTGCCGGTGACGGCAGAGGATCTGAATGATCACGATATGCATGAAGAATATGTTGAGGTTTCTGCCGATGCTTGGGCGATGATTCAAAAGGCTCGAGCGGCGGGTCGTCTGATTTGGTCTTTAGGGACGACTACGACACGTTCTTTAGAAAGTGCGGCATGTGGTCTTTTGGCAGGAAGTGCAGAGGAAGGATTCAGAGGTTTCACCAAGCTTTTGATTCAGCCTGGTTATAAATTTAAAATTGTTCAAAGATTGCTCACGAACTTTCATCAACCTGAATCCACTTTACTCGCGTTAGTCTCTGGATTTTCCTCTTTGGAGACAGTAAAAGCTTGCTATCAGTGGGCCATTGAGAGAAAGTTCCGACTCTTTTCATACGGAGATCTGACGTGCTGGACGGAAAAAACATGACAACAAATGCTGAAATGAAACTAGGTGAATTCACAGTCCACAATACGGAGGGCAACGCTCGTCGTGCCACCTTGATGACCGCGCATGGGCCGGTGCAGACGCCTGTTTTTATGGCTGTCGGCACAAAAGCAACGGTTAAGGCGATGACTCCGGAAGAGCTTAAGGAGTGCGGCACGCAAGTTGTTTTGGGGAACACCTATCACTTGCATTTGCGTCCTGGTGAAAAAACCATCGCGAAAATGGGTGGTCTGCATAAATTTATGAACTGGCATGGGCCGATTTTGACGGACTCTGGTGGTTTTCAAGTTTTTTCTTTGTCACAACTTCGCAATATGTCCGAAGAAGGTGTTGAGTTCCGTTCGCATCTCGATGGAGCAAAACATTTTATCTCTCCAGAAAAGAGCATGGAGATCCAAATGGATCTGGGCTCTGACATTATCATGGCGTTTGATGAATGCTTGCAGTATCCAGCAACCGAAGAGCAAATTGAAAAGTCTATGGCATTGACTTACCGTTGGCTGTTGCGCTCAAAAGCAGCAATGACGCGCAAGGAAAGCTTGCTGTTTGGGATTGTTCAAGGTGGTTTGAGTCTTAAACATCGTTTGAAATCTTTGGAGCAAATTACCTCTGTGGATCTTCCTGGGTATGCTTTGGGTGGTTTTAGTGTGGGTGAGCCGATTCACTTGATGCATGAGTTGTTGCCACACGTAGCGCCTAAAATGCCAGCGAATAAGCCGCGCTATTTGATGGGTGTGGGGACGCCGACAGATTTAATTATTGCAATTGATGCAGGTATCGACATGTTTGACTGCGTCATGCCTACTCGTGTGGCACGCAATGGAACGATCTTCACTTGGCAGGGGAAAGTCAGCATCAAACGCAGTGAGTACAAAGAAGATCCATCGCCGCTTGATCCAGAGTGCGACTGCTATACATGTGCGAACTATTCCAAAGCGTACCTTCGCCATATGTTCTTAAGTGGTGAAATTTTAGGCTCTCGGTTGAATACAATCCACAATATTCATTTCTATATGAAGTTGATGGAAAAGGCCCGCGAGGCGATCGCTGAAGGGCGCTGGGCAGCCTTCCGTGATGACTGTTTAACGCGTTTCGTAAAGAAAGCCTAACTGACATAACTATTGATTCTTCCATAGAATAATGCTGAATTTTAGTGCCGGCTTTTGCCGGTTGCTACTTCGGCGGAGCCGGAGTGTAAGCACAGAGCTGAAGCCCCGGTAGGGGGTGTAGGCTGAAGCAGCACCATTGGAGGAATCATGTTATTAGGACTTCTTGTTAATTCAGCTTTTGCGCAAACTGCAGCACCTGCTGGAGGTCAACCATCAACTCTTGAGATGTTTGTTCCGTTTATTTTTATCTTTGTTATTTTTTATTTCCTCATCATCCGCCCTCAGTCCAAAAGACAAAAAGAGCATCAAAAGTTTTTGTCTGATCTAAAGCGCGGCGACGAAGTTATCACTTCTTCTGGGATCTTGGGACGTATTGAAGGCATCACAGATCAATTCGTGACTGTTGAGATCGCTGACGGTGTTAAAGTTAAAATGCTTCGTACTCAAATTGCGACAACTCAGAAAGCAGCAACAGCAGAGGAAAAGAAATAATGAACGGACTTCGTTGGAGAACAATCGGAGCAGCGGCGGGCATTGCCTTGGCCCTAGTATGGATTATGCCCAATATCATCAACTTTGGTGAGAGCTCTTGGTGGCCATCAAAGCAAAAGCTAAACTACGGCTTGGATATCCAAGGTGGTTTGCACTTGGTTATGGGAGTGGACGTTGATGGTGTTGTTAAAGAAAGCACGACACGTTTGATCGCTTCCATGAAAGCAGATATGGCGAAAGAAAATATCGCCGTCACTGATGTGAAGTCTGACAAGCCGGAAGCGGGTGAGGTGATTTTAACTTTCGCAGCTCCGGATAAAGCGAAAGTACAAAAGTTCTTGTCTGACAAATACGGTACGACTTTGCAAGAAGTGGGTACGACAGACACAACTGTAACGGCTCGTTACTTTGATTCCTACTTGAACGATTATAAAAATCGCGTGATTCAACAGGCAATTGAAACCATCCGTAACCGTATCGATGAGTTCGGTGTGGCGGAACCTTCAATTTCTCAGCAAGGTTCAAATCGCATCCTGGTACAATTGCCAGGTATGGCTGATGCTGAAAAGGCAAAACAGTTGATCAATACAACTGCCAAATTGGACTTCATGATCGTTTCTCACGACAAGAATCCTCAAGAGTTGCAAGCGTTGATTGCTGATGCTGAAAAAGCAGGTAACTACAAAATGGCTGGCATGAAGTATTCTGATTATGTCACTCGTTTGAACAATGATCTTAAGGGCAAATTGCCAGAAAAGACTGTGTTGTACTTCGAAAAGTCAGCAAATGCAGCAACGATGGAAGCTGGCGCAGTTCCTTACTTGGTAAGAACAGATACAGATCTTAACGGTTCTGCATTGGATGACGCTTTTGTTGGTTACGACCAATATGGTGCTCCACAAGTTTCTTTGCACTTCAATACTGCGGGCGCGAACAAATTTGCTGATTTGACAGGTAACAATGTTGGTAAGCAAATGGCGATTGTTTTGGATAAAGTTGTGAAGTCAGCTCCAAGCATCCGCGATCGTATTGCGGGGGGCGCGGCAGTGATCACTTTGGGTGGCGGTCGTGACCGTAACGGTATGATGGACGAAGCTAAGATGATCTCAACAGCTCTTCGTGCTGGTGCTTTGCCTGCTTCTTTAGAGCAATTGGAAGAGCGTCGTGTAGGTCCAACATTGGGTGCGGACTCTATTCATAAAGCGAAGTTGGGTGCTTATATCGGGGCGGCTTTGATCATTCTGTTCATGCTTATTTACTACAAAGGTATGGGTGTGGTAGCGAACGTTTCGTTGGCCATCAATATCTTGGGTGTGTTTGCATTGTTGACTTCATTCGGTGCGACTTTGACATTGCCAGGGATTGCAGCGATCGCTTTGACCGTAGGTTTTGCGGTGGATGCGAACGTTCTGATCAATGAGCGTATCAAGGAAGAATTGGCGATGGGGCACAGTTTGAAAGTTGCTATTGCTGAAGGTTATCACCGTGCGATGTCTGCGATTATTGACTCCAACGTGACGACAGCGGCAACCGCCGTAGTTCTTTTGTACTTCGGTACAGGTCCGGTGCGTGGTTTTGCGGTGAACTTGTTGATTGGTATCGTAACGACTTTGTTTGCGAACGTATTCGTATCTAAAGTGATCGTTGACCAGTTGATCGTGAAGTTCAACGTTAAGAAGTTGTCTATCTAGGATTGGGTTGGAAAATGACTAATAATAAAAATGCAAAAACTGCGACTGAATCTTCTGGGAAATATGACTTTGTCGGCAAAGTAGGTTTTTTCGGTGGTGTCTCAGTTCTGTTGGTAGTTCTTTCTTTGGTTTACCTTGCTGTGAAAGGTGTTAACTACGGTATCGACTTTAAGGGTGGTACTGAGTTCCAAGTGAAATTCGCGCAAAACGTAACAATCGATCAAGTTCGTAAATCGGTAGAAGATTTGCATCTTGGCGAAGTGGGTGTGCAATCTTTTGGTGAAAACGATGAGTTCATCATCCGCTTCCAAGGTAAGCAAGGTGCGACTGATAAAGAAACCCATGAAATCTTGAATCAAGACATTTCGAAAATTAAAGACATCGTTATGTCAACTTTCGCTGCGAACCAACCTGAGATCCGTCGTATCGATACCGTGGGACCTCAAGTTGGTGCGGAGTTGAAGCGTAACGGGTTGCTTGCAGTATTCTATTGTTTGCTTGTGATCTTGATCTACGTTGGAATTCGTTTCGACTATAAATACGCTCCAGGAGCGGTGTTCTGCTTATTCCATGATGCGGTGATCACTTTGGCGATCTTCGTTTTGGTTGGTAAAGAAGTGAATGTTCCTATTTTGGCGGCGATCTTGACGTTGATCGGATACTCTCTGAATGACACGATCGTGGTGTTCGACCGTATTCGTGAAACTGATTCCCACTACCATGATAGAGGCTATGGTTTCATTATCAATAAGGCGATCAACGATATGCTTCATCGCACATTGATTACTTCTGGGACGGTATTTACGTCAGCTCTATGCCTGTATTTGTTTTCTGGTGGTACAGTGGCGGATATCGCCTTTGCGATTTGCATTGGTATCGTGTTTGGTACCTATTCTTCAATCTACGTAGCCGCTCCGGTGGTTCTGTTGATGGACAAGATTACGGGCAAGCACGCGAAGACATAATCAAGGTTTTAGCAAGGGCCCTCTAAAGGGCCCTTTTAGTTTAGGAGTGTATCAGTGAATCCTTTATGGAAGTTGCGAGAGTCAGACGTGGAGGTAAAAACTCCTGCTCAGGTCGAGGGGCAATGGCCTTCTTTGATCGGGAAGCTTCTTGCGGCCCGTGGTTTCACTGAATCACAAGAAGTGGAAAAGCTTCTTTTCCCCAAGCTCGCTGATTTGAAAGATCCTCTTTTACTTAAGGGGATGTCTCAAGCTCTTGAGCGTTTGGGTCAGGCTTATCTTAAGCGTGAAAAGATCTGCATCTATGCGGACTTTGATTTGGATGGAACGTCTGGATTGGCGTTACTTAAAACGGGTATGCTTGCTTTGGGTTTTACTGAAGTTCTGCATTATCAACCTAAGCGTTTATCCGAAGGTTATGGCTTTCATGCTCATGCTGTGGAGGAGCTTAAAGCTCAAGGTGTGAGTCTTATCATCACGGTGGACGTAGGGATTACGGCCCATGCGGCTATCGATAAAGCTAATGAGTTAGGTATTGATGTGATTCTGACGGATCATCATTTGCCCGCAGAGTCTATTCCTGCGGCCTATGTTGTGGTTAATCCGAATCAAGGAACTTGCGAATCTGGTTTAGGTTATTTGTGTGGGGCTGGGGTTGCCTTTTACCTTTTGCGTGGATTGAAAAGATACTTCCATGATCATCCGCAACTGCCTAAAAGCAATTGGGATTTAAAAGAAGTTCTAGATTATTTCACGATCGGAACTTTGACCGACATGGTTCCCTTGGTGGATGATAATCGAGTGTTGGTAAAGCACGGATTGGTTAAGCTTGCAGAGACAAAACGCGCAGGACTTCGAGCGTTACTTGAAGAGTTGGATCTGCAAAACCGTGCTTTGACGAGTCAAGATGTGGCGATTCGCTTTGCGCCGAAGTTGAATGCCTTATCACGCATGGAGTCCGGAATTCTGCCTATTGATATCTTTCTTTTGGAAGACGAAGGCCAAGCTCGAGATATGGTTCGTCAGGTTATGAAAAATAACTCGACTCGTGTGCAGCTGCAAAGTGATGCCGAAACTGAGGCTCAGGAACTATTAAAGTCTTGGCCCCATCAAGACTTCGTTTTTGTTGCATCAAGAAATTTTCATCGCGGCGTGGTCGGATTGATCGCCACGAAACTCACGCAGGTTTTTAACAAACCTGCATTTGTAGGGTCTGTCGGTGATGATGGAATGATTGTTGGAAGTGCTCGTTTGCCACAGGGGCAAGAAGCCTGCCTAGTGGAGGCCATGGGGTCGGCAGCGGAGTTAATGAGCCGTTTTGGCGGACATTCGGCAGCTGCTGGTTTTGAGATCGCCGAAACCAAAGTTCCCATGTTTATCGAAAAACTGGCGACACATTTTTCGGAGTTACGAGAAAAGCCAAAACCATTAGAAATTTATTACGACGTCAAGGCTTCCCTGCCTGAGGTCGGTCCGGCATTGATGAAATGGTATGACTTTGTTGGGCCTTTTGGAGCTGGATTCTCGATTCCGTTGATTCATTTTTCAAATATCCAGGTGTTGTCTAAGAGAGAGTTAAAGGGCGGGCATTTGCGTTTAAAGCTTTTTGATCCGGCAACCAATGCTTCTATGGAAGCTTTGTTGTTTACGCCAACGCCTCGTCAAGTTGAAACCTTGCAGAACGTGCCAGGTTTTTATGACATCTTGGGTGAATTGCAATGGAATTATTTTGCAGGACAAAAAACAATTCAAATTCTAGTTCGTGATTTGAAGGTCAGCTCATGAAAAATAATAAAAAAGCAGTCGTACTTTTGTCGTCGGGTTTAGACTCGACCGTGAACTTATTTGAAGCTCAGAAGCATGGTCATGACGTCGTCTTGGCATTGACATTCAATTATGGCCAAAGAGCAGCAAAGCAGGAAATCGCGCACTCGGCTCAGCTCGCAGCCTATATGGGAGTTCCCCATAAAGTGATGGATGTGACTTGGTTTAAAGACTTCAATAAGTCTTCTTTGTTGGTTGAGGATCAGGTCGTTCCAACGGGGAAGGATGTTGAAATCGACAATTTGGAAAAGTCCGCGGAGTCCGCTAAATCGGTGTGGGTTCCCAATCGCAATGGGATCTTTATCAATATCGCTGCGGCCTATGCGGAAGCTCTTGGGGCTGATGCTGTGATTCCTGGATTTAATGCCGAAGAAGCGGCAACGTTCCCAGATAATTCGAAGGAATTTTTGGAGCAGGCGACTAAGTCGTTATTTTATTCCACAGCGAATCATGTGAAAGTGGGTTGCTATACAGCTCACTTGAAAAAGCCTGATATTGTTCGTTTGGGTCAAGGCCTGAAAGTTCCTTGGGAGCTAGTGTGGCCTTGCTATTTCGCCGGAGAAAAATGGTGCGGGGAGTGTGAGTCGTGCCAACGTGCCAAACGTGCTTTTCAATCTGCAAGTGTCGATGTCAGTCATCTTTTTAAAGGGTAGATCATGGAAACGCATTTTATTGAAAAGAAATTTGCTTATGATGGTAGCCAACTAAGATCTCTTTTTGCTTATCTTGATCATGGGGTTTTAGGACCATCGATCATTGCGTGGCAGGGGCGTTGCGCGATTCCATTTTCGCATATGGTGGATGGTGAAGATTTATTGGCCAATGCGGTGATTGCTGGTGATGAAATGCTTCATTTTATCATCGAGGTTTTTGACCGTGATTTGTTTTCTGGTGTGTGTTTACAAAGACTTTTTGCGTCTATTGCTAAAGACTATGTGAACGCTATGGCTATTTCCCATGGAACTTTGGGGAATCACTTTTTACACCGTGATGGAGATGATATTTACTGGGGCGATAGCAAGCTGAGTATCAGCATTGCAACACGATCTCCGGTGTCGACGATGATTCATTTTGCTATGAACGTAACAAATGACGGAACGCCGGTAAAAACAGCATGTCTCAACGATTTTAAACTAGATCCACGTCGTGTGGCAGAAGACTTGATGACTCTCTTTAAAAAGGAGTTCTTGTCTATGGTGACTGCCACACAGAAGGTTCGGCCGGTTCCTTAGTGAGTGGAGTGGTCTATGGGTTTAGAGTCCTCTGAATCTGCAAACGGCTTAAGAGGCAAATCATAGATCACTTCATTGCCAATGATGTTTTCTCGGACGGCTTTGATTTTAAGTTGTCCAGCTCCTTGGATCTTTCCCTGTGGTATACAGTGAAAGTGATCTCCACCCATAAGTCCACATTTGTAAGCTACGACAGGGCTCTTGTCCTTGGGGTAAAACTTTGCTTCGACCGAAGAATCCTTGATTGTTGGGTTGTTGAAATTGATATCTAACAAGTAAATATGGGCTCCTTGAACAGAGTCGATTTCCATTTCTGTGTGGAAACTTCCTGGCATGCGGACATGACCTCCGTGGGGGCCGGGCTTTTCGTCACCGTGGGCGAAGACAGCTAAGGGGCTTAGGGATATGAAAAGAGCTGCGAAAAATATTTTTGTCATAAATGACTCCTTCAGTTCCTAATAGGAAATACCGGGCTTTAATGTGACAATAATATTCAAAATGAGGTCGCAAATGGAAAATCTCAATAAGGAACAAAGCACAGATCTACAGCTCATTGGGATGTCTTGTGTGAATTGTGCCGCAAAAATTGAAAAAACTCTCAATAATTTGCCGCACGTAAAGGCGTCGGTAAATTTTGCGACTGAGAAGGCCCACGTTGAATTTTCCGGTGAAAGCCTTGATTCCAAAGATTTGATTCAAGCCATTCGCGATATTGGTTATCAGGCTTTTGAGCTGAATTCTGAAATTGATCAGTCGAAATTGAAAAAGGCAGCGACTGCTGAATATAAAAAAGATCTTCTTCACTTCACCGTGGCGGCAATTCTTACTGTCCCTTTTTTAGTTGAAATGGTGATGATGTTTTTCGGTGGTGGTCATGAATTTATGCCCCGCTGGCTTCAGTGGGTATTGGCGACCCCGGTTCAATTTTGGGCTGGCTGGAGATTTTATCGCGGGTCTTATTATGCACTGAAATCGAAAAGTGCTAACATGGATGTCTTGGTAGCTCTGGGTACGAGTATGGCTTATTTGTTGAGCGTCGTGGTTACGGTGATGAGCTGGCATGAACAACATGTTTATTTCGAAGCCAGTGCGGCAGTTATCACGCTTATTTTATTAGGCAAGCTGATGGAGTCCCGCGCGAAGGGGAAAACTTCCGAGGCTGTTGAGAGTCTTATCCGTCTGCAACCACAAACAGCGTTGCTGAAGAAAGACAATCAGTGGGTGTCAGTCTCCATCACGGAGTTGATGGCAGGGGATTTGGTTTTAGTTAAAAATGGTGAATCGGTTCCTGTTGATGGAGTTGTTGTGGAAGGAACATCGAGCATTGATGAGTCGATGTTGACTGGAGAAAGTCTTCCGGTTGAGAAAAAAGAAAATGATCACGTGTATGCGGCAACACTTAATCAAGATGGTTCTTTGGTGATCAAAGCGACGAGTGTTGGGGGAAGAACGCAACTGGCACAAATCATTAAAATTGTAACTGCAGCACAGGGCTCCAAAGCGCCGATACAGCGACTTGCCGATAAAATCTCTTCAGTATTTGTGCCGGCGGTCGTTCTGGTGAGTGTGTTGACCTTCTTTGGAACTTGGTTTGTGGTAGGAAACTTACAGGCGGCCTTTATTGCGGCTGTGTCTGTTTTAGTGATTGCTTGTCCATGTGCTTTGGGGTTGGCAACACCGACTGCCGTCGTGGTGGGAATTGGTAAAGCGGCAAAGTTAGGAGTTTTGTTTAAAGACGCTAAAGCTCTCGAATTGGCTGAGAAAATTCAGCTCGTGGTTTTGGATAAAACGGGAACAATCACCGAGGGCAAGCCCGTATTAAGTGAGGTCTTAAGCGTATCCTCGGTTTCTCAAGAACAAATTTTGCAGATCGCTGCCAGTCTTGAAAAGGGATCTTCGCACCCATTGGCCCATGCTATTGTTACCGCGGCCACAGAGAAAAAATTGAATCACTTCGCAGTCCATGGTTTTCGCGCTGTGAGTGGTCTCGGGATTGAAGGGACTGTCGATGGGTCTGTGTATCAGCTAGGAAAGCCAAGTTGGGTGGGATGGAAGTTATCTCAAGATCAAGTGGGGCATTTGGAAAGTGCTGGTCAAACGGTGATGGCTCTAGGGCGAGATGGACAAATTCTGGGATATTTAGCGGTGGCTGATAAAATCCGTGAGAGCTCAAAACAGGCGATCAGTGCGTTGCAGGAAATGGGTGTTGAGGTGATGATGTTGACGGGTGATAATGAGGGAACGGCTCAAGAGATCGCTCGTCAAGCAGGAATCACTCAATACAAGTCGGGAGTGAAGCCTTCAGATAAAGCCAGTGTTATTGTGACAATGAAACGTAAAAAACGGGTGGCGATGGTGGGAGATGGCATCAACGATGCTCCGGCCCTGGCAATGGCCGACGTCAGTTTTTCCATGGCCTCTGGGACGGATATTGCTATTGAAACAGCGGATGTGACGTTGATGAACAATGACCTGCAGTCCCTTGTTCATGCTATCCGCCTATCACAAATGACCTTGCGTAAAATACGTCAGAACTTATTCTTTGCTTTTGTTTATAATACCTTGGGGATCCCCTTGGCCGCTTTAGGAATGCTCAATCCTGTGATTGCAGGAGCGGCGATGGCGATGAGCTCGGTGTCGGTGGTCAGTAATTCCCTCTTATTGAAAAGACAAAAGGTCTAAAAGGTACGGGCTGGCCTATTCTTCTTTGGATTTAATGTAAGCATCCAAAAGCCAGAGGCGGATATGTTTTAGATATTGATCTTTCATTCCAAAAAAGACGAAGTGATTGAGGTAGCCTTGGCCGGATTTGTTTTCCTCATGAAAGTTCACGGTGACAATAATTTCCGGTGTAGCGTCTTCGTTCGGTCTCCAGAGGATAAATTCTCTAAAGGCACCGGTGCTGATTGCTCGATAATATTTCATTACCAAACCCGCTTCGGAAATTTGGATGATCTCCACGGGGTTGGCCACCTTTAAAGGGCGGGGTTCTTCAAGGGCCGCGACGGAGACGGGTGACTTGTTTGCGAAGCCAAAATCGGAAATGAGTTTTTTTGCGATGTAAGATTTTTCCAGAGGAGTGAAGAAGATATCTTTGACCCAAGTGGAAAGTTCCCGAACTTCATTCGGTAGAAGCTTTTTGCGTGAATGAAGAAAAAGATCCGGTAAGTGGTTCAATTCTTTGCCATGGAGCTTTGCTCGATCCTTCAAATAGTCGCAGATTTGAGTCCAGCGTTTTTCTTTTTCAATTTCAAACAGGGCATAGTTCGCAAAAACAAAGTCAAATTGGGATGGCAATTGTTGGCGATTCGGGGTGTCTTTGTCGGCAAGATCCGAGAGGAGTTGACCGATGTTGCTGTAAGTAAAAACATCAACGTGATTGAATTTTTCAGTTAACAGTAATTTCATTTCAAGCGAAAGAGGAATGTCTTCATCTAGAACTAAAATACGTCTTGGGGTTGTATTTCCGGTATTCTGGATTTCAAGGGTCGTATGTTTTTTATTTTCTAAAATATGACGACGTATTTTTGAGATTTGTCCAGAGTCCGCCGCAAAAAAATGAAATTCACACAAAAATTCTTTATCTGATAAAGCCTTGCAAGACACACAAGAGGCGAAAATACTTTTTTTGTTTTCAGACGCAAACGAGTCACTATAGTACTTGGTCATCGCGCCGATTTTGATTTCGTGGTTATTGATCGTTGTAAAGCCTGTCTCCGAAAGGCTGTTCAGGGAAACTTCTTTCAACATTTCAATTGTGGATTGAATCTTTACGGTGGCAACGGCCGTTTCAGTTACGGGATGATGTCCAGTGAGGGCATACTCCAGATGTTGTTTTAAAATAAGTTTATCAAAGGGCTTAAAGATCACATTATTGATAATGCGTTCTTCCGCCAATTTGATATCAAAGTTTGGACTGTCAAAAGCCGTTAATATAAGGGCGGTCGGTTCTTGTTCAGAACACATGTGCTTTCTTACAAAAAAGTCTCGAGCGCGACGGATTAGTCCCATGTTCTTTACACCCAAGAATTCATTTTTTGCGATAATCAAGCGAAGCTCGTGGGTATTGGCAGGGGCTATTTCTTCGGTGGAGTCTAGTTCGTGGCGAACGCCGGCGTTTGCTAAGGCTTTGGGGCCTTCATGCATAGCTATTTTTAAAAACTCATGAAAGCTGGCAAGATCCGAGAAAAAGCGAATATGAAGCCTTGGATCTATGCTCTTAAGAGATTCGTATAGATCCGTCCTGATTCGCGCATCGTCTTCCAGGATGAGGATGAACTTCATACTTATATCCTATCCTAATTTGAGACCTAAAAGATAGGCGGATTATTATGGAGACCTAAAAATAAAGTAAACGGCTCCAATAAGGCAAAGACCCGCCCAAAGGAAATCTAGCTTCAAGGACTGTTTCATATAGAGAACTGAAAACCCCGCAAAGACCACCATGGTGATGACCTCTTGGATGATTTTAAGTTGGGGGAGCGTGTATTGCCCATAGCCCATGCGGTTTGCAGGAACTTGCAGCGCGTATTCAAAAAATGCGATGCCCCAGCTCACCAAGACCGCCACCCACAATGCGGATTCCTTCAGGTTCTTAAGATGCCCGTACCAAGCAAATGTCATGAATATATTTGAAAGAAATAGAAGGGCAATCGGACTCCAACTGCTGTTCATAATTATGTTGTCCTTTGATTGTAAGCGTGGTTGCAAAGAAGGCTGGCGATACGGCGGTATTCACTTAGCAAGTCCAAATGGATGGAGCTCGTATTGATTGAAGTGTTTAGTCCACGATTCAATCGACTGATGTGATTTTCACGTAAACTAATTTCAAGCTTCGCCAAGTCTCGCTTTAATTGGATAGCCTCTTCACAAAGATCGCGGTTTTGGTAGGCATTAATACCCATGGAGGACACTTTGACCACATGTTCGTGCATCGAACGAATTTCTTCCCAACCTTCATCCGAGAACTCAAGCTTCAGGGCATTTTTCTTAATCGCTAATGCGAGGATGTTAATATCGATTGCATCGGCGGCACGCTCCACATCGCTGAGAAACATAATCATATTCATGATGTTTTGGTGGACGACTGTATTAGACTTATTTGCATGATCCAAAAGGAACATCTTTGTTTCGCGATAAAGGAAGTCCACTTTGTTGTCGCGATCTTTGATGGAGTCAAAAACCTTCGGGTCGTTGGTCTCAAACAAACGGATGGAGTCTTTGATCATTCCCAAAACGATGTCTGCCGTGCGCATGATCTCGCGATTGGCATAGGAGATCGCCAATGCAGAGCTTTGGTAGTTGTTCATGTTTACGAACTCAGTACCAAACTCTTCGGAGGCTGCTTTCGGGAACATTTTTTCAATCCACCGAGCACCTTTATCAATGAACGGATAGAAGATGATGGCTGAGATGATATTGAAAATTAAGTGGGCATTGGCAATTGAACGAGTGATTGTCGAATCAAAGCTTAATAAAAAGTCGATAAAAAGTTGTGTGAACGGATAAAAGATCACAACACTGATGGTTTTATAAAAGAAATGAGCCCAGGCCACTTGGCGGCCGATGTAATTTCCGCCCGCTGCCGAAATCAAGGCCACAGAGGTGGTTCCAATGTTAGCCCCGTAAACCCACAGCATGGCATCATAGAAAGTGATCGCTTTCACGGCGGCCAAGCTCATCGCCAAGCCGATCGTAATTGCACTGCTTTGGACGAAGGCGCAGAAAACAATGGAAATCATTAAGGAGTATCCAGGATTGTCGCGAACGCTTTGGAAGAACTCCGTCAACATGGGATTTTCCGCGAAGTGGTGCGATGCTGTGGAAACTAGCTTCAGACCAAAAAATAGCAAACCAAAGCCCATGAAGGCTAAAGAAAGATTTTTAAAGACAGTCTTTTTGGCTTTGAAATAAAACGCAAAAGCAATTGTAAACAGGGGGAGGGCGTATTGAGACAAATCGAAAGAGATCAATTGAACGGTTAAGGTCGTACCAATAGCAGTCCCGATGATAACACCCATCACTTGGCGCAGGCTGATCACGCGTGCGGATCCAAGGCCAACAAGCATTGAAGTTGCAGCTCCTGAACTTTGCATCAAAGTCGTCAGGGCAATCCCCGTAAAGATAGCAAGAACCTTACTTTGTGACAGATGATTGAGCAGGCTTGTGATTTTGCCTGCCATAAGTTTTTCTAAAGAGGAGCTTGTGATGCTCATCCCGTAAAGGAAAAGGGCGACACCGCTGATGAGTAAAATAAAAAAGGAATTCTGTGTATCAATCATGAGAGAGTCAGTTTAGCAATTTTTTGGTCTTTTAGGAAGCTTCAATAGTGCAGCAGGTTAGATGTATTATCTGAGGTGAAATCATCTATACTATTTGACTCCGAGGTGAGGCATCATGGCAAATCCAGTTCTTGTAGTTGCGGCAGTGATCCGAAAGGACCAAGATCCCGAAAAGAGAATTTTGTTGGTTCGTCGCGGCTCAGGACAAAGTGGAGCGGGTCAATGGGAGTTTCCAGGGGGCAAAGTGGAACCAGGAGAGGATCCGGTTCATGCCTTAGAGCGTGAGATCGATGAAGAGCTGGGAATTCAGATTGCAGTGGGAGCGCTGATCGGTGAGCAAGACTTCTCTTACCCGACAAAAACGATTCGTTTGAGAGTCTATTGGTCCAGTGCTGTCACGGAAACGATCGAGCTGCGCGAACATGATGCCATGAAATGGGTTTTGCCTTCCGAGGTCAACTTGGAGGAGCTCTCCGCAGCGGATCGTCCTTTTGTGAAATTGCTTTTTTAGGGCAATAAATAACTGCGTTCTGCTTCGGTCGGGAGACGGCAGAAGTCTCTGGTTCCAAACCAAGTATAACGGTTTTTGGCGACGTAAGAGTAAAGAAGATCACGTAAGAAACTAGGAATAATCCAGCCAATATTGATCAAGTTATAGGCGCCGCCAAGGCCTGAGATGATTTTTATAATGGCCGCAGATCGATGATAAAGCTTGCCTGACTCATAGTAAATCACAGTATCTAAGTTGACTCGCTCCTCTGCGGGAAGAAGCTCGCTGGCGGTGGTCCCTTGAAGGGGCGCAAAAAGGAAGGCATGTGATTTATCACGAGAGATCACGGCGTCTACAAAGCCATTGCAGAGATGGCAGACCCCATCGAAAAAGACGATATTTTTCATTTTTGCATCTACCTTTTCCATAGC
>JBLMWG010000064.1:0-5899 GCA_050257115.1 Bacillota bacterium
TCCAGCTTCTTGCCATTGTCGCTAGTTTCGAAGATGGATGACATATCGACCGCCTATGACGAGTTCCGGGATATCAATCCTTTAGAATACCCATTGAAGTCCATTTATTTGATCATCCTCGTGCTGATGACCTTCGTGATCTTGTTGGCGGCAACATGGTTTGGATTTTATTTGGCGCGGCAGCTCTCGATTCCGATTGTGCAACTCGGGCGAGCCACTCGTCGTGTGGCCGGCGGGGATTATACTCCGGTCGTGATCAAATCCGGTTCTGAAGAAATCAACGATTTGATTTCCAGCTTTAACGTTATGACGGTGACGTTAGAAAAAACTCTTGAAGAGCTCGATCAACATGCGCGCTATACCGATACAGTTTTGAAAAACGTAAATACCGGGGTGATCTCGGTGGATCAAGCGGGACGAGTTTCCACAATCAATCGTCATGCGGCCCATTTGTTGAAAATTGACCCAGATCGCTATATCGGTAAGTCCGTTCGTGAACTTTTGACCTTGGAATACTTCAGAACTTTCGCAGAGCTTTTGAAGACGATGCAAGATCACAAGATTGAAAGTATCCAACGTGAGTTCCGCTTGAATGTGCAAGGGGAGGCAATTCCATTGCAAATGAGCCTGTCGATTCTTAAAGACGAAAAGGGCGACGAAGTCGGAAAAATCCTGGTCTTTGATGACATGACTCCGATTGTAAGTGCCCAACGGTCTGCGGCTTGGACAGAGGTCGCTCGCCGTATTGCTCATGAAATTAAAAATCCACTGACTCCGATCAAGCTTTCTGCTGAACGCTTGCAAAGAAAGTTCGGAGCTTCGATAACTGATCCGGCATTTAGTGAATGTACGACTATGATCGTAAAGCAAGTGGATGGCTTAAAAAATCTAGTGAACGAGTTCAGTAACTTTGCGCGTTTGCCTCAGTCTCGTCCTGTGGTGGCAAATTTAAATAGTGTGGTGGAGGAATCTCTGGGGCTTTATCGCCAGGCTCATCCCAACCTAAACTTTGAGTTTATGAAAGATGTAGAGCTGCCGGAGTTTAAGTTCGACCCGGATCAAATTCGCCGCGTCCTGGTGAACTTGGTCGATAATGCGGTGTCAGCTGTTGCTAAAGAGACACATCCTTTGGTTCAAATAGTCACGCGCTACGATAAAGACATCAAAACCATGCGTCTGACGGTGGCGGACAATGGAGACGGAGTGTCAGCCACCGATAGAAACCGCATTTTTGAGCCCTACTACTCTACAAAAGAAGGTGGAACTGGGTTAGGTTTAGCTATTGTGAAAAGGATCATCGAAGATCATAACGGCTTCATTCGTGCAGCGGCCAATGAACCCAAGGGTCTGAAAATGGTGATCGAAATGCCTGTTAACGAAGTGGGCGCTTGGAAGCCCGCGGAAGAATAAGAAAGAAGGTCCGTAGTGACGGCTCTATCTACAAAAATTCTAATTATCGACGACGAAGCTCCGATTCGGGATGTGCTTTCAGCCTCTTTGAAGGATGAAGGTTATCAAGTATTTCTCGCTCACGACGGGGAGTCGGGTTTGCAAGCACTTCGTGATGTTCAGCCGGATATTGTCTTCCAAGATATTTGGATGCCAGGTAAATACGATGGAATTGAAGTTCTCACGATGGCGCGTAAAGAGTTTCCTCACGTTGAGTTCGTCATGATTTCGGGTCACGGAACTATCGAAACGGCCGTCAAAGCAACGAAATTGGGAGCCTGGGACTTCATTGAAAAGCCACTTTCTATGGATAAAATCCTGATCGTGATTTCAAACATCTTGAGCTACCAACAGCAAAAGGAAGAAAAAGCTCAGCTCTTAAATAAACTTCGCAAGTCAATCGCCTTGATTGGTGAGGCTCCTTCTATCGTCGCGACAAAACAAATTATTGCACGTGTGGCCCCGACAAACTCTTGGGTGCTTTTGCAGGGTGAGGCCGGTACGGGGAAAGAGCTTGTTGCACAAAACATTCATTATATGAGTGCTCGTGCCAGCCGTCCTTTTGTGGAAATCAATTGTGGTGGTATCCCTGAAGACCTTCTAGATGCAGAAGTGTTTGGTATTGAAAAAGGTGCTATGCCGGGTGTAGATCGCGTTAAAAAAGGTAAGTTGGATTTAGCCCAAGGCGGAACAATGTTCATCGCGGAAATCTGCGATATGAACAAAGAAGTTCAAGCCAAGCTTTTAAATTATCTCGACGAGAAAAAATATCGCAGGGTCGGTGGTACGGAAGTCA
Organism: Bacillota bacterium; assembly: GCA_050257115.1. Lineage (GTDB taxonomy): Bacteria > Bdellovibrionota > Bdellovibrionia > Bdellovibrionales > Bdellovibrionaceae > Bdellovibrio. Next base: position 2,246 of record JBLMWG010000064.1, read on the forward strand.
TCGAAAATGATGTGCGCGTGATCGCCGCGTCCTCCAAAGACCTTGAAAAAGAAGTCAAAGAGGGCCGTTTCCGCGAAGATTTATACTATCGTTTGAATGTGATTCCCTTCCGCGTTCCGGCGCTTCGTGAACACACAGAAGATATCCCTGTTTTGGTGTCTTATTTCTCCGACAATGTGTCTCGTGAAAGCGGTTATCCGAAAAAAGCGATCTCTGAGAAGGCGATGGCAAAGATGCTTTCATACCAATGGCCAGGGAATGTTCGCGAGCTTAAAAATTTCATCGAGCGCGTGTATATTCTAACTCCAGGTGAGTTCGTAGACGTTCATGACCTTCGCTTTGCCGGCCTTATTGATAAGGACGATGAACAAGGATTTGAGATGCAGGATCTTTCCACTTTCAGAGAAGCGCGTGCGCAATTTGAAAAGGAATACTTGCTTCGCAAGATCTCTGAAAATGGTGGCAACATCAGCCGCACGGCTGAAGTGATCGGACTTGAGCGCAGCTACCTTCACCGCAAAATTAAAGCCTACGGCATTGATACAAAAGAATAATAGGAAAAGACATGGCAGATACAGCAATTACCCCGACACGTTCTGAAAACTATCCTGAGTGGTACCAACAGGTTATTACTGCAGCCGACATGGCCGAGAACTCTCCAGTCCGTGGTTGCATGGTTATTAAACCTTGGGGCTATGCGGTTTGGGAAAACATGCAGGCTGTTTTGGATCGCATGTTCAAAGACACTGGGCACGTCAATGCTTACTTCCCGTTATTGATTCCACTCAGTTTCTTGGAAAAGGAAGCAGAGCACGTGGAAGGCTTTGCGAAAGAATGCGCAGTCGTCACTCATCACCGTTTGAAAGGTGATGGCAACGGCAAGCTTGTTCCGGACGGGGAGCTCGAAGAGCCACTTATCATCCGCCCGACCTCTGAAACGATCATCGGCCATCAGTTCGCAAAATGGGTTAAATCCTACCGCGATTTGCCAGTTTTGATCAATCAATGGTGTAACGTGATGAGATGGGAAATGCGTACGCGCATGTTCCTAAGAACAGCAGAATTCCTATGGCAAGAGGGGCATACCGTTCATGCCACTGCTAAAGAGGCTCAAGAAGAAACTTTGCAGATGTTGGACGTTTACGCAGATTTTGCCGAAAATTACATGGCGATGCCAGTGATCAAGGGAATGAAAACTTCGGATGAACGTTTCCCTGGTGCGGTTGACACTTATACCATTGAGGCTTTGATGCAAGATCGTAAGGCCTTGCAAGCTGGAACATCTCACTTCTTAGGTCAAAACTTTGCAAAAGCGTCTGGCATCAAATACTTGAGCGCTGAAGGTAAAGAAGAGACGGCGTGGACAACATCTTGGGGTGTTTCCACTCGCTTGATCGGTGGTTTGATCATGACTCACTCTGATGACAATGGTTTCGTGGTTCCGCCAAGAATCGCTCCATTGCACGTAGTGATTGTTCCGATCTACCGCAATGACCAAGAAAAAGTTCAGGTTCTAGAATATGTGCAAAGCTTGGCTAAGGATTTCAAAGCACAAAACTTCTCTGGTGGTTCTGTACGTGTGAAAGTCGACGACCGTGATATCCGCGGTGGCGACAAAGCGTGGCAATACATCAAACAGGGTGTCCCGGTGCGCGTAGAGGTCGGTCCTCGTGATATGGCCAAAGGCGAAGTGTTCGTCGGTCGCCGTGATAAAGGTCCGAAGGAAAAGTCTGGTCAAGAAAGAAACGCATTTGTGGCAAATATCGCAAATCTCTTGCAAGAGATTCAAGATGGTCTTTTCCAAAAAGCAAAAGCGTTCAGGGATAGCAACATCAAAAAGATCAACTCTCTGTCTGACTTTGAAGCTTACTTTGCAGGTGAAGAAAACTCTGCTCCCGGTTTCGCTTTGGTCCCTTGGTGTGAAGAAGGTATTGGCCATGAGTTGTTGGCTAAATTAAAAGTCACACCTCGTTGTCAGCCACTTCAGCAAGAGCCAATCTCTGGTAATTGCATCTTTTCTGGCAAGCCAGCGACGAAATGGGTACTTTTCGCTAAGTCTTACTAGATTTCTCAGATTTCAAGAGGCCTTGGTCGAAAAAATGTCGAGGTCGCGGATTTCAAAATATTTATAAAAATATTCAAACGGAGGGATTCCCCTCCGTTTTTTTATTTAGCTTTGACCCCCTAAAAACCTGAGCGGAGTATGCTTTTGTGACGGACCGAAAAAAATCGATCTAATAACAGGAGGATTTTATGAAGCGCCTTATGCTTTCCTTGTTGTTGCTCGTTTCAGTTTCCACAGTAAATGCAAAATCAGCTCCCGCTCTTGATGATCTGATGACCCCGGATGAACTTGCACAAGAAATCGAGGCACCTAGAACGGAGATGCATGTCCCGGTTATAAATGCGGAAGCTATTGCGGCTTATGACGGAATTGATATCTATCGTGAATACGCCATAGTTTTACGAATTAATAAGGCGGCTAGGGGGCCAGGGGCCCAACATATGATTGTGATGGAAAACGGTGTGCAAACTTATGATTGGCTGGTTTCCACCGGTCGTGAGAAATATGAACAAGCCAAAAGCGGTCGCTGGTATTACACCGCGACTCCGGTCGGTACTTTTTCTCCATACGCTTTGATTCGGGATCATTATTCTCAAACTTGGAAAGCGCATATGGAATACGCCGCTTTTTTTAACGGTGGAGTCGCTGTTCATGCCACGACACCAGATCACTACAAGCAGCTAGGAACACGGGCTTCTGGTGGTTGTGTTCGTCTTCATAAGGACAATGCGAAATTGATTTACGAAAAAATCCAAGCTCAAGGGCAAGGTTTAGTACCTTTATTCACTACCTCCGGTCGAGTCGCAAGGGATGTGAATGGTCGTCCAATTCGTGTGATGGGTTGGAATACATTGATCATCGTTGAAAACAAATAGGGGACATGAGAAAGTGGCGGCAGGAGTTTTTAATGACTAAAAACCTGCGCGCAAAACCCATGAATAACCCCCTGATTTTAGCTCTCGATGTCGATACTAAAGAGCAAGCCTTTAATGTCGCCGACTCGGTCTGCGATATTGTTGGTGGAATCAAACTGGGGCCGCGTTTGTGTCTCCGCTACGGGATGGAATTTGTGAAAGAGATGGCTGCTCGAGCCCCGATCTTTCTGGATAATAAACATTTCGATATTCCATCAACAATGGAGGCTGCCGTTCGCGCCAGTTTTGAAGCGGGAGCTTCTTTGGTGACGGTGCATGCATTAAGTGGAGCAGAAGCTCTTAAAAAGATGGCGGCATTGGAACGTGAGTTGAATCAACAAAGGCCCTTTCGTATTCTTGCCGTGACGATTTTGACTTCTTGGGATGAAAGTTCTGTCCCAAGAGTAATGAAAGAGCAGCCTATCTCTCAGCATGTGGCAGATTTGGCGAGTTTAGTTGAAAATTCAGGCCTTTCGGGAGTCGTATGCTCTCCTCACGAATTGGACCTTTTACAAAATCGTGGACTCTATCTTGTCACGCCAGGAATTCGCTTTAGTATGGGTGCTTCTGGCGATCAAAAAAGAGTTATGGGCCCGAAAGAAGCATTGAAGGCAGGAGCCTCTGCTTTAGTTGTCGGTCGTCCGATTTTAGAAGCAAAAAATATCAGAGAAGCAG
>JBLMWG010000065.1:0-19949 GCA_050257115.1 Bacillota bacterium
TTGGAATCTTTTGAAACCGGGTAGTGGGTTTTTAAGGCAGGAACGATTTCCTGAATGATGTAATCTTCATAGTTGCCAACGGCTTGGGAGTTGATGAATTGTGAGCCGCCCCAGGTCGTGAGGGCATCGACAAAAACATAAAGGGCTGCGGGGGCTTCGCCGCGAGCAAAGGCCTGATCAATTCCTTGGATGGTGTTTTGTTCGTTGAACTTGGGGTTGAAGTAAAAGGGGGCGTTCCCACTGAATCCACCGAGGACAAACACCACGGGCCAAGGTCCATCCTCCTGTGGAATCAACAGAGGGTTGAACCGTACCGTGTCGTCTCCCAGTGGATTGTTTTTGAGACGTTCACTGTGGATCTGTAAAGTCTCAATTCGGAAATGGTCGAGGTTGTAGGCGCGAAGGTTTGGGAGTATTTCAAATTGATTCATATCGGAAGGCTATCAGGAGTGGGTTTATGAGTCTTTAGAAATGCAGGGTCCCATATCAAGTATTTCTCTTCAAGCCTATTTAGATTGATAACAAAATCCGATAACATAAGTGATGAGAGGGTTTTCGCATGCTCCGCAAGGCTTTGCTTGTTTCAACCGTCACTACATTTTTTTCAATGCACTCGATGGCAGCCTTGGGAGATCAATTCGTTGGTACGTCGTCGACCTCGACAAAAATCAAACCGTCAACCTCGGGTAGCGCAACTTATACTGTCGCGGAATCAACGGATGCAAACGGCATTTTCATTCGGCAGTATGTCGATTCCGGCGGTTTGGTTTTTGCGATAGCATGGAAAGGCTCATTTGTTCCGGATCTTGAAAATGTCTTGGGTGGTTTTACTGCTGACTTTCGAAAATCCATCAGCAAAAAAGGGAAGCTTCGAGGCGGTCGCCGTTTGAAAGTCGATACGGGTTTCATTGTTGTTGAAGGCGGTGGTCGCCAAAGAGATCAAAGTGGTCGAGCTTACATCCCGGTCAGAGTGCCTGCGGGATTTGATCTGAAGGATATCAACTCCGATGAATAGTTTCAGATTGGTATTTCTTTTATTAAGCGTTGGTTTCCTTTGGACGGCTTGTTCTGGAACAAGCAGTAGCGGTACGGCCACTGTGACTCCGGGGCCGGCGGTTTATTTTCCGACAGAGCTCAGTGGGGGGAACGTGATCCCATTGTCCGTCGGCGCTTGCGGCGTATATGGTTATCATAATGAGCCCTGTATCAGTGTGACGATTTGCTCTCCTGGATCCACAGTAAACTGTCAGACCATTAATAACATCTTGGTAGATACGGGAAGCTACGGTTTGAAAATTTTTAAATCTCTTATCACGGTTCCATTGTCGACAATTCAAGTGGGTGGCGCGGATCTGGCCAACTGTACGGGCTATTTGGATGGTTCTGGACATTGGGGCCCCATGAAAATGGCGGATGTTGTCCTTGGAAGTAAAAGAGCTTCCAACGTTCCTATTGTGGCATTGGATGCTTCCTACTATAATTCTCAGGCAACTGCGAAATGCACTCCAACTCCTGATGCAAGTCCTGCAGATGCGGGGTTTAATGGAATTATTGGTGTCGGTGGATTCGTTCATGACTGTGATGTGGGATCCACGACTTCGCCAAACAAGTGCGCTAGTTCCGTCATACCAAAGAGCTATTTTAGCTGTTCATCAACAACGAAGCTCTGTGTCTCTACGGCCGTTGCTGAGTCGAGCCAGCTGACGAATCCGATTTCACTGATGCCTGCTGGGTATAACAATGGAGTTGTGATCAAGCTTCCATCAGTCCCGACGGTGGGGGCCGGGGCTGCCTATGGCTATATGATATTGGGTATTGGCACCGCATCGGATCCAAATAACGAAGCGACCGGAGTGACGGTTTATCCGACTTCTAACTCGGGGTATTTTACGACGACTTTTAATGGGACAGGTTTGGTGAAGTCCTTTGTTGATAGTGGATCTAACTTTTTGTTTTTTCCCAAAACCAACTCCCTTCCTTTTTGTTCGGGCAGCACGACATGGTATTGCCCAACTTCAACACAAGCTCTGACGGCTTCTTTGACGGGGGCTGGTGGGGCTCCGACAGGAAGCGTAAATTTTGATATCGGGAATACCAATACGCTCATCTCTTATAACAACATGGTTTACGATAACATCGGGGGCGATATTGGAGATCCCTCTATGTTTGACTGGGGCTTGCCGTTCTTTTTAGGGCGCTCCGTGTTCGTTGGGATTAACGGATCGACAGCCACGGTGAATACCAATCAAACTGCCAGTGGGCCCTTCTGGGCATTCTAAGTTGTTGAAATCATTAAGCTATCAAGTCGGAGTTGGGTAAGGCTTGGCTCCTGCTTGTAAGTACCTTAAAAAGCTTGCATTTGTTCAATATTCGACCTAAAACCATGAGTCCGTATTTATGACTGACTAGGGCATTACTAAGAGTCTTCCCCATCGGGAGGAACGCCTTATCGGAGACAAGGGAATACTATGAAAATGCGCACTCATTCTGGCGCTAAAAAACGCATGAAAGTTACTGCGAGCGGCAAAATTAAGAAAAAAAGCACTCGCATGCGTCACTTGAACTCTCATATGAGCTCAAAAACAAAAAGACAACTTGGTAAAACATCTTACGTAGAAGACGCAAACTTGCTTCAAGCACGTCGCTGCCTAGTATTCTAGTTGGCTTAAGCTTCGGTACGACCGAGGCATGTTTTTAAGTTTAAATATTAATTTTCTTTGATAGAGGTTCAAAATGGCTCGTGTAAAATCTGGTAAAACAAATCGTGCTCGTCACAAAAAAGTTCTTAAAAGAGCAAAAGGTTACTACAGCGCTGGTTCTCGCGCATACATCCACGCGGTAGAAAAAAATGACCGTGGTATGGCTTTCGCTTACCGCGATCGTAAAGTTAAAAAACGTAACTTCCGCACTTTGTGGAACCAACGTATCAATGCAGCTGCTCGTGCGAACGGTACTACATACTCTCGCTTGATCGGTGGCTTGATTAAAGCTGGAATCCAAGTTGACCGTAAAGTATTGGCTAACTTGGCAATCACTGACGCAGCAGGTTTTGCAGCTCTTTGCAAACACGCTTTGGCATAGCGCCTATTGGCGCTTTAGGCATATAGCCCGGTCGCTCATAAGGAGCCACTGCAATGAATGAATCCAATACGCAATTTGAAAACAGAAAGCGCGATCATATCAGGATCGCGCTGGACCCGAGGTCTCAGACTGAGGGACAAAACGGATTGGATTCGATCGAATTAGTTCATGAGGCTTTGCCTGAAATGGATTTTAAAGAGGTCGATATTTCGACCTCTTTCTTTTTTTCTGGAACGAGCGTTCCTCTTTCTTCTCCGATTTTTATTTCATCCATGACCGCGGGTCACGAAAAGGGCCGAGAAATTAATGAAGCCCTGGCTCGATTAAGCGATCGTCGCCAAATTTTGATGGGTGTTGGTTCACAAAGGCGTGAATTGAATGATTCCAATGCTGCTGAAGAGTGGGCTCAGGTGCGCAAGCAAGCGCCGAAAGCCAAGCTGCTCGGCAATATCGGAATCTCTCAATTGATTAAAACTCCGATCGATCAAATTCGCCGTTTGATCGAGTCGACGGAGGCGCTTGCGCTTTTTGTGCATGTGAACCCTTTGCAAGAGGCTTTACAACCGGAAGGGACACCGAATTTTAAAAACTCTTTGCAGGCCATTGAAAACCTAGTGAAGCTTGCCTCAGTTCCAGTCATTGTTAAAGAAGTCGGTTGTGGCTTTTCCGTGCAAACCCTGAAGCGCCTTGAAGGGGCCGGTGTTTTTGCTGTAGATGTCGCAGGCCTAGGTGGCACCCACTGGGGGCGTGTGGAAGGATATCGTTCTGAAGAGACGGAAGTTCTCCATCAAGTTGCCCAAACTTTTGCTAACTGGGGTATTAGTACGGCGCAATCCGTCTTGAATGCTCAGGAGGCGAGAGTATCCTGCGAAGTCTGGGCCTCTGGCGGAGTTCGCAATGGCCTTGAGGTCGCAAAGCTTTTGGCTTTGGGAGCTAAAAAAATAGGTCTGGCAAAACCGTTTCTTGAAGCGGCATTGCAGGGCGATGAGGCTCTTGAAAAGTTATTAAATCGTTTGGAACTTGAACTTAAGATCGCACTATTCTGCACCGGCAGTAAGAATATCTCTGAACTGTCTAATAAGAGGGTGATTCGATGAAAAAACAGCTGCAAGACATCTTTAAAGGATTTTCGAAACTTTCTAGAGAAGAGCGTTTGGATGCTCTTTTGGAAGTAGGAGCTTTGCAACCTTCCGATGTGGACTATCTTTCCCGCGGCGGTTTGCGTGATACGACTTTAGGTGAAAAATTCATCGAGAACGTGATCGGCTACTTCCAAATGCCGTTGGGGATTGCGACGAATTTCCGTATTGATGGTAAAGACTATGTGATGCCGATGGAGGTGGAAGAAACTTCTATTGTGGCGGCGGTTTGTAAGTCGGCAAAATGGATCCGTGAATCGGGTTCAATCACAACGGAAGTTGTGGGAACAGAGATCATCGGTCAAATCCAATGTGCGAAGATCAAAGATTTCGCGACATTTGAAAGACAGCTTCTGGCTCAAAAAAAATATATGATTGAAATCTCCAACCGTGAAGTGGCCTTCGGGCTGGTTCGTCGTGGTGGTGGCGTTCGTGATATTCAAGTTCGTCGCGTTCCTCGTGGTGATGGGGCGGATATGGCGGTGGTTCACGTGTTGATGGATCCATGCGACGCCATGGGTGCGAACATCATGAATCAAGTGTGTGAGTTTCTCAAAGAGCCGATCGAGCAGTTTACTGGTGAAAAAGTGACAATGTGTATCTTGTCCAATTTGGTGGATACAAAAATCACTCGCGCCGTTGTCCATATCAAAGATATCGATCCGGTTTTGGCTGAAAAAATTGAAGAAGCTTCTTTGTTCGCACAACAAGATCCTTACCGCGCAGCTACCAACAATAAAGGTGTGCTGAATGGGATTGATCCGGTTTTGGTGGCGACTGGAAATGACTGGCGCGCCGTGGAAGCGGGCATTCATGCCTACGCTTGCCGTGATGGTCAATACCGCTCGATCACTCGTTGGTACCGTGAAAATGGTGGTTTGACGGGTGTGTTTGAAGCTCCACTAGTTGTGGGTACTGTCGGCGGTGTAACGACTCTTCATCCGACCGCCATGATGTGTATGAAAATGTTAGGCACTCAATCCGCAAATGAACTTTCGCGCGTGATTGCGGCTGTGGGTCTTGTGCAAAACTTGGGAGCTTTGAAGGCTCTGACAACAGTGGGCATCATCGAAGGTCATATGAAACTTCACACGAAAAACCTAGCACTGGGTGCTGGGGCTGAAGAACGTGAAATTCCATTGGTGCAAAAGAAACTAGAAGAAATTTTGACGATCCGTAAACGTATCTCTTTGAGCAATGCTATTGATGTGTTGAAAGAGCTTCGTGCGGCTCAGTCTTCTTCGACGACTCAGCGTCCGTCTTAGGTTTGCACTTTGGCGCTGCAGTTTTCAATTCCTGGCAAAACATTTTTGGTGGGGGAGTATTTAGCTCTCCACGGGGGCCCAACGCTAGTAGCCCTTTCAAAGCCATGTTTTGAATTGAAAGCTTTTGCAGGAACGGGTTCTTTCGGAGCTATTCATCCTGATTCGCCAGCTGGAAAATTCATTTCTAAACATTCTGATTTTTTCAAAAAATTCGATCTTGAGTTCGTTGATCCTTATCAAGGTATGGGCGGCTTCGGAGCGTCTACAGCCCAATTTCTTGGAGCCTATTCCTTGTGGCTTTATAAAGAGCCGCACATGCAAGGGATGGAGTTGATGTTTGATTATAAGCATCTGCTTTCGACTTACACGGAATTTGCGTGGAATGGTCAGGGTACTCCGCCGAGTGGGGCTGATTTAATTGGGCAAATGAAAGGCTCTTTGACGTTCTTTGATAAACGTCGTGGAATGCTTTCGGTGGCGACGTGGCCTTTTGAAGATCTTGAGTTTTACTTGATCCACACGGGTAATAAAGTGCCAACGCATGAGCATTTGAAAACTTTGAAGGAGTTTGATTCTTCAGGTCTTGAGAAAAGCTTTGCGAAAGTTCAAACCGCATTCAACGAGCAGTCTTCTGCATTGTTGATAGAAGGGGTGAAGGACTATGCGGCTGAATTGGTAAAATTGAATTTTACCTGCGAGCCGACCCTGGCGCTTTTGCAGGACATTCGTGCTTTAAGTGGTGTGGTGGCAGCTAAAGGTTGTGGGGCCTTGGGATCGGATGTGTTGTTTGTTGTTACGAAGCGTAACGAAGCCTCTCATTTAGAAAATTACTGTCAGAATAAGAATTTAAAAATCGTATCTTCTCACCGGCAAATCTCTGTTGGGCTTCAGGTGAGTGAGAGGAGTAAATCATGAAATCTGTTTTGGTATCAGCTCCGTCAAATATCGCGTTGATTAAATATATGGGCAAAATTGAAGGCTCTGGGAACAAGCCCACAAATGCATCTTTGTCTTATACTCTTGAAAACTTGCGAACCTTCGTTCGTTTGACGATGATTGAGGGTGATCAGGATCAATGGAGGGCTTTGGTTCGAGAAGATTTACAGCCGATTGATTTGTCTGAAAAAGGTCAACAGCGTTTCTTGAAACACTTGGCGAATTTGAAATCTAAATGGGGAGTGACGAAAAGCTTCCTCGTAGAGTCCGCTAATAACTTTCCTTCTGATTGTGGGCTTGCGAGTTCTGCTTCTAGTTTTGCAGCTTTGACATTGGCAGCAGCGGAAATATTTCAGCAGATCAATCCGCACCCATGGGGCGCAGATAAAAAGACTTTGTCAGAGCTTTCTCGACAAGGTTCGGGATCTTCTTGTCGTTCATTGTTTTCACCATGGGCTTTGTGGCAGCATGAATATGCAGAGCCAATGAATTTGCCAGTTAAAGATATGCACCACATTGTTGTGGTCGTCGAAGATTCTAAAAAAGAAGTTTCTAGTTCTGATGCGCACAAGATGGTGACAACCAGCCCTCGTTTTGAAGGCCGCCCGGAGCGCGCTGAAATTCGTTTGAAAGATCTTTCCCAAGCTTTGCAATTTGATGACTGGCACATGGCTCGTCAAATTGTGTGGGATGAGTTCATCGACATGCATAAGTTATTTGAAACCAGCGTTCCGGCATTTAGCTATATGACGGAAGGCTCTAAGCAAGTTTTGGATGACTGCCAAAAACTTTGGAATAAATGGCAAGATGGCCCGTTGGTGACGATGGATGCTGGCGCGAATGTGCACATGCTTTTCCGTCACGACCAAGTGAAGAAGTTCGCAGAGTATCGTGAACACTTTGCGAAGACTTTTAAGGTCCTCGCTTTTGAAGGTGTAAAAGAAAATGCCCACTGAGTTTAGTTGTACAGCTTACGGGAAGTGGATTCTGGTTGGCGAGCATGCGGTCATTCGCGGCTATCCGGCCTTGGTTTTTCCAATTCCATCTCGAACTCTTGAGTTGAAGTATACTCCGGGAACTCAGGCTTTGCAGTTGGAACTGCATGGGAATCACGGGCAGGAATTACAGCTCTTGATTTGGGGTGTTCTGGAGAAAGCATTTCAGCTAAAAAAAATAGCTCGTCAAAATTTGACGGGAACTTTGTACATTGAGTCTTCGTTGCCAGTGGGCGCGGGGATGGGGGCTTCGGCAGCCCTTTGTGTGGCCTTGACTCGTTGGTTGGGACACTTGGGGTATGTTGAATCGGCAGAGTTCTATGATTTCTCTCGAAATCTGGAAGACCTTTTCCACGGTGAAAGCAGTGGAGTAGATATTGCTGTGGCCTTATCAGGGGAAGGATTGCGCTTTGTCCGTAATGGTGAACGCAAACCAGTGACTCCAGTTTGGAAACCTCACTGGTATATTTCCTACTCTGGGAAACGCGGAGTTACGGTCGATGCTGTCAATAAAGTAAAAGAACTTTTGGCGGCAAATCCTCCGCTAGGCCAAGAGATTGATCGCGATATGGCGAAAGCCGTGGAAATCGCCGAAATGGCTCTGCATATGGATGAAGCTCAAGGCAAAAAAGCTTTGGTGGAAGCCATCGAACTTGCCGGCTCCTGTTTCGAAAAATGGGGCCTCAACGAAGGTGCCCCCGCAAGTCACATCCAATGGCTGCGCAGCCAAGGCGCTATCGCCGTAAAACCAACTGGCTCCGGCGGCGGAGGCTATGTTCTATCACTTTGGGATAAAGACCCCTCAGCAGAAGCCCTCAAACAACTCATTCCGTGCTGAAAAGGTGCCTGAAAAGGTGCCTGCTTCTTTTTCTGCGACTCATGGAGTCGCAAAAAAAGAAGCAGGCACCCTTAGATGTTTCTGAGGGTGGTGTGGATGTCTTGGCGGTAGAGTTTCCATACGGGTGGGAGACTTGCTAAGATGACGGCGATAAGGGAGAAGAATCCTGTAACTAGAATCATCCACGGTGGAAAATTTGCTGTTGTTGGTAGGGGGAGATTTGCTCCTGTTGACGATAGAATGATCGGGCTAAGGATCACTTCGATTATCGCGGCGATAATGATGGAGATAGTCCCCATCCATAAACCCTCAATCAGTAACAATCGAGTCAGTTCGCGACGGGAATAGCCCAGAGCTCTTAAGACCGCTAACTCCATGGCGCGGGCTTCAATACGTGTGAAGAAGACGGCGAGGACCGTGAGAGTCGTTAGTATCAACAAAATTGAAGCGATCAGCAGCTGTAGGTTTTGATTGGAACTCGTAAGATCTTCTAAATGAGTCTTTTCTTTATTAACGAAGGCGATTTGAGATACGGTTCTTTGGTTGATTAACGTGGCAAGCCCCTCTTCACCACCTTTTTGGATGTTCATAATAAAATAACTTAATACTTTGGGTCCCCAGATTGTGTTGTAGCCGGGAACGCTCATCACGGCGGTTTGGGCTGTTTCTAAGTTTGAGTAGATGCCTTGATCCCAGGCTTTACCTGTCGGTTTTAGGATGCCGACGATTTTTACGGGGAAAGCTGCACCCCATATTTTTGATCCGTGAATTTCGCCGTGAACGTAAATGGATTGGCTTAATCCAAGGCCTTCATTTTTGGCAACACCAGCTCCGAGCAAAACTTCGCCACCGTTTTGTGGGAAAGTCCCTGCGGCAAGTTCCGGGGCAAATTGAATCGGTGTGAGACTTAAGATGGAGTCATCCGTCCCAATTAAAGTGTAGGATTTGTATTTGCCGAAAAATAACATCGGTGTGATGTGAGTGACGGTGAAGCCTTCTTTGAAGTTTGTCTTGTCTTCAAACTGGATATCTTTTTTTGCCTTTAAGGTTTCAAAAAGATTCTGCGGCAAGTAGTTTGGAATTTCGCCCTCGAAATTTAAAGCTCCCAGCAGGATATCAATGCCACCAGACTTCGCCCCTACGATGGCATCACCTTGTGGCGCCAAAGTATCAAAGCGGGAATGAGACAGGACTTCGAGTTTCAGTAATACAGTCACCGCGGCAATCGCAATAGAAAGGGCGGCCACAGTAACGACTGTCGTGAAAAGATGTCGCTTTAAATATAGATAAGATAAACGCAGAGGATTCATGCAGTAATCTCCTGCATTGTCAAAATTCTATCGAAATATTTTTCAACGCGGTGATCGTGGCTAACCATAACAAGAGTGTTTTTATTTTGTAGAGTTAGCAATTCCATCACTTGAGTCGCATTTGTATCGTCAAGACTTGAAGTGGGCTCATCGGCGAGAAGTGCCTGTGGTGACTGCCCCAGAGCTCGCGCGACGGCAACTCGCTGTTGTTCCCCCAAGCTCATTTGCTGAGTTCGCGTGCGAGCTTTTTCGTTCAAATTGACGAGTTGCAAAAGTTCTTGAGCCTTCTTCGCTGTGACTCCGCCGAGTTCGATATTTTCAAGAGCAGTCAAGTAGGGAAGGAGGTTGAGGTTTTGAAAGATCAAGGCCATTTGTCTTTTGCGCAGATGGCTGATTTGGTTCTCACTGAGGCCCGAGATAGTTTCAGCATTCCAAAGAACTTCGCCAGAAGTCGGAATATAAAGACCTGCTAAAACATGCAAGAGCGTGGTTTTCCCTGTCCCGCTGGGGCCTTTGATTAAAACGCGCTCGCCAGACTGAATCTGAAGAGACTTAATTTTGAAAAATGCCGTTGTGATGTTTTTTAAGCGAAGCTCCATTGTTTGATGCTAATCACCCTTGTTTTGAATTGCAAACTTCAAAAACAGATGTAAGCTCGTTGCAGGGGGTTAACAATTGTTAACAGTGGATTTTGAAAGACTAACTCTGCAATGGAGTCAAAATATAACTCACCTTGAGGAAGTGCTGGAGCTTCGCAAACTCTGTTTCCCGGGTGTGCGTGATATTTTGACTTTAGACGATTTGAAGGCGAGGCATTTATTGGTCCGCAATGGCGCCGGCAAGTTGGTGGGCACGTACCGAGTGACTGTGTCTTCAGATACACTGCGCTTTGAGGCGGAGGATGATTTTATCATCACACGTTTACTGCAACAGCAGGGAATTAAAGCCGAACTTTCTTGGGCATGTGTTGACCCGTCTTATCGCGACGGGCGAGTGATTCATGTTCTTTGGCGTGGGCTGGCGGAGTTCCTTAAGGAACACAACGTGCGTTATGTGTTTGGCCTGGCCAGTGTTTACTCTGACGGCCAAGAACAAATTCTGCAAATTGTGGATTATCTAAGGGCACATTCCTATGTGGCGACTCCAGATTTAGTTCAAGCGCGGCGAGGAGCACTCTCATCGCAAGCGCTGAACACAGAGCGACCTATGCTTCCAGGGCATGCGAAAAAAGTTTTACCAAGCTTACTAAGGGCTTATCTCATGGCCGGAGCTTTGGTGTGTTTGCAGCCAGTTTTTGATGCGGCTCTGGGATGCTATGATTTTATGACAGTGTTAGATACGGAAAATCTCAGCGGCCCACTGCTGAGCCACTTTAAGTTTAGATAAATATTACGAATACTTTTGCGCATAAGTGAAAAGCGCTATGGATGCTGCTACGGTCGCGTTCAATGACTCCACTCCCTGGGTTGGAACCGACAGACGATTGAGTCCCTTCAGTCCACTAAATCCAGGACCTTCCTCACCAATTACAAGGCGCAGATTTTTCGGCCAGTTGAACTTTGCGACATTTTCGCCTTTCATATCCAAAGCGTAAATGTCACTGTTGTTCTGAACGAATTCAGCAAACTTCGTGGTTTTTAGGAGTGGTAGCTTTAGTAAAGCCCCCGCGGAAGCTTTAATCGCCTTCGGATGATAGGGGGAACAGCTTTCTTCCGTGAGGATGATCTTGCTGACCTTAAAGGCCATTGCTGAGCGTCCGAGGGCTCCTAGGTTGGAAGGATCCCCTAAGGGGGCGATTATTTCAAGGCCTTCTGGTTTTGCCATCGCGCTCAATGGCTCAATATCTTTCGTCTCAAGAACCAGCAGGTTGTAATGTGTTCCAATAATATCGACTTCGTTAAACATCGCTTTAGGAAGCTTGTAGATAGGGATGCGTGCTGCTTTCGCCGCTGCAGATCCCAAGGTCACTGATTTAAGATCTTCGTGAAGGATTTCACCTTTGATTTTAAAGTTGGGGTTCGTCATGAATTCTTCAATAAGCTTTTCGCCCATTAAGATGAACTCACTGTGTTTCTTGATTCCACGAGCAGAAGCTAGATCCAACCAGCGACGGAAGTGTTCATTTGTTTTGGATGTGATCTCAATCATTTGTATGCCGCCCAACGTCTTTTCTCTTCACCGGAAAGTTCATCCATTAGGAGCTCCTCGCCTTCATCTTCCTCAGGCAAAGGCATGTTTTTGATTTTCTCGTAAACGACCATGCGGCGTTCATGAGGTGTATTGGGAAGGGAATACGGTGTGTTTTCAACGAGCTTGTAGTATTCACCCCAGTCTTTTTTTGCCATCTCAATTTCAGGATCCACGCCAGGGCCCTTCATAAAGTAAACGCGACCGCCGACATTCAAACAACTTATCACGTTGTTCAATGTATTGCCGATGTCTTCGACGGCGCGAGTGATTGCGCCATTCACTGGGTACACGCAATGCTGGTTGATGTTGCGACCGAGGATGTCCAACTTTGGAAGTTTCATTTCAGTGCGCACGTGTTTCAAGAACTCTACGCGACGTTGCACACCTTCGCCCAAAAGAATTTGCTCGTGAGGGTGCATGATCTTCAAGGGAATACCGGGAAACCCGGGACCTGTGCCGACATCCAACAAGGGAAACTGAAGCTTCGTGTACTTCATGATGATAATACTATCGATGAAGTGCTTGATGGCGATGTCTTTTAGTTTCAGCAAGCGCGTGAAGTTTTCTTTTTCTTGATTGAGCATCAACAGGCGATAGAAATGAGCAAGCTGCAGGCGCTGTTGGTGATTCACAAGATCGAAATCGTGATTGCGGAAAATGTCGGCCAAGCGATCGTTGGCTTCGTTCAACTCAAAAATACTTTCCGGCTTTTTGTGGCGTCCACGGTGTTCAGATGGGGGTGGGGCCGTAGTTGCACCCGCAGATTTTGCGCGTGCTTCTTGTCGGGCCTTATAAGGACTATAGTTGGTTTTGTTTTTATGTGCCATGAGTGGCAAGGTTATAGCTGTTTTTCCCTTAAGATAGAAGGGCTTAGCTTATTTTTAAGAGAAATCTTTTGCTCGGGGAACGGGGCCCTGTAAAAAGCGCCCGGGCCCGAGAGGATTGTCGGCAAATTAGACACCCTCTCTGCAGCCAGGGATGTGAGTTCGGACTATCTTTCGGAGCTGATACCGCGATAGATGCGATTGCCACTTTGGAGGGCTTTTTCGTTCGCCGCCTCTTTTTGTTTGGTTTGGGCGGCTGCATAAGCAGCATCTTTTTTAGCGTTCAAGGCTTTCATTTTTGCTTCTTGAGTCCATTTTGCGATATTGGCGCTTTCTTTATTCAGTCGCTCCAGCTCTCGTTGAGAAGAGTCGCGTTGAACTTTGTATTCCTGTGCGATTCTTCTGTAGCGATCTGCCTCATCCTTTGAGAGTTGAATGTCCTTTTGTGCCTTGGCTTTGCGCTCTTCGTTGATTTTAATCTGACGTTGATACTCTTTGACCTCGGCTGTGAGTCTCTCTTTTTCTCTGACTGTGATCTGTACTTGTTGTACAGCAGCCGCTTCCATTTTTTTGGCCTCTTCAGCGGATTTAAGGGCTTGTTGCTTCATTTGGGTTTTGCGGATTTTTTCGCGTTCGAGGAACTTGGCTTGTTCCTGAGCTTCGGCTTTTGCCTCTTCTGTTTGTCCCCACGAAAGTTCAGTTTCGACTTCTGAATCGACGGATTGTGCAAAGCTGTAGTGTGAATATGTGATCAAGGTGATTAGGACTAACCAATGCTTCATAAAACTCCCCCTCCAGCAGTATAGCGAGAACCTTCCTGTCTGCCTAATGTCTCGAGGTAAAATCTCAAATTAGGACGTGGCCAATGGGGCCTTAGGGTGGGTTTTGCCTAAATACTCGGCAGTGTATTTTGGCGCTATGGGCTAAGCGGGCCAAACTCTTGAATATAGAGGGTTTTGGCGGGATAACTGGGATCTATGAGCACATCCAAACTTGATTCCATTAAAGAAGCAGCTCTGGCGGCGTTTAAGACAGCTCCAAGCTCTAAGGAACTCTACGATCTAAAGGTTCAATACCTTGGGAAAAGTGGTTCCTTGACAGAAATTATGAAAGAAATGGCCACTTTGCCGAAAGAGGAAAAACCTCTCTTTGGTAAGAAGGTCAATGAAGTGAAGGCTGTGCTTGAAGCGGCTTACACCGAAGCTGAAGAAAATCTAAAAAAAGCGGAAGTGAATGCAAAAATGGCCAACGAAGAGTTGGACCTGACTTTGCCGGCCTTTACTCGTAGTAAGGGTTCTCAGCATCCAGTAAATATGGTGATCGAAGAGATCTTTACGATTATGTCCCGTCTTGGGTATAGCGTTCGCACTGGTCCAGTGATCGAAAAAGATTATTATAATTTCGAAGCGCTTAACATTCCTGCGGATCATCCAGCGCGTGATATGCAGGATACGTTCTTTATCGATAAAAATCACGTATTGAGAACACACACGAGTCCGATTCAAATCCACACAATGGAAACTGAAAAGTTGCCTTTGCGTGTGATCGGTACAGGCCCAGTGTTCCGTTGTGATAGTGATATTTCCCATTTACCAAACTTCCATCAGATCGAAGCTTTATGCGTGGATGAGAAAGTCTCCATGGCGGATTTGAAGGGGACAATCAGCTTCTTCGTGCGTGAATATTTCGGCCCGGGTTTAAAAACTCGTTTCCGTCCCAGCTTTTTCCCATTCACAGAACCTTCTGCCGAAGTGGATTGTTCATGCCCTATTTGTAAAGGTAAAGGTTGCAGTCTTTGTAAGCAGACAGGTTGGATTGAAATTGGCGGTTGCGGTTTGGTGAATCCAAAAGTTTTCCAAATGGCGAAAATTGAATATCCCAAATATCAAGGTTTCGCATTCGGATTTGGTGTTGAGCGTATGGCCATCATCAAGTACGGCATCGAAGACATCCGTTTGTTCCCTGAAAATGACGTTCGTTTCTTAAGGCAGTTTGTAAAATGAAGATCAGTTTAAAATGGCTCCAAGAATATGTGGATGTGAAAGAGTTTTTCTCTAAACCAGAGGAACTTGCTGAGACATTGACTCGCGCAGGTCTTGAGGTTGAGGAGATCACCAACCTCGCAAAAGACTTCAATCACGTGGTGATTGGTCATATCCTAGAAAAAGACAAACATCCGAATGCGGATAAATTATCTCTTTGCCGCGTTTCTACTGGTGATGTGGTTCATCAAATCGTTTGTGGTGCGCAAAACCATAAAGCGGGTGATCGCGTGATCGTGGCTTTGCCGGGCGCCGTTTTGCCAGGTAATTTTGCGATTAAAAAATCTGCGGTTCGTGGCGTGGACTCTGCTGGTATGCTGTGTTCTTTGAAAGAGCTGGGCTTGGCGAAAGAATCTGACGGTATCGCGATTCTTCCAGCCGATGCACCGATTGGGAAATCCTATGCAGAGTACGGTGGCTACGACGATATCACTTTCGAGTTGAAGGTGACTCCGAATCGTGCGGACTGTTTAAGTCACTTCGGTTTGGCGCGTGAAGTGGCTTGTTTGTTAAGTAAAGAATTGAACGCTCCAAAGGCGGAACCAAAATTGGGTTCTAAATCGACAAAATCGGAAATCGCCCTGGAAGTAAAAGCTTTTGATATGTGCCCTCGTTACACAGGTCGGGTGATCAAAGGTGTTAAGGTGGGTCCCTCTCCAGAGTGGTTGAAACACCGTCTGGAATCGGTGGGTATGAACTCCATCAATAACATCGTCGACGTGACAAATTTTGTGATGATGGAGTTGGGTCAACCATTGCATGCCTTTGATGCGGCCTTTATCGGTGGTAAAAAGGTGATCGTAGATCGCGCGACAGCGGGTGAAAAGTTCATCACTTTGGATGGCACTGAGAAATCTTTGACAGGTGACGAGCTGACGATTCGTGATGCATCCCACGCGATGTGTTTGGCCGGCGTAGTGGGGGGAAAAAACTCCGGCGTGACCGACGGCACAACAGAGATCTTTTTGGAATCAGCTTACTTTGTTCCAATGAGTGCTCGTAAAACATCACGCACTCACGGAATTGATACAGATTCTGCTTACCGTTTTTCTCGTGGGGTGGATCCAGATGGAGCTTTGCGTGGTTTGAATCGCGCAACGGCTTTGATATTGGAAGTGGCTGGCGGTGAAGCACTCGCAGATCATCACGACTTTTATCCAAACCCAGTAAAGAAAAATCCAATTTCGATCACAGTTCAAACTGTTTCCGATCGTTTGGGGTATGCGGCCGAAGAAGCGCAATTCGTGGATTATATGAAACGTCTTGGTTGCATGATTGAAAAATCTGGTGAGACTTTTAAGGTGTTGCCTCCAACATTCCGTTTCGACCTTGAGCAAGATATGGATTTGGTGGAAGAGTACGCGCGCTTAAATGGTTACGACCATATTCCTGAAGCGTTGCCTGTGTTCACAAATCCTCCGGCTCATCACGACAAAGGCTTTATGCTAAATAAAACCGTGAGCGAGCTTGTGCGCGCTGATGGCTTCCAACAAGCATTCAACTTTGCTTTCGTAGGCTCTAAAGCTGAAAAAGCTTTCTTGGGTGATGTTTCAACTTTGAAAGCAGCGGGCTTGTCAGCAACAGCGAAGGAAATCCGCATCATGAATCCATTGAATGAAGAAATGGACGTGATGAGATCTTCTTTGAGTTTTGGTTTGTTTAAAAACCTTTCAACAAACTTCCACTATGGAAACATGCAAGGTCGTTTGTTTGAAATTGGTAGCACATTCTTCACTCAAGAAAATGGTGGCTACGGTGAAAATTCACGCCTTGGTTTTGCTCTTTGGGGTAAATCCGAAAACCTTTGGAATAAATCTTTGGATTATCCAATCGTATTTGAGCTTAAGGCGTCGGTTGAAGTTCTTTTGAAGGCTTTAAATATCTCTGCATACACATGGGTCACTCCAACCAATAAAACGGAAGTTCCAGCCTTCATGCATCAAGGGCAATATGCTCAATTGTTGGTGGAAGGTAAAAAAGTGGGATTCATTGGAACCCTTCATCCAGTTTTGTTGGATGAAGCGAAGATCCGTGTTCCTGCAGTGGTGGGTGAGTTCGACCTTGAGCAGTTGTACAAAGGTCAACCTCGTCCGTATCGTATTCAAAGTGTTTCTAAGTTCCAAGTTGTTGAGCGTGACTTTGCCTTCGTGATGCCAAAGGCGTTGAAGGTGGGTGATGTTCTGAAAGATATTCGCAAAGCGGCGGGGGCGTTGCTTGTGAATGTGGATGTATTTGATCTCTATGAAGGCGACAAAATGGAAGCGGGTAAGAAATCCGTCGCCATCCGTTTGTGGCTTCAAGATAAAAATGCCACACTGCAAGAAGAGCAGATCTCCGGAGTGACAACCAAGGTTCTTGAGAGTTTGAAGAAGAATTTTGATCTTTCTGTGAGATAAATTCTTGATTGTTTTCAGATGCTTGCTAGGCTTGTTGTAAGAGCTTCTTACGAAAGCCCAGCAGGCGAGTGAGTTAGAAGTTAAATACGTTAAAGTGAAGGATCACAATGGCTGGCCAAAACTTGGGTAAATCAACAGTGACGAAGGCCGATATCGTCGAAAACGTTTACCAAAAAATCGGTTTCTCTAAAAAGGAAGCGTCTGAATTGGTGGAACTGTGCTTCGATACCTTGAAGCATGTTTTGCAAAATGGCGAAAAGGTTAAGATTTCTGGATTTGGTAATTTCGTAGTTCGTGGTAAAAATGAGCGCATCGGGCGCAACCCACAAACTGGTGAGCAAATCAAAATCTCGGCTCGTCGCGTTCTTACATTCCGTCCTTCACAAGTATTGAAGGCGATGTTGAACGGTGAAGAGTACGAACATCTCAAGGATGATGACGATGACGACGACGACTACGGTGATGATGAATAGTTCGGAATCGGAGACGATGGCGCCTGTTTATAGCGAGCGTACAGAGTATCCGATGACTCCTGTGGACGATCAGCAAATGAGCTTTGAAAGCTCAGAGCTTGCGTTGGGAGATCAGCATCTTGAATTTGTTGAAACCGAATCTGTTCAGATGACTGAAACAGTGCAGGCTCAACCAATTTCTATTCCTGCGATGCTTTGTGATGATAAGTTGATGGAAGAGATTAAAGCGATCCCTCAGAAGATGGCTTTTAAAATCGGCGATGTGGCTGAAATCTTGGGTATCAAACAGTACGTGTTGCGTTACTGGGAAACCGAGTTCGAAGTTCTTAAACCTAAAAAAGCTTCCAACAATCAACGCATGTACACGCGCAAAGACGTCGAAAATGCATTGTTGATTCGTAAACTTTTGCACAGAGATCGTTTTTCGATCGAAGGGGCAAGAAATGCGATGAAAGAGCTTAAGGCCCATGTCCGTAAAGAGAAGGACATGACTCAGGTTTATCACAAGCTTGATAATGTGAATGAGGCGGTGGAAGACCTTATTCGTGATATCCGCAGTCTTCGCGGAATGTTTCTGTAGATAAAAAAGGCTTCGGTGACGAAGCCTTTTTGTTTTCTTGGCTATAGTGAGTTCTTATTTAAAGCATCTCAAAACAATTTGTTGAGTTTTTTGGTTTTCCAAAAGGATTCCCACTGGTTTGGCAGAAGCATCAGGCATCAGCACGCTGATCTTTGTGCGTGGGATAGAGTTAACCCATGGAATATTTAACTTTTTATCTAACTCACTCATCATGTAGGTTTGGAGATTACAGTTGAAGTAGCCATAGACTCCTTGGTTGTCGATTGTCGCCTCGATGTGAGCTATTTCGCCTTGAAGGTGACCATCCTGTTGATAAACGGCGTAGGCTGAATAGTTTTGGTAGTCGGCTGCGCCACTTGCATCCGTCGGTAGACTTGTGACTTGCGCAGACACGACTTTGTCGTCAGCGCCTGAAATCAATTCAAATGTGAATGGATCCTGAGTGGTATCAACGCATTTCGGAAGACTAATGTCAGCACTAAAGGGGCTGGTTGTGACGAGAGTACCTTGATCTGATGTTACCACTGGCGCAGAAGTTTGTGTCGTGCCTGAACTCGAAACAACATTTGAAGGTGAACCTGCAACTTCACTGGAACCAACGGGCGAAGTATCTTGTTGGAGAGCTGAGGCTTGACCAGCGGGAGTAAAACTCATCGGAGAACAAGCCGTAGAAAGCAGCGCGAAACTTAAACACATTATTTCTGTTTTCATTTCGAAAGCTTTTTTAAGCGATGAGCTCATTGTTCCTCCGAGGTTGCTTAAAAGAGTGGAAAGCAACATAGGTGCCACTTAAGAATGTCGATCTAATGTTTGAAGTGGGATCGTCAACGTGAATAGGATCGAGATGGCATCTTGCAGAGAGCTTTTTTCTTATTTTGAGATGTCTACGGAGTAGTTTCTGTTTAGAACCTTTACGAACGCAAACTAAAGCGCAAAAAGCGCCTCATTGAGAAGTATGGGCGATCTGGGGAAGATCTGTGGTTTTCTTTTTTAGACTCACGAACCCCTCTGATAAAAAGATGGTCACGTTCCTGGGTGTTTTGTTTCAACAGTTATTGCAGCATCGCTAGGAAGCCCGCCAGCTCTGTCATTTTAAGAGTTGTTTTATTTTTGGCTCCAATGCAAGCGCTGCGGATAACTTTGCCGTTTTTCACAAGCATCATATTTGATTTTTGGCATACAGCAGTGGATACCGCAGGCATCGAAGCCACTTGTCGGGATTGCATATTCAGGAATTGAAAGTTTTGTTCTGATAAAACGCCCACTGTTGGTTGGCCACCGTTACTGGCTGCATAGAATTTTCCGTTCTTGTCTTGCCAGATTTTATACCAAGCACGCTTTTGTCCCGTATTGATAATCACATTG
This sequence comes from Bacillota bacterium, assembly GCA_050257115.1. Lineage (GTDB taxonomy): Bacteria > Bdellovibrionota > Bdellovibrionia > Bdellovibrionales > Bdellovibrionaceae > Bdellovibrio. The sequence continues at coordinate 19,435 of JBLMWG010000065.1, forward strand.
AAACTTTCCGCTGGGTGGCTTGCTGATTGGCGGCGATATGTGGGGTTGGGCTTAACCTTAGCGAAGCTCATAACTGGTGTCAGTAGTAAGAGTGCGATGAGTAATTTCATAAGGGCCTCCTTGGTTCTCTGAAATGAGTTTTCGAGAACTCTTTCAACTTTTATATAAGCAAGCCATGCCAGTGCTCCAGGTTGATACAAATTAAGTCGTAATGAAATAGAGTGTATTTTTAGGTGTCTAGAATCTGACGGACTGGTGACGATATACGTTCAAAATGGGTTCTGTGAATCGATGGGGTGCGAGTTTTTCAATAGGGTCTTCTAGGGTCAAGATGACAAGGCGGGGTTGTGAGGATTGTACCTATTTTTTGGCAACCAGATTGCATTTGTACCCGGAGGTTGAGAAGTCGGAGGAGGTTATACGATGAAAAAACTAAGCATGGGTTTAGCCTTTGTGTTAGCTCTGGGGAGCACCTCCTACGGTATGGAACGAAGAGGTCCCATGGTATCCAGTGC